>JARGPE010000082.1 GCA_029212835.1 Alphaproteobacteria bacterium | reverse complement strand
TGTCTTTGCGTTGGGGTTGTTGGACCCTTTGTTGGGCGGCGGTGAGGAACATGCAACGGAAGAGCATGCAGCACCAGCCGACGAACATGCCCCGCCAGCAATTGACCCCGTTGGCGTTTTCTATCCAATGGATGAAATGACCGTTTCGCTGAGCGGTACAGGTACGCGGAAGAATTTCCTCGTCTTGCAGGTCGAATTGGAACTGGAAGCGCAGACCGATGTGGCGCGCATTGAACAAATGAAGCCAAAGATTATCAGTGAGTTTAACGCCTTCCTGCGGGAATTGAGAACCGAAGAGTTAAACGGAAGCGCCGGGGCTTATCTGATCCGTGAAGAATTGTTCAGGCGATTGAGTCAAGTGGTGGCACCGACCACGGTGAAAGATCTTCTGCTGGTAAAAATGTTGGTGCAATAGTCTGGGGCATAAGGGGTTTTCGAAACTTGGCCCCAGAATTGCTTCGCCGTTTCGAATGATGGAATCGACCGAAACGCAATTGAGGCACAGGACGTATGGCTGACGATCAAGAAGAAATGGCCAAACAGTTTGAAGCGATGGCCAATGAGGATATCGGAGGCGGCGACGCTGGTACCGACGATGATCTTGCCGCTGAATGGGCGGCCATGGCCGATAGCGATGATTCCTCATCGGGTGGCGCTGCGCGCGTCCTGAACCAGGATGAGATTGATAGTCTCCTTGGTTTCCAAGAAGGTGGGGATGAAGATTCCAGCAAGTCTGGGATCGAGGCGATCATTGATTCCGGCATGGTGTCCTATGAACGCCTGCCAATGTTGGAAATCGTCTATGACCGATTGGTCCGGATGATGTCGACCAGCCTGCGTAACTTTACCTCCGATAACGTTGAAGTCAGCTTGGACAACATCACCTCCATCCGTTTTGGTGACTACCTGAACTCTATTCCATTGCCTGCCATGTTGACCGTTTTTAAAGCGGAAGAATGGGACAATTATGGCCTGATCACGATCGATAGCTCGCTGATCTACTCCATTGTTGACGTATTGCTGGGCGGTCGCCGAGGTACTGCGGCGATGCGGATTGAAGGGCGCCCATATACAACGATTGAACGCAACCTGGTGGAGCGGATGATCAATGTTGTGCTGGCGGATCTGTCTGCTGCATTTGATCCATTGTCGTCTGTCACGATGCGGTTTGATCGTCTGGAAACCAATCCACGCTTTGCCACCATTGCCCGACCGGCCAACGCCGCCATTCTGGCACGCCTGCGGATCGATATGGAAGATCGTGGCGGGCGGTTGGAACTGATGTTGCCTTATGCGACGTTGGAGCCAGTTCGTGAATTGCTGTTGCAGATGTTCATGGGGGAAAAATTCGGACGGGATTCGATTTGGGAAAACCACTTGGCGACAGAGCTGTGGTTTACTGAAGTTCCGATTGAAGCGGTCCTGGATGAAGTAACGATGAGCCTGGGCGAGGTCCTGGAGTGGGAAGAAGGCATGTTCCTGCCGTTTCATGCTACCCCGGATTCCCCGGTGGAAATTCGATGTGGTAATATGCCAATGTTCACGGGCACGATGGGACGCAAGGGTGGCAATATTGCCGTGCGCATCGACAAGCGTGCGAAAGTTGATTAGTCCCCTTTTTTCAGGCGAATCCTGATAGTAAATAGACAGGGACAACGGTGGCACGTTCGGTAAAATACGTGTATTTCTTTTAATGCAGGGTCTTCCTGCGGCGGTGAAGGGTAAACGAAAAGTCAATGATCGGAACGGTGATAGGCATCGGTTTTGATGTGGCGCTCATGGTTTTTTTGGGCGTTGCCATCTATTACGGTGTGCGATTGAACCGTCAGATGGCAATCATTCGCTCCGGGCGTGAGGAATTGCAGTCCTTGATCACTGACTTCACCAAAGCTACATCCCGGGCCGAAACCGCTTTGTCGGAGTTGAAGTCCGATGTGGGCGCAACCCTGAACGATGCCCGGCAATCGGCCCATAAGGCGAGCGCCTTGTGTGATGATTTGGAATTCTTGATCAAGCGGGGCGAAAAGGTTGCTGATGCCCTGGAAATTGGCATTCGTGCGGGTCGAAAGGGATCGGCAGAGCCGGCGACAGAGGTCCGCGAGGAATTGCGTGCCGTGCCGGACCAGAAACTGGGGGCCAAGACGTCGTCAAGAACATCGGGCGACTCCAGCCTGAAGGACAGCCTGAAGAAGGGTGTGTCCCGGGCCATACGCGGAAAACAGTCCGATGAAGACAGCAAAGAGTTCGAGCCATCGGCCCGATCACTGGTCGCATCTCCTGAGGACCGTCTTGCTGCCGGTGAAAAGCTTGAGACCAAGAAGGCTCGCGCCAAGTCCAAATCGGAATTGTTAAAAGCATTACAGGATATGCGGTGAGGAGTAGGCAATGCGGTTAAGGTTGATCCCTGCGGTCATCATCTTGGCAGCGCTCGGCTTATCTTTTCGAGCCGGCGAGATTGTTGATCTGCTTTTGGACCAGAAGTCTTCGCCAAAGGCCCCTGTGATCGGTGTGGCTATTGCGCAGGATGCCAGTGCCATCCCGCCGGTTCCCGGCGACAATGGTAAGGATATGACACCGCTGGAGTTGGACCAAAGCGATGTTCCGATTGTTGATGGGACAGAAGGCATGCACCCGACGGAGGCGCGATTGGCCAATAGCCTGGCGCAGCGTCGGGCAGAGCTGGACGCCCGTGAACGGGAGCTTGAGCAGCGCACTGCAATGCTGGGCGTGGTTGAAGCGCGTCTGGCTGATACACAGAAGAATCATGAAGGCATTCGCGACGAGATCAAGCAACTGGTTGCGAAATATGAAGGCTTGGAAGACGAAGAAAGCGCCCGCCTGCAGCGTGTTTACTCAAACATGAAGCCGAAACGGGCTGCAGCGATTTTTGACACGATGGAGTTGGATACGATCCTGAGCGTTATTCGTGGCATGAGCGACAGGAAACTGGCCCCAATCCTGGAGGCGATGGATCCAAGCAAGGCTGTGATCGTTACTCAGGAAATTGACGCCCGCAAGGAATTGCCTACATTTAAAAACTAGCGCTTTTGGGGTTCTCTTTCGATCGCCTGGGGGCCTGTGCTTGATTGGGGCGGAGCAATGTCATGGCAGCCGGGTTGGATATCAATATCCTTATCGTCGATGATCGACAGACCATGTTGCGTATACTGCGTAACCTTTTGTTAGAATTTGGATTTAAGAATGTTGATGACGCCACGGATGGCTCGAACGCCTTGGTGAAATTGGCACAGAAGACCTATGGGCTGGTCATTTCAGATTGGACCATGAAACCTATGAGCGGGCTGGACTTATTGCGGGAAATTCGGAGTGATGAGGCATTAAATGCCACGCCATTTTTGATGATGACTCCAGAAAATAAGACTGAAAATGTTATTGCTGCGCGCCAGGCAGGCGCGAGTGGTTACATCGTAAAACCCTTTAATGCCGCAATGTTAAAATCTAAGTTATTTGCCATCCTGGGTGAGTTCTAAAGCCCTGCTGGGCATGATCAGGTAAATGAGAGCGGATAAATGATTGATACGGATTATTTAAAAACCATGGCCCGTTATAACCGGTGGCAGAATGCCAGTCTCTATGCTGCCGCTGACCAATTGGACGCGGCTGTCCGGAACCAGGATCGTGGGGCTTTCTTTGGGTCGATTCGGGGAACCTTATGTCACATTCTATGGGCTGATCAGATCTGGATGCATAGATTTTCTGGATCGCCTAAACCGCCAAAAAGCAATCCAGACTCCCATCTTATGATTGAGGATTGGGAGGTCATGAAGGAAGCCAGATTGGCAACGGATCAACTGATCCTGGATTGGGCGCAAACGCTGGATGCTGATTGGTTAAAAGGGAACCTTACTTGGTATTCGGGCGCTGTGGAGCGCGATATGATGGAATCCAGGGCTCTATTGGTGGCCCATATGTTCAATCACCAAACCCACCATCGGGGCCAGGTTCATGCCATGCTGACGGCGGCTGGGGTTAAACCGGATGATACAGATCTGATGTTGGTTGATGTGGAGCCGCGGCACGGATGACGATGCTTCTGATCCTCAAGTGATAAATCGTGCTACCAAACTGTAATAAATTTTACGGATTTGCGGCGATTTCTTGCGATTTATCCTGCGACTCCGGCATATTAGGCCGATGATAAATGAAGAAGAGCTGTTAGCTGAAGAGAGTGATGTACTCCCGATCCGAAAGGAGACGGGTCCTATCCTATTCTTAAGCCTTTTTCTGATGTTGTTGGCCTTCTTCATTTTGCTCAATTCTATCTCCACCTTGCGGGAAACAAAATCTCGCGATGTTCTGAGCTCGGTTTCTGCCACGTTTCAAAGTTCGGCAGACCCAGATACATCGGCGGAAATTCTTGTATCGACCCTTGGCGGTATCTTGGAGCCCCAGAAGGTTCTGGATGAGGTTGAGCGGCTATGGCTGTCCGATGTGCCTTTTGTAAAGTTTGAGACGGTGACTCAAGGGCGGCAGATCATGGTGGAGCTGCCCGTGATTCAGCTGTTTGTCGGTGCCCGTTCAGAATTGCGAGGCGACAGGCGGGACCTGCTTGCCGCAACAGCCAATGTGTTGTCGGCGCGCATCCCTGGGCAGGTTGTTATCATGCAGGCGATCTTGTTTGTTGATAATTTAGCAAAGGTCCCGACCGTACCAGATGCGCCATCATCCCCTCCGTCCGTGCCCCAGGGAACTATTGATCTGGCCAATCCTGACGCGATGATTGCCACTGTTGATGATGAGAAGGATGGGACCGAACTGGCCTTTGATCGTGCAGGGGCTTTGGCTCGGGCGCTGGTGGAGGGTGGCTCCCCGCCTGATAATTTTGAAATTGGCATTCGGACGGGAAATTCATCGCGTATACGTTTCCGATTCTTCATTCGGGATGCTGGGGATACCCGCATGACCTTCAAACCAGTTGAGGAAGCGGCGTCTGCCCCCATTCCTATGTCAACGCTCGACCCAAGTGGGGGATTGTGATGAGCGACGACGAAACCCCATCCCGCTATGCTGACCAACCGTCAGTCCAGCTTTTTGATCGCCCGCCAGAAGTGATGGGTCATATTCATACATCCCAGTTGGACAATGACACTATTCCTGAGGAAACCATTGAGAAATCACCTGCTTGGCTGGTGACATTCGGGGATGTAACGGCCTTGATGCTGGCATTCTTCGTGATGTTGTATTCGATGTCGCAATTGCAGTCGGAAAAATGGGATAATATCATTTCTGTGCTGGCAACGCGGGATGACCCTCAGGTCGAAGGGGAGACCCGCCCGATCGGAGAGCGCACTATTACGAGAATTGATCTGGTCTCAGCCTTTCCAACCGGTTATTTGCAAAGGATACTTGAAACGAAACTGGCGGATGACCCGCTGTTGAAAACAATTCGTATGACGGGGTTAGAGGATCAATTGGTGCTGTCACTGCCTACGGACAAATTCTTCACCGGTAACGGAGCAGTGATTAATCCCGAGGCGATGCCTGCCCTGCGACGATTGGGGGTCGTCTTCAGTCAATTTGGCAATCGCCTGGATATCAAGGGGAATACCGATCCAAACCCGCCGGCCGCCGGCTCTGTTTATCCTGATAATTGGGCGCTGTCGTTGGGGCGTGGTCTGGCCGTTGCTAAGGCATTGAATGAAGCGGGCTATCCCGGCGATTTTACGGTATTGGGGTTGGCAGATTCCAATTATCGCTACATTGATGGTGATATTCCTGAACAGGAGCGTTTTGCATTGGCCAGACGGGTCGATATCGTCATCGTGCCAGAGGCACGGGGACAGTGAGCCGCCTTCGCGCCTGGCTTTGGTTTTGCCGTACGCTCCCTCTGGCGCTGGCCTTGTCTTTGATTGTGACTGTGTGGGGCACGCTTGCCCAGGCACAGGAAACAGTAACAGTCCGGGCTTGGCAGCATTCTGATTTTGCGCGGTTGGTTTTTGATTGGCCTGCCCCGACCGGTTATCGGGCCACCATCGCAGGTCAGGTTTTGACAGTGCAGTTTGATCGACCGTTACAGGTCGATCTGGGCACCGTTCGAGAGCGGTTGGGGGATTATATCGCGCAGGCGAACGGGCCCGGTGTTGCTGGGACGGCGGCAAATGCAGTTTCGTTTCAATTGACCGGTCCCATGACAGTTACAGATTTCACCAATGAAAATTCTGTTGTTGTGGATCTGCGTCGCAGCGAAACAGCCCCGCAGAGTTCAGCAGCACCTCAGGCACAGGAAACTGCATCTGCCGTGCCGCAAACGGCTCAGGCCGGTGCGACGGACTTACCGGTCCGCATTGGTGACCATCCCGGCTATACCCGCATTGTATTCGACTGGCCGCAATCGGTTCCCTATACGGTGACTCAGAATGGGCGGGCGGTGACGGTCGATTTCGGCCGTGCGGCCACTATTGATGTTGCCGCACTGACCCAGACTTTGCCGCCCGGCATACGTGTCGCAGCGGTTCAGCCCAGCGGACAGGGGACATCGGTTACTCTTGCGGTTCCTGAGGGTGCTGAATTGCGGCATTTCCCATTGGATCAGAAGGTCGTTTTAGATGTTCTGGCATCGCCAGAATCCCGTAACCAGCCAGCGGCGGCCTTAACAGCAGATCAAGTACCCCAGGAAACTTCGTCACCAGCGACACCAGAACCTGCCCCTGAGGCAACGCCGGCACCGACAGCAGAGGCTACCTCGGCCGTTCCTACGGAAACCCCTGCGCCCGTATCGCCAGAACCATCCGCGGAGGCTGATGCTGCGGTGACAGATACCGTCCGTGAGCCTATTCCTGCGCCACAAGAGCCAGCGGCCACGGCAGCAGAGCCCTCAGACACAGAAATGGCTGCAATGCCGGAGGCTCCGAAACAGGATGCTGCTGCCGGGCCGCCTCCGCTGGAGCCACCTTCAGGACCACCGCTGTTCAATTTCTCCTTTCAGTGGTCCGGGGATGTTGGGGCGGCAGTATTCCGTCGTGCAGATAATATCTGGGTGATTTTTGATGCGGCTTCACCTCTGGATTTATCGCCTTTGCGGGTGGAAGGGGCGCCGATAATTGAGCGTATTGATCAATTGCCAATTGGCGGAGCGTCGGTTTTGCGCATGCAGGTGCCCGATCACAGCGTTAATGCCAGTGCCCGACGGGAAGGCTTTAATTGGGTCGTTGAGTTTCGCCGTGCGCCCCAACGTCCGCTGTCCCAGGCACCGATCATGGCCGATGTCACCGCAGAGGTTGGGCCGCATTTGAATTTCCCGACAGATACGCCGGGCCGATCATTTAATGTCCCTGATCCGGATATGGGCGATGTCATGCGGGTCGCAACCTTCCTGGAATCCGGGATGGGGATTGATGGATTGCGCCAATATCCCGAATTTGAGTTGCTGCCAACGGCTCAAGGGGTGGCGATGGTTCGTTTGTCTGATACGGTTTTGCTGGACCGTAATTTTGATGGATTCCAGATCAGTGCCCCCGATGGATTGGCTATTTCAGGGGTCTCCCCAGAAGCACCGGTTTCATCCGGTCCAATCCTGAGTGCCCGGCGGTTGTTTGATCTTGCTGGTTTGATGCGGGGGCCACAGGAAGACTTTGAAGAATTATCCAATGCTATTTTCCGGTCTTTTGCAGAAGTGCCAGATGAAAAGTTGGATGCTGCACGGTTGAATTATGCGGGTTTCCTAATGGCGCATGACCGGGGGTACGAGGCTTTGGGTGTTTTGCGGGTAGTCGCAGATCGTGATCCACAATTAATGAAGCGCCCGGAAAATATGGCCTTGCAGGGGGCTTCCAGGGTTTTGGCAGGTCGCCCGGAGGAAGCAATGACCTTATTGAATGACCCGCGCCTGGATGGGTTCGCCGAAGCCGCCATTTGGCGTGGTGCTGCCTTGGCTGAAGAAGGTGATTATCTAAGGGCGGCAGAAGCGTTCGGCCCCGGCGATAGCCTACTCACCCGCTATCCTTATCCTTTGAAGGCTCATCTTGGCCTGATGCGTATTGATACGGCTTTTGCAAATCGCGATGTCCGCACGGCGGAGGCCTGGATTAACAGCCTTCAGGCAGAGCGCGAGAAGTTAACCCGGAGCGACCAGGCGGCGCTGGACTATCAGCGTGCTCGGTTGGCCGTATCGCGGGCAGAGTTCGATGAAGGCGAGAAACTGTTCAAGGAGGTTATGGAGGAAGGGGATCGTAAATATGCCTATCGAGCGGAACTTGCTCTGATCACGCTAGGTCAGCGACAAGGCTTTATGACTGATCAGGAAGCGTTGGAGCGAATGGAGCGCCTTCGTTACTCATGGCGCGGTGATCGCAGTGAATTGTATTTGTTGCGCCGTCTGGGTGAATTGTATCTTAAGCAGCCTGATTATTTCAAAGGTCTGGATGTGTTCCGGACAGCGGTAAAATATTTCCCTGGCGATCCGGTCGCTGAAGATCTGGCTGGAGAAATGACAGATACCTTCCGCAATCTGTTCCTGGAAGGAGGCGCAGACAGCCTGCCGCCCTTAAAGGCCTTGGCGTTATACGATGAGTTCAAGGAATTGACGCCAACGGGTGAAGACGGTGATCGGATTATCGAGAATATTGCCGATCGGTTGGCTGCAATCGACTTGTTGACGGAGGCCGCGGACAAGTTGCGCGAATTGCTCAATGACGAGGATCGACTTCCGCCGGGTGAAGAGCGGGTTCGGTTAAGCAACAAGTTGGCTTTGATCCTGTTGATGGACGGCAAGCCGAAAGAGGCAGAAGAAGCGATCGCTCAGGGGCGTCGTGGATTGACACTGTTCGACCTGAGCGATGATCTTGAGGCCGACCGTGACCGTTTGCTGGCACGCGCTAAGTTGCAGCAAGGTGACTATAATGACGCGATCAAGGAACTGGCCGGGGATGTCAGTGTTGAGGCGGACTTGCTGCGCCGTGATCTGTACCGCACCACATCCAATTGGCAGGAATCTGCAAAGGTCCTGCAGCGCCTCGCCGGGAACCCACCCAGTGACCCTGCCGTCGGGGTAGAGGGGGACACTGCGCGCTATGTTATAAATTGGGCTGTTGCGTTGTATAAGAATGACGACAAAGAAGGCTTGAAGGACCTGATCGACCTGTGGGGACCTGCGATGGCAAATAGCTCCTTGGCGGGGGTCTTTGACTATTTGACCAATCAAAGCCGCGCCCCAACGGGCGGAGATGTATTGGCGACTGTAGATCAGTTAATCGGTGCTGATCGGTTTGATGCCTTTATCAAGGCGTATCAAGACAAGCTGTTTGCCCCGCCGCAGCCTCCTTCCGCAGAGGTGACCGCTTCGTCTTCTTAGTGTTTTATATCAAAGATCTATGCGGCTTTGATGAGGTTCTGCTTTATACTGGATTAAAGCTCTGAACCAGGCTGCCAACAACCAGATACCACCCATCAACAAGCACAAAAAAGATCAGCTTGAAGGGCAGGGATATCATAACAGGTGGCAGCATCATCATCCCCATCGACATCAGGATTGATGCGATAACCATGTCGATTACGACAAAGGGAACGAACAACAGAAATCCGATTTCAAAGGCACGCTTCAGCTCTGATATCATAAAGGCCGGTATCAGGGCGCGCAGCGGCGTGTCATCCGGATTGTCGACCAGGGGCAATCCCCCAATATCCATGAACAGCATCAGATCCCGATCTCTGACATGGCGCAGCATAAAATCCCGGAAGGGGGCTATTGCCAGATCGAATGCTTCCTGTTCTGAAATACGTTCTTCGATCAGCGGCTGAATGCCTTCATTATAGGATCTTTCCAGGGTTGGCTGCATGATGAAGAAGGTTAGGAACAACGCCAGGCTGATCAGCACTGTGTTTGGCGGTGTTTGTTGCGCGCCAAAGGCTGTGCGCAGCAGGGAAAATGCGATGATCAATCGGGTGAAGCTGGTGATCATGACCAGCAGTGACGGGGCCAGGGACAGGACAGTCAACAAGGCGACCAGCTGAACCAGACGGCCCGTTACGGTGCCTCCTTCGCCAATATCAATATTAATTGATTGCGCCAGAACAGGTCCTGCGGGCAACAGGACTGCAGACCCGACAAGAAGGATCAGTGCCGTTGCCAGAAGACCTGTCATGGAGCGCAGGCGTCCCTTGATAGACAAGAATTGAGGCAGGGAATGCCGTGGTCGGGTCATTGAGATGGGCTCTCCTCATCCCGGGTTTGTGGTTCGGACTTCCGGGTGCTGATACGGCGCACGACATCGTCAAACCGGCGGACCACCCCATTTGGAGCCGGGACAGCGTCTTGAGCATTTTCATGCGTCGCGTCGATGCCCGTTTCAATCGCCAGGTCTGATTGTGCGCCTAACAAAATAAGATGCTCCACACCATCCCTACGGACCAATATCAAACGACGGCGCGGGTCCAATGTCAGTGAATCAACAATGTGCAGGCGCTTGGTCGCCCCGGCCCGGGGGCGGGCGACCATCAAGCCACCAGGCCCAAACCGTTTGAGCAGGGCGGCGCAGAGTCCGATCAAACCCAATACGAAGATTAACGCCAGCGCGAATTGCACATAATCTGCCGGGTGCATACCTGGCTCCAATACGGGTGGCGGCACAATCGGCGATCATCCTCCTGATGTATAAGGGGGGTCGCTGTCTTGGCGCGTTCAAAGTCCAATGTCAGGGGCAGGCTGTACCATGTGGATGCTATGGAAGCGGCGGCACCGGTGCCGACTGACCATTCAAAGCGTAAACGTAGCGCAGGATTTCCGCCACCGCGATGAAGGCTTCTATGGGAATCTCTTCTCCCACCTCTGTCGCTGAGAGCAGCTCAACAAGATCAGAATCTGATTGCACGGGAATGCCGGCCGCCTGGGCCAATTCAATAATTCTTTCAGCAAGATAGCCCTCTCCACTGGCGCTGACGATAGGGGCCGCATCTGCATCGTTGGGCTTATAGGTCAGGGCAACAGCAGTGCGTTTAGACACCGGTTGTGCCGGAGGGCCAGGATCGTCAGAGCCTGTCCGATTAGTGGGATTTTCAGACCGTGCCATTGCTCAGTTCCAAACTAGTTTTTTGTATTTAGACGGAAAATCGGTTTCGTATCAATAGCTTTCAGCAATTCTCTGATTTCTATTTTTCAGCATATAATGTAAAAATAGGTATACATTGATTTATAACAATACTTCTATGTATTTTTATTTACAGTACATTAATATAAACTATGTAATGAAAATTATTTTATATTTATGTTTATATACTGAATGTAAAAATGTATAATAATACTTATTGTTTGATGGTTTTCTGAGAGGCTTTGCGCGAATCGTTTGGTCGAAAGAAAAGTTGGCACGCTGTTTGCTTGGTGTGTCGTGTCAAGGCTGTGTGGCGGAGGAGAGACCGATGCGCAGCCGGGTGAGTACCAGAGAGAGGAGAGAGATTATGTCCATTGGTGATAGTGCAATTTTCGGCATGATGTCCGAAAAAATGTCTTGGTTGGCCCAGCGTCAGCGGGTGTTGTCACAGAACATCGCCAACGCGGATACACCGAATTACAAGGCTCGCGATATCGCAAAGTTGAGCTTCTCGGACCAAATGGCCCAGCAAAGCATGAAGGTCAATCTGGAGGTCACAAATCCCCAGCATGTTAGTCTGCCTGATGCGAATGATAAATTCGAAGAGGGTACGGCAGCATCGACCTACGAAACAACGATTTCGGAAAATGGTGTCGTCCTGGAAGAGCAGATGATGAAACTGGGGTCGACCGCAGGTGATTATAACATGGCGACCAACATATATCGCAAATACCTGGCGCTGCACCGCACCGCCCTGGGCCGTGGCCAGGGTTGATCCGCGCGCCGTTGTAAGGGAAAAGGAACAAGGTCATGGATGATTTTAATGCTTCAATGTTTATCGCCGGCTCCGGCATGCGGGCGCAAGGGCTGCGCCTTCGGGTGATTTCAGAGAACATTGCGAATGCGGATTCTACCGCGTCTACACCAGGCGGTGATCCGTATCGCCGTAAGGTGATTAGCTTTAAAAACAAGATGGATGAAGCCCTGGGGGCGGATGTTGTTCAAGTGAAACAGATCGGGGAAGACCCGTCTGATTTTGATCTAAAGTTCGATCCAGCGCATCCTGCGGCAAATGCCGATGGTTATGTGATGCTGCCCAATGTCAGTACCTTAGTGGAAACAATGGATATGCGTGAAGCAAATCGCAGCTATCAGGCGAATTTGCGCGTCATTGAAACGGCTAAGAATATGTTTGCCCAGACGGTCAGCATACTGCGTTAGATTTGTGATAGACTACGGCATAGCCTAGCGGGGAGGAGAGACCCGGCTCGGCTCTGTGACAGGAAATAGAGTAAGATTGAGGAGAGGGGCGTTTTCGGGATATAATGCCTGAGCGCTGTTAAGGAGAGAGACCATGGCCATAGATCCGATGAGTGCCGCCGCAGCCTATCGCGCGAATGCGACGGGTCCAAACATGTTCCATACCGGCAGTCAGCCGCAGGCCCAACCGACGTCGGGTTCCAGTTTTCTGGATATGGTCAAAGGTGTCGCTGACGACGCCATGAAGTCCAATTACAAGGCAGAAGAAGTGACCGCCCGTGCCTTGGCAGGACAGGCCAATGTGACTGAGGTCGTGACCGCTCTGGCAGAAGCTGAATCAACTCTCAGCACCGTTGTGACGGTGCGCGACCGGGTTATTTCTGCCTATCAAGAAATAATGCGGATGCCGATCTGACCATCCTGTACTTAGGCAGAATCGGCTAGACTATAGGCACTCTGTTTTGTGACAGGGTGAATTTGCGTTGGTGATGCCATGAACGAAGCCCAAGCCCTCGATATTGCGCGGGAGGCGATTTACGCGCTCTTGATCGTGTCCAGTCCTTTGATGTTGATCGGGTTGGCTGTGGGGTTGGTTATTGCTGTCTTTCAGGCCTTGACGCAGATTCAGGAAGTGACGCTGACTTTCGTGCCTAAGATTATCATCATTTTCCTGTCCATGCTGGTGTTGCTGCCATTTATGCTGCGCCATTTGCAGGATCTGACGTTTTATCTGATGGACCGTATTGTCGCGATTGGATGAGTCCTGATCTCAAGGTCCTGCTATGCTGAAAGCCTTGCTGACGGCGGAAGTGTTTACCGTCTTTATGGTGTTTGCGCGGATCGGCAGCGCCTTTCTAACCTTGCCTTCCATCGGGGAGTCGTTTCTGAATCCACGTGCCAGATTGACTCTGGCTGTGCTTATTTCTTTGGTTGTCGCGCCAACGGTTGTAACTATTATCCCGGCCATTCCTGAACGAATGTCCGATATGTTTGGCCTCATCTTTATTGAGATATTGATCGGACTGTTCATTGGGGCCGTCACACGTGTGCTATTCATGGCGTTGGCGGTTGCCGGGTCGCTGTATAGTTTCATGAGTGGCCTTGCCAGTGCCATGATCTTCAACCCGCTGGCATCAGATCAGGGGGCGCTGCTCTCGATCTTTTTGTCTTTGGTTGGTCTTTTATTGATTTTTGCCACCGATACACATCACTTGCTGATACGTGCTGTAATAGAAAGCTATGTTCTGTTTAAGCCTGGCGTCTATCCCATGGTGGGGGATATGGCCGATGTGATGACCCGAACCGTTGCGGACAGTTTTAAATTGGGCTTTCAACTGGCGTCGCCTATCGTGGTGGTTGGGTTGTTGTTTTATGTCCTGCTGGGGTTGTTGGCCCGATTGATGCCTCAGATGCAGGTTTTCTTCATTGCTATGCCGTTACAGATCATGATGGGCTTGTTTCTCTTGATGACAACGCTCAGTGCGATGATGATGTGGTTCTTGCAGAACTTTCACGGGCTGTTGGGCCAATTTCTGCCATTTTGATGGGATTCTAAAGCTTAATGTCGGAACAATCAGACGACTCCCAGAAAACAGAAGAGCCCACTTCGAAACGGCTGCGCGATGCGCGCGAGAAAGGCCAATTGGCCGTCAGTAAAGAGGTCAATACCTGGGTCTTGTTGTTTGGTACAGGCATCATGATTGCGATGGTTTTTCCATCTTTGATGAAGGATTTATCTCATATTTTGGTCGCTTTTCTTGAGAGACCCGATCAATTGCTCGTTGACTATGGTGGCTTGGGACAGGTCTTAAGGAAAATGCTGATTGAGGTTTCGACATTGCTGGTCGTGCCGTTAGGTGTATTTGTCGTCCTGGCCATAATCTCTGGTGTTGCACAGACTGGTTTTAATGTGTCGGCTAAACCCCTGGAGCCGGAACTGAGCAAGATATCGCCCTTAAAGGGGCTGAAGAAGCAATTCTCCAGTAAACAGTTGGTCGAATTTGCAAAGGGGTTGATTAAGATCGGCCTGGTTGGTGCCGTGGGAACGGCTCTGTTGATGCCGGAGATATCTCGGCTGGATACGCTGACCAGTATGGATGCGTCAGAATTATTATACGAAATTCAGGTTTTGGTTATTCGGGTCTTTATTGGGATTTTGGCAATTATGTTTGTGATTGCCGCCCTGGACGTGGTGTTTCAGCAATTTCAGCACATCAAACAGCTGCGCATGACAAAACAGGAAGTGAAGGAAGAATATAAAAATACGGAAGGGGATCCACAGGTTAAGGGACGGCTGCGGCAAATCCGTATGCAAAGGTCCAGAGAGCGGATGATGCAGGCCGTGCCAACGGCAGATGTGGTGATTACCAATCCTACGCATTTTGCCGTAGCGCTGTCCTATAAACCGGAAAGCATGGAAGCCCCGATCCTGGTCGCAAAAGGACAGGACCTGATTGCGCAGCGTATCCGCAGCATTGCTGAGGAGAATGATATCGCTATTGTTGAGAATCCACCCTTGGCGCGGGCGTTGCATGCAACCGTTGAGTTGGATCAGGAAGTGCCAGCTGAGCATTTTGAGGCTGTGGCGCAGGTTATCTCCTACGTTTTCAATCTGAAAGGTCGGAGGATGCCAACGTGATCAGTCGACTTTGGAGGCGTCTGTCTGGTCAGGCTGAGCAACGTCGTTTGCAGGAAGCGCTCAAGACACTGCAGCAAAGAGAGCAATGCAATGCCGCCGCCCTTTCTGCCTTCGGAGCCAGCACCCTTACGGTGGAATTTTCTGGTGAAACTGCGGTTGTGGTGGACCTGTGCGATCCTCTGAATTTGTTTGAAGGACGCCTTATCCCCCCTATCAGCCTTACTGACGTCGCGCGCTTCATGGGGGAAACCCGCGATATCAGTGATGCGTTGAACTTGGTTGTTGAGCGCTGTAAAGCGCCGCTTCTGAATGAAAGCACAAATACGGAACCACCGGTCTTTGCGATACCCCCAAGAGAGGGGGCTCGTTCTGGCTCTATCAGTTGGATCAGCATTTATGGATCTGCGATTACACCCCTAGCTGGAGAGGGAGATGCGCAGCCGCATAGAATTCTTTTGGTGTTGAGCGATGTGACCCGCACTCGGCATCGAATGGATGATATGGAACGTAAGCTGGCGCTGTTGAATCGTGCTCTGGATCGGTCCCCATTTGGCATGGCGGTGGTTGATGCAGACGGCCTCATGGGGGATGCAAATTCTGCGTTTCGTCGCTTGATCGGGCGACGCCCTGTTCAAGGCCGTTTGTTTCAAGACCTCTTCCACAAGGATGATCTCGGTCGCCTTGCTAACCTTTTTAACGTTGTGTTGGAAGGGGCCGCTGGGGAAAGGCCTGTTCCTGAGCCTCTGGATATGCGCCTTGCATTGACGGAGGAGCGTATTGTTACCCTCTATGCCAATCGGACAGTTATCCCGGATAAGGACCGGCCTGGCATCTTGTTCCACGTACTGGATTCAACAGAGCGAAAGCGGCTTGAAAGTCAGTTTGCGCAGTCACAGAAGATGGAGGCCGTGGGCCAGTTGGCAGGGGGCATTGCGCATGACTTCAACAACGTTCTGACGGCCATTATTGGCTTTTGTGATCTTTTGTTGCATCGCCATCAGCCCGGTGATCCCTCTTTTGGGGATGTCATGCAAATTCAGCAAAATGCCAATCGTGCCGCTGGGCTGACACGGCAATTGTTGGCTTTTTCGCGTCAACAGGCGATCCGCACCCGGGTTGTGGATGTGACTGATATGCTGGCGGAACTATCCAACTTGCTGCAGCGCCTGCTGGGCGAGACCGTTGAGCTGCAAATGATTCATGGCCGGGATTTGTGGCCCGTTAAGGGCGATCGCGGCCAGTTGGAGCAAGGCATTATCAATCTTGCCGTGAATGCGCGCGATGCCATGGAGCGGGGCGGGCGATTAATTCTTCAGACGGATAATTTTTCTGCGGATCGTCCCTATCAGATGCGGGACCAAATCATGCCGCCCGCCGATTATGTGATGATTACGGTAACGGATACCGGGATGGGGATGACGCCGGTTGTTCTGGGGCGCATTTTTGAACCTTTTTTCACCACGAAGGAAGTGGGGCAAGGTACCGGGCTGGGACTTGCCATGGTCTATGGCAGTGTCACGCAAATGGGGGGCTATATCGTCGCGCATTCGGATGGGCCCGGAAAAGGAACATCTTTTAGTCTTTATCTGCCGCGTGCAACAGAACAAGAGCGCGATGCGGCGGAACGAGAGGGAGGTGGCGAAAATGCGGAACTGCCGTCCCTGGATGATACGGGCGGCGAGCGCATCATGCTGGTGGAGGATGAAGATGCTGTTCGTTTGTTCAGTGCCCGTGCGCTGCGTTCCAAAGGGTATGATGTGACGGAGGCCCGCACCGGAGAGGTCGCATTGGAGATTTTAAAAGAACAGACGTTTGACCT
>JARGPE010000318.1 GCA_029212835.1 Alphaproteobacteria bacterium | reverse complement strand
CTGGATCAAAGATTCAGAGACCTGACCATTCGGGATGCTGACATTATAGCCATCCCGGGTGCTGAGCCGCATGGTGCGCCAGGTTATATCGGTAACCAGGCCGATCATCTCCCCAACCATAACCCAGTCCCCAACCTTAAAGGGTCGCTCAATATTCAATACGATCCCAGAGAAGATGTTGGCGATATTGGCCTGAATGGCCAGACCGATGATCATGGCCAGCAGACCGGATGTTGCCAAAAGGCTGGTCAATTGCTGATCAAAGACAAAGGCGATAACACCGAAAATGGCCAATAGATAGATCGTTCCCGAACCGAACAACCGGACCACATTGGGAATACGCCGACCGGACCGCTCCTCAATAGGAACCCAGACGAAGCGTTCCAGGCTGATTGCCAATAGACGCGCCGGAATCAGCCACCACAGACAATCAAAGAACAGCACGATACCGTCTGTCACCGCATCCGGCAGGGTCTGAGAGGAATAATCCAACAATAAGGTCCCTGCAGACACCAGCAACATCGGCCAACCGATCACGCGAATGCCCAGGGTCTGAAAACGCCAGAATTGTCCCCGGTCCTTGCGGTCCATAATCGCAGCAAATAATAATGCCACGACGGCGAAGATAAAGAGATAGACAAACCAGTTATATGGAATCGCATCTGCTGGATCCAGACCGGCCGGCCCCAGAATGACACCCAAATCGATCCGCGTGAACTCGGCAGCCTGCTTTCCAAAGCCAACAAAGGCTGGGTCGCCTTCACCCGTTCCCTGATACACTTCCTGCGAAATCCAACTACGCTCCGGCGACCAATCTGGCAGACTGGCAAAGACGCGACGGGACCGCAAACCATCCAATAGAGGGTCACCGCTGGCTCCCTCTCCGAACAAAGCGGCAAGATTTAGCGACGACTGATCGATGCCAAGCCAATTCAGCCAGTCCGACGCTTCCTCTTTTATATTGGCATCCGTCCCTGCCGCCTCAGAGGGGCTTTGAGGGGTTGATTGTGCGTCACTGCGTGCCTTAACCAATCCCATGCCCAGAACATCGGTCACATACATCAGATTGTTGCGACTGAGTAGGCGATGGTGGAATCCCAGACCAGTCAATATCGTGCCATAGGGATGTTTAATATCTGAAAATTCAGTCTTGAACTGCCCAGACACCCTGTAAGACACATATTTAAGGTCCCCATCCAGACCGGTCTTATCAGGATCTGTCAGTTTGATAGGCTCAACCGCATTCAGGAACACGATGTCTTGGGGTTCAAAGTCACCGCGATATCGGAACCAAATCAGGAAATCGATTTTATAACGATCCTCCAATACGCGCTGATCATCGGCTGCCCCTTCGCGCACCGGCTCAACATTCAACAATTGAACACCAGTATAGACGACATTGGTTTTATACATGAACTTGTCATTCACATAGAGAACCTTGCCTTCCTGAACCAAGTCCAGGAACCCCGTCACTCCGCGTTCCAGGATCGGTTGCAACTGAGTCAGAGCAGAAATCATGCTGGACCCGTTGTACAGGCCGATCTGAACACTGGTCGTATTCGCACCATTCTTACCAAAATACCGCTCACCCGCGACAACGCGGTGGCTGCGTTCTGGATGATCCAGCCCCGATAGAAAATCCCTTATCGCGCCGCGCAGCGCCCCGATATCGGTCGCATCTGCAGGTTCTTCACCGTTCGCCTCCCGTCCGATATCAGCAATGATACCATCAACCGCCATACGTGCGGCATCATATGAAAACGCTGCAGTCCAATCAGGGGCAACGCCATAGCGGGCCAAATGATCGGTTCGAAAATTCTGGGCGACCTCTGTCGCTGTATCAAATAGCAGTGGTGTTGTGACAAAAATTCCATTGGTGACGGAAGCCGCGGGTTCCCCTTCTGGCAAGATAGACTGCACCTCAGAAACAAAAGCCGCCGTTGCCATATCGGACAGGCCAACAATACCGTTTCTGACACGCCCTTGTCGCAGTCCAGTCACAAGGCGCGCCGCTTGAGGGGCACCGCCCTGTATGAAGATATCACCGGTCAGTTTCTTATCGCGCATTTCCTGTGCGATGGCGGTGGCACGTTCAGACAAGGAATTAAGATCCGTTGGGTCATAGGCCCAGAAGTTCAGCACCTTGGTTCCAAACCGGCGATACGTCGCATCAAATGCTTCTGCCAACATGCGCCCACGCGCCGTATCTTCATGAATGATGGAAACAGTTTCCTGGCCGATTACGTTGCGAACGTAGTTTGCAAGAAACCGTGTCTGTGACAATTCATCAAAAACAGTATGAAAGATCCATTGGGATTGCAGCGTACTGACCGCACTGACAGTCGTTGGTGCAGTAGAAATCATCGGAACACCGGCAGCCTCATAAATCGGCTCTGCAGCGGCGGTGGCTTCTGGATTCCAATGCCCTATCACCGCAACGATATCATCGCGGGCCACAATATCCCGCGCGACCTGAACAGCATTGCTGGCGCTATTGCCGTCGTTTAACCCCTCAACGACAACGGCACGTCCCCGAATGCCACCGGATTCATTCACAAGGTCGGCCGCCAATTCCGCGCCGCGAACCATGGTCTTGCCAATCGCAGCGTCAGGTCCTTCCATCGGACCGACCACGGCGATCCGAAATGGATTCGTGTAATCCAAATCCAGAACAGTGACCCGCGTGATCAAGGAAAACACGCCCGCGATGGTTCCCATCGCCAGCAAGATCACAAGGAACATATTCCGTTTGGTCATCGGCCAACTGCCGAAAACCGTCCGCCATAC
>JARGPE010000317.1 GCA_029212835.1 Alphaproteobacteria bacterium | reverse complement strand
TATTGAGGAACGACTGTTTGCCCTGCGCGATATTGCCCGCAAGCACAATGTTCCCGTCGATGATCTTGCCCGACTGCGTGACGATTTCTTTGAGCGCATTGCCCTAATTGATGCTGGCGAAGAAAAACTCGCTGCCTTGACAGAGACGGCATCCCGCGCCCGCGCCGACTATGAAGAAGCAGCAGAAATTTTAAGTGTTAAGCGACGCGCGGCAGCAGAGAAGTTGGATGCTGCCGTCAACGCGGAACTGCCCCCCCTGCGGCTAGAGCGTGCCCGCTTTACCACGGATATTGTCGAACTGGAGCCCTCCCGCTGGGGTGCCGCCGGTCGCGACAGAACGGGATTTACCGTCACAACCAACCCCGGCATGCCGGGGGGCCCTTTAGACAAGATTGCATCGGGAGGCGAATTGAGTCGTTTCCTGCTGGCCATAAAAGTTGCCCTGGCTGAAGTGGGAACTGTCCCGACTCTGGTCTTTGACGAGGTCGACGCCGGTGTAGGTGGTGCCACCGCCGCGGCTGTAGGATTACGCCTGGGGCGGCTGGCGGAACGGTTGCAGGTTCTGGTCGTCACCCACTCCCCCCAGGTCGCGGCAAAAGGCGCGGCCCATTGGCGGGTGGCCAAAGCAACCGCAGACGATGGTCGCGCAGCAACATCTGTTGACAGCCTGGACCCCCATCACCGCCGCGAGGAATTGGCCCGCATGTTGTCTGGAGCGGAGATTACCGATGAAGCCCGCGCCGCCGCAGATCGATTGATGGAAGAAACCCGTCCATGAGTGCCAGTAAAAATGTGCCTGACCTGACGGAAAGAGAAGCGCGTGCCGAATTGGCCCGACTGGCGATGGAAATCGCCTATCATGACGCGCGCTATCACAAGGAAGACGCACCGGAAATTACCGATGCAGCCTATGACGCCCTTCGTCGGCGCAATGATGCGATCGAAGAACGCTTCCCCAATCTAATGCGCAAAGACAGCCCCTCCTTGAAAGTGGGCGGTGGGCTGAAGTCCGGCTTCGGTAAGATCCAACATGTGAAGCCGATGCTGTCGCTGGGCAACGCCTTTGCCGAAGAAGATGTTGCGGAATTCCTGACACGCGTGCGCCGGTTTTTGGGCCTGGGCACCGAAGAAAATCTGGCCATCCTAGCAGAGCCTAAGATTGACGGCCTGTCTGCCTCTCTGCGTTATGAAAAAGGTCAATTGATCTATGCCGCGACCCGGGGCGATGGCACAGAGGGTGAGGATATAACCAACAACATCCGCACCCTAAAGGATGTCCCCGAAACACTGGCGGGTACTAACTGGCCTGATGTCCTGGAAGTGCGCGGCGAAGTCTATATGCGGAAGGACGATTTTCTGGCTCTGAATGAACGCCAGGAAGTGGCGGGCAACAAACCCTTTGCCAATCCACGCAACGCCGCCGCAGGCTCTTTGCGTCAATTGGACCCGTCGATTACGCGACAACGCCCCCTACATTTTTTTGGCTATGCCTGGGGCGATCTATCGGAACCATTAGGGCCAACACAGTCGCAATCTCGAGAGCGCCTTAAAGACCTGGGCTTTACCCTGAACCATCCAACAGTGCTGTGTCACAGCCTGTCTGAGATCATGGATCATTATCGCCTGATTGAGCATCAGCGAGGGGAATTGCCCTTCGATATAGATGGGGTGGTCTATAAGGTAGATCGGTTGGACTGGCAGGAGCGCCTGGGCCAGGTCAGCCGCGCGCCGCGCTGGGCCATTGCCCATAAATTTGCCGCCGAAAAGGCGGAGACGGTGATTGAAGAGATTACAATCCAAGTTGGACGTACCGGTGCCCTGACACCAGTAGCAAATTTAAAGCCTGTTACCGTTGGCGGGGTCGTTGTTTCCCGCGCAACCTTGCACAATCATGATGAGATCGCCAGGCTGGGCGTAAAGGCTGGCGATACGGTTCGCATTCAGCGTGCCGGCGACGTCATTCCCCAGGTTTTAGAGGTTACGGAAGATGGAGGCGGTGCGGCTTTCCAATTCCCGACCCACTGTCCTGTCTGTAACAGCGAGGTAGAGCGTGAGGCTGGTGAAGTCGTCTACCGCTGCACCGGCGGCCTGATCTGCGACGCACAAGCCGTCGAACGTCTAAAACATTTCGTCAGCCGGGATGCCTTTGACATTGAAGGGTTGGGCACGAAGAGCATTGAGGAATTCTGGGGCGAAGGGCTAATCAAAGAACCTGCTGATATTTTTAAGCTGTCAACACATCGCGACACAATTCTGGGTCGGGAGGGATGGAAAGAAAAGTCCGTCACAAATCTTTTGGGTGCTATTGAAAGCCGCCGGGAAATCCCGCTTGACCGGTTCCTTTTTGCCTTAGGCATACGGCATATTGGACAGACCACGGCCAAACTACTGGCACGCAGCTATAACTCCTACTCTGCCTGGCGCACCGCGATGCAATTTGTTGCAGCGGAGCGCAAAGTAGCACCTGAGGAGAAAAAGCCAGAATTGATCGGCCCCCATTACGCGGAACTGGTAGCCATCGACACAGTCGGCATGGCGGCGGCAGACAGCCTGTCGGCCTTTTTCAACGAGGCCCATAATATCACCGTGCTGGACAATCTGACGTCCGAACTGCAGGTTACAAACGTTGAGGCACCCCAGACAGGAAACTCCCCCATTGCAGGAAAAACCGTTGTTTTCACTGGCTCATTGGAGAAAATGAGTCGTGGCGAGGCCAAGGCGCGCGCCGAGTCTCTGGGTGCAAAAGTGTCCGGATCTGTTTCGAAAAAAACCGACTATGTTGTGATCGGTGCGGATGCTGGAT
>JARGPE010000081.1:9855-16972 GCA_029212835.1 Alphaproteobacteria bacterium | reverse complement strand
CTTTACGATATCCCTTTTCATTGTAAGCATACTCACCCAGGCCGGCCATCCATTGTGCGCCTTCGGTGCCGAAACGGAAGAAATTATCCGCCGGGCTGCGCAGGGTCGTATCCTGAGCGGCCGATGAGCCATTCAAGAATGTCACATTTGGCTGGGTCTTCGCATAGTCTTTGACCGCCAAACCTTCCGAACCAGACAATGGGCCGATCAAAATCTGCACACCGTCCTGTTCCACCAATTTCCGGGCGGCACGGATAGCGCTGTCAGGCGAGGCATCGGACGAGCCGGTGATAAGATCAATCTTTTTGCCGCCCGCTTTATAGTTGAACTCTTCCAGCGCCAACTTAACGCCGCGCATGCCATCCTCACCAAGTACCGTGAACGCGCCTTCCAGCGTTGCCAAAGCACCCATCTTGATCGTGTCTTCTGCGAGGGCTGGACTGGCGAAAGACAGCATTACCGCTGCCGCCAGGGCCTTTTTGCCTATACCGAGCATTGCAACCTCCCTTAAGGTTTAGTTTCTTCCAACGATCCAGCGGCATGCTGGTCGCCTTGTGCTGCGCCGCCACGGTATGGCCGCGCATTTTTACGGAACCGAATTTTATCTCGAGCCCGGTTCCAAAGCCCCAACAGCCCATCAGGCGAAAACAGCACGATGAGCAAAAACGCCACGCCGATCACAGTGTTGAACCGTTCTCGATCAATTAAATCGATGGCGAAATTTTCCAATAGAACAAAGGCGATTGCGCCCAAGAACGGACCAATCGGGTGACGCATACCGCCCAGCACAGCAATCACCAGAATATCAATCACGACATCCACCCCCACTGAACCGGGGGAGATACGGCCATTGAACCAAACCATCATGACACCAGCCGTACCCGCAATTATCCCAGACAGGAAATAGGCAACAATACGGTGCAAGGTGACGTCATAGCCCAATGCGCGCATGCGACGGGGATTGTCTCTTATCGCTTGCAGGCTGAGCCCAAATGTAGCCCGAGAGGCATAAAGCACAGAGGAGAAAAACCCGGCTGCCACAGCGAGGCTCAGATAATAAAACGGGACTGGGTCGCGCCAATAGATGCCAAAGACCGTCGGCGGCTCAATCCCAGCGAAACCGGTGAATCCATTAAAAACTGGGTAGTTCTGGCGCACAAAGTAGAAAAAGGCGACGGCAATGGCCAAGGTGATCATGATCGTATAGATACCTTCGGTCCGGACCGATATCGCACCTATGAAGGCGCTGAACAGAGCGGCTGACAGGATCGCCACAGGCACTGACATCCACCAGGGCCACCCCAGCCCCATCACATCCATACTGTTATCCCCCAAAATGGCGACCAGATATCCAGCAAATCCCGCAACGGTCATCTGCGCCAGACTGACCATACCGCCATAGCCAGCCAGCATCATTAAAGACAACGCAATTGTGCCTAGAATCAGCGAATAGGCACCGATCTGATATGTAAAGAAATCAGAGGTGAAACTGGGATAGGCGATCAAGAAAACAACCACGGCAAGTTTGGCCGGATGTATTTCCGTGAGAGAAAATCCGCCTGAAAAGAGCCGCCGCGTATCCATGGATCAGCGCCCCCCCATCAAACCCTGGGGCCGCACCGCCAAGGTCACCACCATAATCAGAAACGTCAGCACAACGCCGTATGTTGGGAAATAAGCGAGTCCAAATTGCTCCGCCAGGCCGATCAGCAAGGCACCAATTGCAGCGCCGCTGACTGATCCCAAACCACCGACGATAACAACGATCAGAGAGGCCAAGAGATATCGAATATCCTCACCCGGCGCGACTGAAAGCGCGGTGCCGCCGATCACTCCGGCAAACCCGGCCAACCCAGCGCCAATCGCAAACACCAAGGCAAAAACCAACTGCACATTAACCCCGGATGCCGCGAGCATTTCACGGTCATTGACCCCAGCGCGGATCATCATGCCGATCCGGGTACGGCTAAGGAATAGCCACAATGCGATTCCCACCACGGCAGCGGCAAACAGCACCGACAGTCGATAGACCGGGTATTTGATAAATACTGGCTCTCCAGAAGACTTCAGCACAGAGATGACTGGCAATTCAGCAGCCCCGAACAGCCATTCAGGGGGCTGAAACTGATATGTCGTGCCGGTCCAAACCGCCAACATCAAATCTGCAGCGATGATCGAAATGCCGATCGTCACCAATGTTTGACGCAGATCGTCGCCTTCCATTCGGCGGAACACGAGGACCTGCAACAACACACCCGTCAAGGCAATGGCAACAAAGGCTACTGCCAAGCCAAAGAACCAACTGCCCGTCGCATCAGCAACTTCATAGCCGATATACGCGCCGAGCAAATACATTGAGCCATGCGCCAAATTAACATTGCGCATTAATCCAAAAACCAAAGTGAAACCGCTGGCCACCAGAAAATAGAGCCCGCCCAGGGTCACACCATTCAGCAAAGTGTTCACGAAAGTCTTCTTACGACCGATGGCATCAATCAGCCAGTCCGGCCATACCGAAAAGATCAACCACAGCAAAACACCGATGGCGATCAACAGCACAATGGCCCAGAAGGTGTGGCGCTCAATGAATTGTCTCATCTGCCAACACCGCCCTGGCAAGATGGCAGTGTCGCATTATAAGCGACAAGCAATTCCGCTATAGCGCGACCGCAGTCATTCCTGCGCGACATCCAACTCTCCTCCCATAAAATCGGCGCGACCACTTGTGTGACCTATCATCCGATTCCTATTTGCGGATGAAATCCGCTTCGCCTGTTAATCGGCGTTCATATTCAAGCTTGGCTCGTTCTCAAAATACCCGCAAGGGCTCAACCCCCAAAGAATGGGTAAATTTGAGTAATTTAGTGTGCTAATTTTTCGAATCCCGGTCGCCTTCTTTGTCGTCAGGCCTTGTTCCGGCCTTTGGTATAAATGCTCATCATAAAATTGAACCAATTTCAAGGTGAGCATTAATAAATGAACCAATATTGGGTTCCTTTGAAATTATATGAGAGCCAAATAAACCAATCGTCAAGTTTATTTAAGAGGCCATATGTAAGAATCTTGACAAAATGAACCAATTGAACCTATTGTGAAATATAGCTGTTTCTGATGGGCCAGACGATCTGAAAGACCGGGTTAATGCGCAACACCGCATCACAACGAATAGCCGAGACTTTATCTCAGGACATAGATGCTGGTCGTTTCGGGACAGCAATGCAGTCCGGAT
Source organism: Alphaproteobacteria bacterium (assembly GCA_029212835.1). Lineage (GTDB taxonomy): Bacteria > Pseudomonadota > Alphaproteobacteria > UBA8366 > Aestuariispiraceae > Pacificispira. Next base: position 13,743 of record JARGPE010000081.1, on the reverse strand, counting down.
TGTCGGCACCGCCCCGTTTCCCAACCGAACGAGATCTTGCTATCCGTTTCGGGGTCGCGCGCAATACTATTCGCCGGGCAATGGATACGCTGGAGGCGTCGGGCCGCATCACCCGCGAGATTGGCCGCGGTACTTTCGTCACAGGGGTGCGGTCTGCTGCCCCGCCAAATGACGAAATCAGCCCTGATGATTTGTCCGACGCACCTTTAATGCCCCCAAAACGAGACGTCAGCCCCCGTGATCTGATTGAGGCACGACTGATGGTCGAACCCGCCGCAGCGGCAGCGGCGGCCTTGAATGCAACAGAAGCCGATATCGCCTTACTGATGCAGGCTCAGACGGCCTCCACCAACACCGATATTATGGAGGAGTTTGAGCGCCAGGACGCTGAAATCCATCGCCTCCTTTTTGCCATGACCCACAATCACGTTGTGCAACAGATGGACGCATTGATCCGCAGCCTTCGGGATGATGCTGATTGGCTGGCGGCAAAGCGCAGGGCTTACTCCGAGACTCTGAAGGCACGCTATGTTGCGCAACATGCGGCCATCATCGAGGCCGTTGTCAAACGTTCCCCAAAAGCTGCGCGGGAAGCGATGACACTTCATCTCGAAGATGTTCGTCGGGCCTTGATGGAAAGCTAGAACTCAATTCTGGTAATATGAGTAAAAATGGGTAAAAGTCCCTTCATATGACATCACTCTCCTCCTGGCGGATTTTCTCCCGCAATCGTGAAAGCCCCACTATTGATAGGGTAGCGGAGCAATTCATCACATTTGCCGCCCGATTGGAGCATGACAGTCTTCCTGCAGAAGTCTCCCTGCTTCTCCCCAATCAAGATGGTGCACGCGCACTCATCAAGGCGATCCACGCTGCCGAGATTCCAGCTCAGGATGCGTTAGGACTGGGGTTGTTCCTCGCAGATCCGTTTTTCATCGTCGATCATCAGATTGATGCCCTTAAAGCAGCCGGTATCTCATGGATAACGAACCTGCCCAGTGTCGCGCAGCATGACGACAGCTTTGCCCAACAGCTATCCGAGGTCCAATTCAATTTGACGCGGGAGTTAGACCGTCTGGCAGAATTCAAAGCCGCCGGGTTTCGGATCGCGGTCACCGTCACGGACGCGACGGGGGCGACAGCCGCCTGTGCCCTTGATCCAGATATGCTGATCGTGCTGCCCCATGTGGGTGACTTCAGTGCAGGATTTCCGTCATTCCGACACAGAGGTGTCAGTGCTGATGCAGTTTCCCAGGCAGCGAAAAAATCGGGATGGGAAGGCCCTATCTATGGCCTGGGCACCACACTCGAAGCCGAGTCAGTAAGGCTTTGGCCCGATGTTCTGGATGGTCTGATCTGTCGTCCTCAAAGGCTCTAGCGGACCAATCCATATTTCTGGATTTTATTGTATAATGTTTTTCTGGACATGCCTAAGGCCTGCGCAGTTCGCCCACGATTAAAGCCATGCCGCCACAATGCATCGGCAATGCGATCTTTCTCAGTCGCAATCTTTGGGGGGGGCTTTGGGCCGCTGAGCAAGGGTAGTACATCGGCACGTCGGATCCGCTGACCGCGTGAGGTTGCTTCCCAAAATTCTAACAATTGCCCCAGCACGGTATGGATTTCGGTCTCATTGCCTGGCCACAAATGTTCTGTAAGCAATTGTATTGCATCCGCTGAGAAATGCTCTCGCGTGATTGCCTCTCCAAACCGCTCCGTAGATTTGTGTTGCAGCAACAGCAGCAGATCATCGATCCGCTCACGCACCGGCGGAATGCGAAGGCTCCAGCCTCTCAGAACCGAGATCAAGGAGGGGTCCAATCCAGCCGCATCAAGGTCTGTGGCATGGCTGATCAGCACCACACGCCGCGCCATAGGGATTGGCCGCCGAGAGCCTGATATTTGAAACACGCCATCACGGAAAGCCCGGGCAAGACGGCGTTGAGTTCCAGCGGGCAAACGTTCTGGCCAAAAAATAACGACAAGATTGCCATCCCCTGCTTCTAATGCTGGTCGGCGTTTCACGTTCGACTCGTTCGATCCAAACAATATGCTGCGCGCACGGGTGGGCAGGTCCTCTCCTGCCAAGTCAATCAGAACCATGGAAGGGGCCGCGCCACTGTGCGAGCCCAAAGCCTTTAGGCTGGGCAATGTCTCCAATCCCGCCTCCGCTAACAGCAGGACTGGACCCTGCGTTAATGCCAAGGTCTTAAGGCGCGCCAGGAAATTCAAATGTGCTTTTGCATGGCCAACAAAGCCGAAGCTGCGCGCCCAAGAGACCAAGCGTGCGGCCTCATTGTCCAGGATATCTCGGCGCTGGCCCGCATGACGGAACCGGTCCACCTGATCAGCGACAGAGACCTCCAACGGCATCCGCTCGAATGTTGACCCACCGACATAACCATCAATCGGCGCCAAACGCAGCAAGCGACGCAAATCATCAGCCGTTTCAATCGGCCCTCCCTCCAACAAAAATCGCGTCTTCGGGCTGATACGCTTTATCAACCTGCCAATTTCAACGACGGCCACGGCAACTTCTTCAATTGTCTCACGCTGACGATGCCCCTGTGCGCCACCGACATTCCAGCCGAGATTGAGACAAACCATATCCAAGCCCACATCCGCCGCCAGGCGAGCCTGCATGCGGGTCGCGCAGTAAAACATTGAGGTCAGTCCCGTATCCTGGATTGCCTTTAACTGGGCAACCTCCTGTTCTATCCCCCTGCCTGCATTGGCCAGTATCCTTTGCATCGTATGGGGATAGTGCATGCAACTCGGAAAATTCACCGCGCCCGCAAAGCCTGCCTGTTTCACCGCCAGCGCCTTTTGTTCCAAATCCAGCCGCCCCCCCCAGACGTTGACGCCCAGCAAGACAGGCAGTCTGGATTGTGGAAGGACCTCTTCTTTGGCGAAGTTTTCAGTCAGGGCGGCGGCATCGAATATCGGCAACATGCAGGCAATTGAGGGAACGCCCATACTGCGCAGCCTGCCCGCATTGAGCGCGATCAAAAAGTCGGCCTTCCCACGCTCAGCCGCCATCGCAGTGCTGCCGGAACCAATCGCCGCGCCGATAAGAAAAGACCCGTCTTTTAGAACCTGTAGCACGGCATTCACCTTCAGCATCAACTGGACAAGAACAGCTCTTGTTAAGTCAGAGAATGCCGATGAGTCTTAATTTCCCACAATGACCTAAAGGGTGTTTAAACCAAAACACCTGCCCTGTTATCGTAAACCCATCTGAGTATTTATGTGAAGTGTCCCGTCTTTTGCCTGAATATCCGTACTGGCAAAAGGCAGCCATCAGTAACGCTATGGTGAAAGCAGCGCTATGGCCCTAAAGCGCTGCCACGACTGACTTCAGCGAAACCATCCCGATAATGGCCCCCTCTTTATCATGGATCAGGATAGGACCATCCGCCTGGGCAAAGCTTGAGAAGCAATCTTCCAGACACATGTTTTCCGATAGGACTGGGATGGGGTCGCGGGGCACTGAACAGTTTGAGATATAGTCCTTCGACATATGTGCCACCATGTCAGGCGCGATCACCTGACACGGCGTATCATCCTGGCACAGTGCGATCCCCGTATTGCGATTCAAAATATCCTGACATTGTCTATATTCCGCATCCTGCAGGGCCATCATGACAAGCGGTTGCGCGAGTGCACCGATTTTAACAACCCGGCTGCGATTGACGTCCTTAACGAAGCGCCGAACATAGTCATCCGATGGATTGATCAGAATATCCGCGCCATTTCCGACCTGCCGCAATTCACCATTCACGCCGAGATCTGCGAGGATTACTTGGCCCCCACCCCGCCCTCGACCGCGGGTGCGCTGGCGGGCGCGCTGATCTGCTGCAACCTCAGCGCGTCGAACATCGTCATCGG
>JARGPE010000081.1:0-9845 GCA_029212835.1 Alphaproteobacteria bacterium | reverse complement strand
GCAATTGTGTCACCAATGCGCAGGGCTTCATCCAGGTCATGGGTGATAAACACGATCGTCTTGTGCAGGCGAGCCTGGAGGTCTTTTAACTGATCCTGCATTTCATTTCGGATCAGCGGGTCCAGCGCACTAAAGGCCTCATCCATCAAAAGGATATCAGCATCCGTTGCCAAGGCCCTGGCCAAACCGACACGCTGTTGCATTCCCCCCGACAACTGGCTGGGGTACTGATTTGCGAAGCCACTCAACCCCACCAGACTTATCTGTTCCTGACCCTTCTCGATAGCCTGCTTACGGTTCATGCCACTGACGCGCAGGCCATAAATCACATTCTCCAGAACCGTTTTATGGGGCAACAAAGCAAATCGCTGAAATACCATCGATACTTTATGGCGGCGAAATTCCAGCAGTTCCTGTTTATTGAGGTCCAGGATATTAACCCCATCAACAAGAATTTGCCCTGCCGTTGGTTCAATCAACCGGTTGAAATGGCGGATCAAGGTGGACTTCCCAGAACCGGAAAGCCCCATAATAACAAATGTTTCTCCTGACGGAATCTTCAGGCTGATATCACACAAACCGATGACATGATTAGTCTCTTTCAGAAGATCGGCCTTACTGATCGTTCCCGCCTGAACCTGAGCCAGAACACTGTCTGGGTCAGGACCGAATATCTTATAGATATTATCGACCTGAATTTTTATATCTTTTACCATGACCATTATGATTCCAGCTTCAGATGACGTTGTACCCGGCGGCCATAGGCCTGAGCGATGCGATCAAACACGATGGCCAGGAAGACGATCCCCAGGCCAGAGAGCAGACCACGGCTGACTTCCAACCGTTGAATGCCTTGCAGAACCTGATAGCCCAGCCCACCTGCCCCGATCATTGACGCAATCACAACCATGGAAAGCGCCATCATCGTGGTCTGGTTTATGCCGGCCATGATAGTCGGCAAAGCCAATGGAATTTGTGCCGTCAGCAGTCGTTGTCCCGGCGTGGCACCAAAGGCACTGACGGCCTCAATAATTTCAGCATCCACTTGTCTTATGCCCAAATTAGTCAGACGGATCACCGGGGGAATTGCAAACACGATGGTGGCCAGCAGGGCCGGAATTTTCCCCGGTCCGAACAGCATGACGAAGGGTATCAAATACACAAAAATCGGCATTGTCTGCATTATGTCCAACAGCGGCAGGGTGACCGACTGCATCGTATTGGACCGTGACATCGCGATGCCAACAGGAATGCCAATTAAAACCGCCATGATTGTCGCTGTCAGCATCAGGGCGATCGTTGCCATCGCCGGTTCCCAAATTCCAATAACACCGATCAGGAACAACATTACAGCGGTGCCCAATGTGGCTTTCCAGCTTCGCGCCGCCCAATATGTTGCGGCACTCAACAAGATCAGAACAACGTACCAGGGCAACCAAAGCAGAAAATTTTCGATACCCGACAACATCCTCAGAACCGGGAGAAACGTTATTTCCAACGCCTCCCCGTAATTAATCACGACCTGATTAAAGGCATCATCGATGAAGATACGAAGTGCTCTGGTATCAATAATTTCAGGAAAGTCCTGGGTCATGATGTCATTCCTTCAAACGCGGTCCCGAAAGAGCGAGGCGGGCTTCCTGCAAAACCCGCCTCGACACTCTACTTCTAATCCACCTGCCCCTGACAGATTACAGGCTGGCTTTTACTTTCTCAGCCACATCGGCTGGCACCCATTTGGTCCAGATCGATTCATAATTCTTAAAGAAGTAGGCGGCGACCTCTTCTGGGGATGCCTTATTGTCATCGCCCCAGGCCAACACCTTGCTGATATCCGCATTCGGCACCTGCAGCTTGGACAGGAATTCGGCGACATTCGGGGCCTTTTCCTTCAATGCTGTAACAACAGCGACCGCCACTTCACCCACGGCCCAACCGGATACTTTTGGATCGGCGCAATTCATGTCCGTCAGGCATTTGAATTTATCAGCGTCATAGGCTGGCATTTCCAACTTAACCAGATTGAATTTCCCAATCACATCGGTCGGGCCCCAATAATAGCCAACAATCGGCTTGTGACGGGTCACCTGACGCGCGAAAGAGGCTTTAAGGTTTGCACCTGATCCCGGTGAAAACAGTTCAAAGGTCTCCCCCAATCCCAACGCCTTGAACAGATTGTTGGTGATGATCTCACAGCCCCATCCTGGAGGGCAGCCATAGAGCCGGCCCATATCTGGATTAGAGATATCCGCAAAAACCTTCGCATTGGCCTTCAAATCCATCACAGAGCGGATTTCAGGATGCTCTTTTGCGACATAGTCTGGAATCCACCAGCCTTCTTCGCCGCCACTTTCGAAAATGTCACCCGCCTTATAGACATTGCCCTTGGTCATCATCTGATCCCAGATCGACGCAGCCGTTGAGACCCAAAGCTCTGGCGCAATGTCTGGTTCACTTTTGGATAACATGGAGGTTGCTGTTGGCACCGTATCCCCTGGCACAACCTCAGTCGTGCAGCCATAGCCATCTGCCAAAATCTTATTTGTAATATGCGCCAAGGTGCTAGCCGACAGCCAGGTCATTTCAGCAATCGTGATTTTATCCGTCGTCCCACATTCTGTTGCAAATGCTGGCGTTGCCGTGCTTAAGGCTGCAGCGGCGACCGCGCCTGCGAAAATCGCTTTAAAACCCTTCATTGTCCTAATCCCCTTGCAATACCTGTTCCCGAGAGTCTGCCAAGATGGCAGACATATTTGCTTGAGATCAGGATGACGCATGAATTTATTTCAAACAAATCGAAACAATTTACTTTAATTTCAGATTTATTGAAATTTCATGTCATTCTGAGGTGGCCAGATAACCCCGCCATATAGGACCAGAAACCTAGTCGTTGTCCGTCAATCCTGCACCAGCCCCCCGTTGCCGGGAAGCCTCCGTGGCGGGAACATAGGTCAATGCCGCCCTCATCATGAGGGCCTGAAACAATGAGGGGTCGACATGAACACGCGTATGATAACGAGGGGGAAGTCCAGAAAAATCTGCACCCCGCGTGATTGACGCGCCGCAATCGGTCTGCAACGTCCCATTCAGAACGATCCCATCGGCATTGAGCGTTGCATGGGTGCCGTTCGAGAAATCAATTTGAATCTGTGATCGGGTTTGCGCCGAAACCACACCGGCCATGCCTAGAAACAATAAAGGGGCATCCACTAAAGACATCTCGACCGGGTCACCGTTCGGACGAGCAATGACATGATCCAGCACAGAAGGACCCGTCCAAACGACAAGCTTGGATGCCAGCCCCTCATGAACCGCCCCAACCCCGTCCTGGCGATGGCATAAAAGCCATTGTCCTGCCGCAGCAACCTCTTCTGCCAGCCCCATTGGCAGCCCAGACCCAATGGCCGCTTTCAGCATAAGGCTGTATATTTCATTAAGGGAATACATCATCGCCCCAAGGCCAATACAGGCAGCCACCAATCATCACAAAGGGACGATCCAGACTGAACCTCCTCCGCCAGCGGGGCCCCTTGATACATCGTGATACGAGTCCAGCGATCAGATTTAGGATAAAACTTGGCGGCCCCAAAACACGCCAGTTTACACCGCAGCATATCAATGGGCTGGCAGGTCTCTGCGATCAAATTATCCCGTATCTCGGAATATGGATATTTGGCCAGGGTCTGAACACGGCGCAGGCAATACCGATGGTCTGGATGGGCCAACAGGAATTCGGCAATCAACTGATCCTGAGGTAGCTGCTGTAAATCCATGTTCAGCGCTTGTACCTTACGAGCAATATCAAGTGGCAGTTCCTTATCGGCACCGCGTTCTTCTTCCCGCAATCCCAATCGCGGCTCCAGCTTCTCCTCAGACACATACCAGAACTGGCGGGTGGCTGCCGGGTCTTGAAAGTCGATATCCAAGGCCCAGCCAAAATGATCTCGCAACAGGCCCCGCAATATTCCAACAGTCATAGTAGGGTCCAGGCGGGGTGCATCAGTACTGTCCATGCAGTCCGTCAGACCATCTACCAGCTTCCCATGTGGTTCCAGAACCAAGGCGACGACAAGTTCCTGGCAATCCAAGTCCCATTGATTCGATAGATGGATCAAACGGTCCCAGGGATAGGCCTCGCCCAGCAACCAATTGGGCGTCACCACATGTCGCAGCGCCCGCCAATCCTGCCGAAGTGCCTCGATCCTTGCCATATGATGTCTATCTGGCACGAACCATTGGTCCAGATGCTGCGCTACCCGTTCGATCAACGAGATACAGTATGTACTGATGTCCTCGCTCGTCATTTCCAGCGCACGAACCCGCGCCAGAGCGGTTTCCCGCACCAGAATCCAGTTGTTCATCAAAACGGGATGACTGACAAGAAACGGTGCCATGCCTAACCCCGTAGAATTGCCAATTCCCAGCGCGCGCCGGAACTCAGGGGCCAAGGGAACCGCCCTGTCAGGGGCGCGACAGGCCGCAATATGATTGACCAGATCATGGGTAAAGCCACGGATCAGCCAGACCGTTAGCATTTCCGCCTGAAACGGCCCAGATAAGGCTGGTCGATCTAGGAAAACGCCCCGATCCGCAATGCCAAATTTACCATTTCCATAGACCGCTGTGGTCCGCATCAGGTAGCCCGTAGCTGATACAATATCCGGATCGGGTTGCTGACCTGACGCCAAGCTGTCGACAACATGGGCAAACAGACGGACAGACTTATTGGCCCGGCTCAAAACCAGTTCTGTCTCCTCAAACCGTCCGGCTTCCTGACGCGGTGCGTTTTCCTGCAGCCGATCCAGATCTGCCGTCGTGGGAATTCCATCAAAAAGAACATAGGAACTGTCCCACGCCTGTGCGATCACACGATCGGTCCGGTCCTCGTCCGCCAATTCTGTTGAGAACGCGACCAAGCTGTAAGTGTGGCCCGACAAAGTCAGAGAATAAACAGCCCGCCCATATCCTGCCGCATTGATTTCCCATACAGGGCGCGTGACAGCAACCTGCTCTGCCGCCATGCGCCGCAGTAAGGATCGCATGAAGCTAAGCCTGGTTGGAAAGGACGCCCCCATACGTGCCAGCCGCATCACAGTATCGGGATGGCGCAAAGCCTGTTGTGGCGGGGTAGACACGGTTGGCTGTGGCTGCATTATGCCTCCATAGGTCCAAAGGATTCATCATAGAAACGCAGCCAATTTTCGCCCATCAATCCTGCCAGTTCCTCAGAACTGAACCCCACAGCTTTCAACCCTTCAGCAACCTTTAGAAAATCTCGATTGTCGCGAAACCAATCAGGCTGTGCTGGGAAACCAGGGCTCTTGGCACTGCCTTCCCCGTAATCTGTTGATTTGGACCATCGCCCATTGCGCATCCAGGTCACAATAGAATCAGGCTGGGACTGACACAGATCCGATCCCAGGCCCAGATTGGCAACGCCGTAGCGATTGGCTGCCTCTGCTACCATTTTACAAAAATCATCCAACGTACAGGCACTGCCCTGGTTCAAGTGGTGCGGATACAGGGAAAATCCCAGCATGCCCCCCGACTGCGATAAGGCCTTCAGAACATCATCCGATTTGTTACGCAGGGCACCGAACCACCATGCGGGATTAGCATGGGTAATCGCAATCGGTCTTGTGGAAAGCTCTATCGCTTCCAGTGTGGAGCGGTCCGCTGAATGGCTCATATCCACAACCAGCCCGACGCGGTTCATCTCGGCAATCACTTGTTTCCCAAAACGTGTAATGCCCGTGTCTTCAGACTCATAACATCCCGTCGCCAACAGGGATTGATTGTTATAGCTCAGCTGCATGAAGCGAATACCCAACTGATGACAAATCGCCACCAGACCAATATCGCCTTCAATGGGAGAGGGATTTTGGAAACCAAAGAAGATCGCGGTGCGCCCTTCGGCCTGAGCGTGCCGAATGTCATCGCCAGTGCGGCCAGGGAAGATCAGTTCTGGATAGCGATCAAAGAACCCATTCCATTGAATTAAGTTCTGTACCATTTCCTGGAAGGATTCATGATAGGCGATGGTGACATGGACAGCGCTGACGCCACCCTTCTGCATTTCTCGGAAAATTGACTCTGACCAATTGGAATATTGCAGACAATCGACAATCAGCATTGGCGTTTCTGAGGACATCGACATCACTCCGGATCGCCAGCACGGATATAAGCAGTCTTCACTTGCGTATAAAACTCTGCTGCGGCACGCCCCTGCTCTCTAGGACCTGAGCTGGAATTTTTGCGACCTCCGAAAGGAACATGATAATCCGTTCCGGCGGTCGGCAGGTTTACTGTGACACAGCCGGTTTGAATGTGTCGCCGAAAATGGGTCGCACGCGCCAAAGAAGCTGTAAATAGTCCTGCAACCAATCCATAATCGGTATCATTCGCGATCTTCAGACCTTCTTCATAGGTCTCTATTCTTTGCACCGCCGCAATCGGCCCGAACAGTTCTTCACGATTGAACGCCATGTCATTCGTGGACTCACTGATCAGCGCCGGTGCCATATAGAAACCGTCCTGCGCCAGCTTCAGCCGCTCTCCACCGCAGACAATGTGCGCGCCTGACGCTTTGATCTTCTCCATCCACTCCAAATTTGCCGATAATTGCGTTTCACTGACAACCGGCCCCATTTGCGTATCGGCTGCCAGCGCATGCCCAACCTTCATAGCCTTCAAGGCATCTGACAGGCGGTCCACAAATTGGTCATGGATGGCAGTGTGGACCAATAATCGGGACGACGCGGTACATTTCTGTCCAGTTCCCGAATATCCCCCGCCAACTGCTGCCGCCACCGCAAGGTCTAGATCCGCGTCCTCCATTACCAACAGGGCATTCTTGGACCCTAGTTCCAACTGATACTTCCCCAGATTTACCGCCGCAGCCGCTGCAACCTGCCGCCCAACCGCGTAAGAGCCCGTAAAGGTAACCGCATCGATATCCTTATGCCCGGCAAGTCCATTCCCAATGTCGGCACCAGGCCCCATCAGCAATTGGAACACGCCCGCCGGCAAACCTGCACGGGTCATGATTTCTGCCAGCGCCCAGGCAGAGGCCGGCGTTTGGTTCGCTGGCTTCCAGATCACCGAATTGCCATAGGCCAGAGCTGGCGCAATCTTCCAACTGGCTGTTGCGACAGGAAAATTCCAGGGGGAGATAACGGCAACAACGCCCATAGGTTCACGGCGAATATCAATTTCAATACCAGGACGCACTGAATCTGCCGTCTCACCAATTTGGCGCAGCACTTCAGCCGCGTAATAGCAGAAGAACTGTCCCGCCCTGTAAACTTCGCCTTTACCTTCGACCAGAGGCTTACCCTCTTCACGACTTAACAACTGGCCCAACTCTTCTGACCGGGCCATCAGTTCCCGCCCGATTACATCCAGAACCCGTTGGCGTTCCTCCAGTCCTGTCTTCTGCCAGACAGGCTGAGCCGCATGGGCAATCTCAACCGCCAAATCCAATTGTTGTTCCGTTGCCTGCGCATAGAAACCAACAGTATCGGTGATATCAGATGGATTTATATTGGCGATTGGATCTGCTCCAGACACCCATTCACCGCCAATCAAATTGTTGTAAACCTCAGTCATGACATCCCTTTCAAAGTAAGGGAGCCAAAATCGGACAAGATTTCGCTTCAATCAAACCGAAATTTCTGTTACTTATTTCAAAATAACTGAAGTTATGTCCTATGATAAAATTAGAAGCCTTACGCGTTTTTGTCACCGTGGCGGAACTGGGAAATATCCGGGATGCCTCAGATCGTTTAGGTCGCACAGCGTCTGCGATCTCCATGACTCTGAAGCAATTAGAGGAAGAAGTCGGCAATCCTCTGTTTGAAAGCGACCGTAAAAACAGCATGACCGCACTGGGTCAATTTATGCTGGAAACAGGGCGAGAGCAGATCCAGAGTTACGACAAATCAATCCGAATGATAAAGGACTATGCGCAGGATAAGATCGGCCATCTGGCGCTTGCTTCAGTCCCCTCAGTAGCAGCTAATCTGATCCCCCTTCTACTGCCTCGATTTGTTCAGGAACGTCCTGGCATTACCATCGAACTGTTCGATATAGACAGCCGCAGCGTCAGTGCCATGGTGGAATCTGGACAGGCGGATCTGGGCATCGCCAGCACCCCGAAGGCAACATCGCCCATTGCCTTCACGCCCCTGTTTCGGGATCGGTTCAAAGTCATTTGCAAAGCAGACTCGCCGTTAACAGCAATAACCGGACCGCTGCAATGGCAGGATTTAAACGATCAGGCGCTGATTAAAAATGGCTCCTCCGATGTGATTACCTCTGCGCCCTATCTGCAACTCACGGAAAAATCGACGATGGTTGTTCGGAATGTTACCTCCCTTTTTGCCTTAGCGAAGGCTGGGGTCGGAATTACTCTTTTACCGGCACTCACGACGCTAAATTTACCAGAGGGTGTCTGTGCCCTGGATATTGAAGACAATACCGCAGAACGTGTCGTTGGCCTGCTGGAACGAAAGTCCGGGTTTTTAAGTCCCGTCTCAAGCACCTTTAAACGCTTCCTGCTTGCGAATCTGCACGCATTGCCCAGCAAACTTTCGCCCAACGAACAAGAACGTTTCCTAGTTATGTCCAAACGGTAAAAATTCAGGACAATTGCTTTTGGTGATGTTCTACGCTGAGGCTAGGCTTGTGCTCGTCCCAGATCAGACAGCAGCCGGGTCACTTCTTCGCGATTATTGGCAAACTCAGTCCGATCCCCTGACCATTCAACACGTCCAGAATCCAGAATGACGAACCTGTCTGATAGACTCTCAGGGACGCGAAAATTCTGTTCGACAAAAACCATCCCAACACCATTGGCCACGATTTCGCGAAAGGCTTCGACAATTGCGGTAATTATGATGGGCGCGAGCCCTTCCGTTGGTTCATCTAACAATAGAATTCTTGGACCGGTCAGTAAGGCGCGGCCGATTGCAAGCATCTGCTGCTCTCCACCCGACAGCGACTGACCATATGCAGTTCGTCTCTCCGCGAGTCTCGGGAACAGCTCCAAAACCTGAGCTTTGGTCCAAAGATTAGGGCCTGTTCGGCGAACAATAGTCGCAATGGCCAAATTCTCCTCGACGGTCAGGGTTGGGAAAATCTGGCGATCCTCTGGCACATAGGCGATGCCTTCACGATTCATACGCTCTGGCGTCAAGGCCGACACCGGATGCCCGTCAAGGGTGAGACGACCAGAAACGGGTGTCAGAAAGCCAGCCATGGTTTTAAGGGTGGTGCTTTTGCCTGCCCCGTTCCGTCCGGCCAGCGCCACGACCTCACCCGGCGCAATAGAGAAGGACACCTCATGCAGCACCTGTGCCGCCCCATAGAATATATCCACATTCTCAAGCGTCAGCATCCGTCAGCCTCCCAAATAGGCGTCTTGAACACGCTTATCCGCCTGAATCTCTGCCGGTGTGCCCTGCGCGATCACCTGCCCTGCGGCCAACACGACGATGGTTTCCGCCATTGAAAGGACAACATCCATATTATGCTCAACCAAAATCGTTGTGCGTCCCCGACAATGGTCATGGACCAGTTCAGCGAAGGCTTCCAGCTCGCTGTGACCAACGCCCGCCAATGGTTCATCCAGCAACAGGACGCGCGGCTCATTAACCAGCACCATCGCCAATTCCAGTGCCCGCTGTCGCCCATGTGAAAGCGTCCCTGCCGGAAGATGCGCGGAATCTGTGAGCGAAAACTGTTCTAGTGCGGCCTGAACTTCCTCGTGAAGCTGTCGGTAAGCACCAACAATCCTCCATGGCACAGCGAAACGCATGTGATGGCGCTGTCTGGCTAGGCGGACA
>JARGPE010000316.1 GCA_029212835.1 Alphaproteobacteria bacterium | reverse complement strand
TATTTTGCGCGCTGTCGATTTGGCGATCGAAGAACACGGCAATTGGCTGACCCGATGGCATCGCGCCCTTGTATGTGGGCTACCACCCGACGCTGATGTGATTGCAGAAAACTCCATGGATTTGACCAAATTTGGACGTTGGCACGAACAGCACCGGCGCGACTCCCTATTGAGCCAACCTGCCTTTCAGGACCTTTGGCAAAGCTATGTAGACCTGCATAATATTGCCCGTGACGTCGCCTGCAAGGCCGGAAACGCGAGAGTTTCCGCCCAAGATTATGACGGCGTGATGGTGAAATCGAATGCCTTCCTGACCCGGGCGAGACGTATTCGGGATGCCTTCCGCAAGGCGGTGTCTGATCTAGATCCTCTGACGGGTCTGAGCAACCGCACCACGATGAATACGGAATTGGCCGCAGAATATGAACGTGCGGTGCGTAGCAACACGCCCTGCTGTATCGCACTGGCCGATATCGATCATTTTAAAAAGGTCAACGATACCCATGGCCATGGCATCGGAGACCAGGTTTTGGCCGCAGCCGCCGGGCGCTTTCTGTCACAATTGCGGCCCTATGATTTGATCTATCGCTATGGCGGGGAGGAATTCCTGTTATGCCTGCCCAATGCGGACCCAAAAACGGCGGCAGGTGTACTGGAACGATTGCGTGAGGCCCTGTTTGAACGCCCCATTCCTCTGGAAAATGGCAGTGAACTGCTTATTTCCGCCTCCTTCGGCTTTTCGCAGATAGAGGGATCAAGACCTCTGAAAGAGGTTATTACCCAGGCCGATCAGGCACTATATCAAGCCAAACAGGCTGGGCGCAATCGTGTCGTCGGATTTAAAAAGGACCAATAGGATGGCGGGAACAACAGCCGGACTGCTGCTGGCGGGCGGATTAGCGCGCCGCATGGGCGGAGGCGACAAGGGCATGAAGCTGCTGGCGGGGAAGCCAATTTTACAGCATATCATTGACCGGGTACGCGGACAGGTCGACGTCCTGGCCCTGAATGCCAATGGCGATCCATCACGCTTTTCTGACTATGGGCTGATGGTTCTGCCGGATGTGATAGAGGGTTATGCCGGTCCCTTAGCGGGCGTGCTGACAGGTCTGGACTGGGCCGCACGGTCTCTACCGGATTGTGAATATGTCGCGACCTTCCCAACCGATGCACCCTTTCTGCCATTAGATCTGGTGGCCCGCCTGAAGGCCGCGATAGAAACAGAAGGGGCAGATATGGCCTGCGCCAGATCCAAGGATCGCGATCATCCCGTCGTCGGCCTTTGGCCCGTTCGTCTGGCTGAGGATCTGCGCCATGCAATGGTGGATGAGGATATTCGAAAAGTCGATCGCTGGACCGCCCGCCACACCCTGGCCGTTGTCGACTTTCCCACCAATCCGATCGACCCGTTCTTCAACGCCAACCATCCAGACGATTTGGCCGAGGCAGAAGCCCTATTGTCCCAATCAAGCTGACCCTAGGGCCGCAGCACATGGGTATGGGTGGCATCATACAATTTGCTATCGTCAAACCCATCCGGGTTGAGAACGCGCCCGACCAAAATCAGGGCCGTGCGGGTGATACCCGACGCCTTCACCTTCGGGCGGATATCGCCCAAGGTGCCTTCGATAAAGGCTTGATCCGGCCAACCGACTCTAAAAGCGATAACGACCGGACAGTCGGCGCCATAATGGGGCGTTAACTCCCGCACCACCTTGGCCAGATTGTTGATCGACAGATGGATCGCCAAAGTCGCGCCACTGCGCCCCAGCGTATCCAGGTCTTCGCCCTCTGGCATGCCCGATGCCCGCACGGCGGTGCGGGTGATGATCACCGTCTGTCCAACACCGGCCAGTGTCAGTTCCCGCTTCAGTGCGGCAGCCGCGGCAGCATAGGCCGAGACACCGGGCGTCACGTCATAGTCAATGCCTAGCGCATCCAGGCGGCGCATCTGTTCTGCCGTCGCGCCATAGATCGACGGGTCGCCGGAATGAACCCGCGCCACATTCAAGCCCTTGGCATGGGCGTCCTCAATCTCTGCGATGATCTCTTCCAGGTTCAGCGGCGCCGTATCAATCACCCGCGCGCCCTCTGGCGCCTCCGCCACAACCTCGGCTGGCACCAAAGATCCGGCATAAAGACAGACCGGGCAGGACTGAATCAGTTTGAGCCCCCGCACCGTAATCAAATCCGGCGCCCCGGGTCCTGCTCCAATAAAATGCACTGTCATCTTGATAAACCTCTTCTCTTTGCGCCCTTTGCGGTGAAACCCTCAGTTCGTACGTTTGTCGGCATAACCGCGCGGGGTGAAGGCGCGGGGGATGCCGGCATGGTCAAAGGACCGCGTGGTGGAACTGCCAATAACAACAAGGGTGAACATATCCACAATAGAGGGGTCGAAATCCTGCAGGGTTGTGACGATAATGCTTTCTTCCGGGCGGCCCAATTGGCGGCACAGGGCAACCGGCGTTGTGGGGGGGCGTTGCGCCAAAAAGACCTCACGCGCTTCTGGCAATAATGTGCGGCGGCGTTTGCTTTGGGGGTTATAGAAGGCGGTGACAAAATCCCCCTGTGCGGCAGCGGCCAGACGCTGACGGATCGCTGCGACCGGCGTCAGCAGGTCCGACAGGCTGATCAGGCAGAAATCATGCCCCATCGGTGCCCCCAGTCGCGCAGCGGCCAATTGAAAGGCGGAAATACCCGGCACAACCTCCACATCCACGGCCTTCAAGGCGCGATCTTCTGTGTCCGCCAGAAGTTCAAAAACCAGCGTGGCCAGCGCATAAATGCCGGGATCACCAGAGCAGA
>JARGPE010000080.1 GCA_029212835.1 Alphaproteobacteria bacterium | reverse complement strand
AGACGGTGGGCGGCATTGTCAGCCAGATGCGGATAACCGGTATGGCCTTGCACGCCGTCCACGGTGATATAGCCGTTCAGACTGCCGCGACGTCCAATCTTCATCATGGTGCCCAGATCAGTAGGATTTGTCGGCTCTCCCGTAATGCAATGGTCGATCACTTCACCGCGTGCCGCCAGGGCGGGCAGCATCTTCTGTGTGCCGTTGATGGAAGGGCCTTCCTCGTCTCCGGTGATCAGCAGGCTGATTGATCCTGGCACCGGTCCGACCTGGGATAATCTTTGAGATACGGCAGCGACCCAGGCGGCAATTGCCCCCTTCATATCCGACGCGCCACGCCCAACCAGCATGCCATCTTTAATCTCTGCCGCGAAGGGATTGACGGTCCATTTATCCGCACTGCCCACCGGTACAACGTCGGTATGACCGGCGAAGCACAAATTGGGCGATGCCGTCCCCAGACGGGCATAGAGGTTGTCTACTGGATCTGTACCTTCTTCTTCAAAGGGCAGGCGCGTGCAGACAAATCCCAATCCTTCCAAGACACGTTGCAGCAGGTCTAAAGCCCCCTCATCCGCCGGTGTCACACTGGGACAACGGATCAGGTCTTGGGTCAGGGCAACGGGATCAAGGGCAGCAACTGTCATGAGGAATTATGTCCGTAGCAATTCATTGATGGAGGTCTTGGACCGGGTCCGCTCGTCCACGCGCTTGATGATCACCGCACAGTAGAGTGAAGGACCGGGAGAGCCATCGGGCAGGGGTTTGCCGGGCAGGCTGCCTGGAACCACCACGGAAAAGGCTGGAACGCGGCCCATGAAGACCTCGCCGGTCGTGCGGTCGATGATCTTGGTTGAAGACCCGATGAAAACGCCCATAGAGAGGACAGAGCCTTCTTCCACCACAACGCCTTCGACCACTTCGGAACGTGCACCGATAAAGCAATGGTCCTCAATGATCACAGGGCCCGCTTGCAGGGGTTCCAGAACACCGCCGATACCAGCGCCACCGGAGAGATGCACATTCTTGCCAATCTGGGCACAGGAGCCAACCGTTGCCCAGGTATCGACCATGGTCCCGGAATCAACATAAGCGCCCAAATTCACAAAGCTGGGCATCAGCACGACATTGGGGGCGATATAGGCGGATCGACGCACGGTGCAATTGGGGACAGCGCGGAAGCCAGCAGCGCGAAATTCGGTTTCGCCCCAGCCTTCAAACTTTGACGGAACCTTGTCCCACCAGGGCGCGTTGCCGCCGGGGCCGCCCGCAATTGTCGTCATGTCATTCAGGCGGAAGCTCAGCAGCACAGCCTTTTTCAGCCATTGATTGACGGTCCAGCCTTCGGCACCTTTTTCAGCAACGCGGGCTTGGCCGCTGTCCAGCAGGTTCAATGCCTCTTCGACAGCATCGCGAATCTCGCCCCCTGTGGAGGTCGTGACTTGATCACGGTTGTCAAAGGCGGTGTCAATCGTCGCTTGCAATGCTTCATGTGCCATGGCCCGGCGTCCCTCCAGAAATTGGGATGAGTTAGACAACACGACCTAGGCCGTGGGATAGCGGCACAATACCCGCCGCGGCGCAGGGGTCAAGTTTAACAGAGTGGGGGTATTATAGGGATTGGCCATGTTCTGTTACGCAATTATGGGATCGGGCTCTGTCTGCCTTAATGCGGCATCCGATAGCAATCCAATAGGCTTGGCCAGCTTCGTCACAATAATAGATGCATTCCAGCGCTCTGGCCTGTGCGAAAGCCACAGCTGCAACACCTTGGTCCCGGATTAAGTTGGCAGCGTCATGATCAAGTTTTTCCATGTCTCTGACCCCACGCCAAATGGCTTCATGATATGCACCATGAAGAAAACTCTACTGGTAAAGTGTGACAGTATTAAGAGATCGGGTACGAATGCCAACGAATGATAAAAAATTTCTGGAACATTCATTCTGATATACCATGTAGAGATAAGGCAACGGCAATGTTCTGTGACAGGATTTTGTGCGAACCTGAATTCTGCGATTGCCAAGCCGGGCCTTGGCTCGCTTTGATAGGGGGTCGTCCCAATCAGAGCGAAAGAGTGTAAAACATGTCTGGCTTGATGCCCTATATCGCTGTGCCTGTGCTGTTAAGCGTGTCGAATATTTTCATGACCTTCGCGTGGTACGGTCACTTGAAATTCAAGGCAGCGCCCCTGATCTTGGTCATTGTGATCAGTTGGGGCATTGCATTGTTTGAATATTGCTTCGCCGTACCAGCCAATAGGATTGGTCATGAGGTTTACTCGGCGGCGCAATTGAAAACCATTCAGGAAGTTGTAACGCTGTGTGTGTTCGTCGTGTTCAGCTTTTTGTATCTAAAGGAACCAATGGCACTCAGCCAATTGCTGGGGTTTGCGTTGATCGCCGGAGGTGCCGCATTGGTGTTCTTTAAACCGTAACAAATGACCTTTCCTGCCAGGCAAGGGTCTTTGTGAGAAGAAGAGGCTTTCCAAGGCGGGCGCATTTGATAGTGTCGCCCCCAATCGAATCCATCCTTAAATCCGTAGGAGTTACAGTATGTCCAATCTTATGAAATTCTATATCGATGGTGCCTGGGTATCGCCCAATGCGGCCAAGCCAATGGATGTCATCAATCCAGCAACGGAAGAGCCCTTTGCGCAGATTTCTTTGGGTAACGAAAAGGATGTCGACAAGGCTGTTGCTGCGGCTAAGGCTGCTTTTGAAACCTGGGGGTATACGACACCTCAGGAACGTATGGCGCTTCTTGAAAAGCTGGTTGAAGTTTACAAACGCCGCGCTGGCGAAATGGCCGAAGTTATTTCCAAGGAAATGGGCGCACCAATTTCTATGGCCAACGGTGCCCAAGCGGCCGCTGGTATTGGGCATCTGCGTGGCTTCATTGACGCGATGAAAAACTTTACGTGGGAGCATGCCCTGAACGAGGCAAACCCTCAGGAAATGATCGTACATGAGGCGATTGGTGTCGCCGGTTTGATCACGCCCTGGAACTGGCCGATGAATCAGGTTGCCCTTAAGGTCGGTGCCGCATTGGCAGCAGGCTGCACCATGGTTCTCAAGCCATCTGAAATCGCGCCACTATCCTCCATGTTGTTTGCAGAATTTGTGGACGAAGCAGGTTTCCCGAAAGGCGTTTTCAATCTGGTTAATGGTGATGGTCCAACCGTTGGTCACGCAATGAGCGTACATCCAGACATTGACATCATGTCCCTGACCGGGTCAGCCCGTGCTGGTATTGCCGTTACCAAGGCAGCAGCTGACACCATCAAACGGGTTTCATTGGAACTGGGTGGAAAAGGTCCGAATATCGTCTTCGCCGATGCCGATGTTGAAAAGGCTGTGAAGAGTGGATCGATCAGCATGTTCTATAATACCGGGCAGTCCTGCAATGCGCCGTCCCGCATGCTTGTCGAACGTTCAATCTATGATCAGGCAGTTGAAATTGCAGCGGCAACAGCGGCGAAAACCCAGGTTGGCAATCCCGCAGAAGAAGGACGCCATATCGGACCAGTCGTCAGTGCTGCGCAGTTTGAAAAGATTCAGGGTCTGATTCAGGCTGGTATCGATGAAGGGGCGCGCTTGGTTGCTGGGGGCGTTGGCCGTCCCGAAGGTGTCAATCGCGGTTACTTTGTTCGCCCAACGGTGTTTGCTGATGTGAACAATGAAATGACCATCGCGCGGGAAGAAATCTTCGGCCCGGTTTTGTCGATGCTGCCTTTTGATAATGAAGAAGAGGCAATTCGCATCGCCAATGACACGGCATATGGTCTGACCTCTTATGTTCAGTCAGGCAATCAGGCCCGGGCCCAGAAGGTTGCGCGCCGTTTGCGTGCTGGCATGGTCCTTATGAATGGTGCCACTCGCCCGACCGGCAGCCCATTCGGGGGCTATAAGCAGTCCGGGAATGGCCGTGAAGGTGGCGTCTGGGGTATGCTGGAATTCTTGGAAGTTAAAGCCATCAGCGGCTGGGACCCTGCTGCTTAAGCTTACAGTATGGAATAGGATTAAGTGCGGGGCTCAGGCTCCGCACTTTTTCTTTGTCTATAATGTTCTAGGTTAGTCACAGATCATGTCTTAGGGGGATCGATGTCAGATACGTCACTTGCTACGACCTTGTATAATCTCGCCACCGGCGATGATGGCGCGCGCTTCTGTAAAGATATTCCAGACAGCCAATGCAATGATCAGCCAGTCAATTTCCTGTTGCAGATTATATCCCAGTCGCTCAGCAAGACCGGTGATGCTCTGGCGGATGCAAAGGTCGTATTGCCTTGGTTAATTGGGGCGGTCGGCGCCCCAGTTTATCTGATCGGGTTTCTGGTGCCTATTCGAGAGTCCCTTGCGCTTTTGCCACAGATTCTGGTCGGTGGTGTGTTGCGGCGTTTCTCCATACGGAAACATTTCTGGTCAGTCAGCAGTTTGATTGAGGGTACTTGTATTGCCGGTATGGCGCTGGTCGGGCTAATGGGATTACAAGGCAATGCGGCTGGTTGGATCATTGTCGCATTGTTGGTGTTGTTTAGTTTGGCGCGGGGCGTCGCGTCTATTGCGGCCAAGGATGTGCTGGGCAAGACTGTATCAAAGACCCGTCGTGGCCGTGTAAGTGGATATGCTGCGACAGCGTCAGGTATCGCCGCCAGTTTAGTCGGTTTCTATCTTGTCTTTGCCCCGTCTGACATGCGGCCAGATTGGGTACTTTATGCCCTATTGTTTGCCGCCAGCGTCACCTGGCTTCTGGCAGCGGTAAGTTATGAGCAGTTGCTGGAGCATCCGGGTGCGACTGAGGGCGGGCAGACGCTGCGCGATGTATTTCGCGAACAGCTCCAGACGTTGATGTCGGACCGGGATCTACAGCGCTTTTTGTTGGCGCGTACCTTTATGATCTCAACGGCCTTAATGGGCCCGATGTTTGTCGCCCTGGCACAGCGGGAATCTGGAACCAACCTGTCCAGCCTGGGGTGGTTGATCCTGGCGACTGGCTTGGCAGGCGCGTTAAGCTCCAGCTTCTGGGGGTGGTTCTCTGACATCTCCAGTCGTCGCACCATGGCCTATGCCGCTGGTGGGGCGGGGCTGTTGGGGGCTGTAACCTTGTTTATCCTGTATTTCGTGCCCAGCCTGGCGGGCTATGTCCATTTCTATGCTGGGCTGGTGTTTCTGCTGGGGGTTTCCCATGCGGGGGTTCGTATTGGTCGTAAAACCCATATCGTGGATATGGCAGGAAAAGACAAAAAGCCAGAATATGTTGCCCTCAGCAACAGCATCATTGGTGTCCTGTTGTTGATAATTGGTGCCTTTTCCGGTCTGACCCTGACTTTTGGGTTGGAATTTGGGATCGGCGTCCTCTCTGCGCTGGCACTCATAGGCGCTGGGACAGCTCTTACAATGCGGGATGTCCAGGCCTGACCGATATGTTCGCTTAATGCCCTTTGTGGCTTTCTTTAAAGGCTGCCTTTTGCTCCGGTGACGCTTCTGCCTGATATTTTGCCTTCCATTCAGCAAAGGGCATGCCGTAGACGATCTCGCGCGCCTCATCCTTGTCCATGTCGATACCGCGTTCTGTGGCGGCCTCATTATACCAACGGCTCAAGCAATTGCGGCAAAATCCGGACAGGTTCATCAGATCGATGTTCTGTACATCGGTGCGTTCCCGCAGATGATCGCGAAGACTGCGAAAGGCCGCGGCCTCAAGTTCCAGGCGGGTCTGGTCGTCGATCTTTTGGGTCATAGTATTTCCTCCTGGCAGGGTGATCAGTGTCTTTCTAATCTGATAGGCAGACCATGAATTTCAATGGCTCTAGGGTGCTACAAGTCTGCAACTGTTGCCGTGATCAGCCAATCAACCACTTCTTTGAAGGTCTCACTATCGGACTTTCCAGCGGCCTTAGCCGCATTGAAAATGCGCAATTGATTATCTGCGCTGGTGCCGCGCTGCAGGATCGTGCGGGTATGGGCGATTTCTTTTGTGCAATTCAGCCGATCGGCGTCTTCTGCTGTCAGTTCCAGAATTTCGTCCAGCAAGTCTGGATAGGGAACTGTTTGCGTGACCCCGAAGTCAATCAGGCCCTTATCGGCCCCATAGCGCTGCGCTCGCCAACGGTTTTCCTGAATCAGCATGTTGGAATAATTCCGCCAGCGCTGATTCTTGCGGCGCAACCGCTGCAGCATGGAAATCAGGCAGCTATAGGTCGCGGCTACGGCGATGCCGTCATCCAGCCGGGTGCAAATATCGGCAATGCGCATTTCAAGGGTTGGAAATTTGAAATGGGGACGAATATCCCACCATAGTTTAGAGCCATCCTCAATCGCGCCCGCCGCGACCAGGGCCTTAACGTGTTTTTCGTAATGCGACCAACTGTCAAAGTGTTCCGGTAATCCTGTGCGGGGCAACTCGTCAAATACGGCCAGACGATAGCATTTCAGCCCGGTATTACGCCCCTGCCAAAACGGCGATGATGTGGTCAGTACCAATAGATGCGGCAGGAAATAGGCGATCTGACCTAGCAGGTCGATACGGTGCTCATTATCAGCCACGCCGACATGAACATGCATGCCGCTGATAACCAGGCGTCTGGCGACCTCCTGCAGGTCATTGGCCAGCATGGCGTAGCGTTCTTTATCGGTATGCTGCAAATGGGACCAGCGGGCGGTCGGATGTGTCGAGGCTGCGATGGGGGCAACGCCGCGCTTGCCAGCGGCTTCTGCAACAGCGGTGCGCAGGATACGCAGCCGGTCCCGGGCCGATTGAATGGAATTACAGACCGCGGTTCCAACCTCAACCTGTGCCTTCAGAAATTCTGGGGTCACCATGCCGACATCTTCTTCGGAGACAGTGGCCTTCACTTCCTCAATAATGGCCTCTTGCAGCTCTTGTTCGCTGACCAATTCGCCGGTCGCTGGGTCGACGAGAAGATATTCCTCCTCTATGCCAACGGTAAAAGGGGGTGGTTCATATCGGGCCATGGATCACCTTAGGTCAGGAAGGATAGCGCGTGAAAAGGCTGGGATCGCCCAGAACTTCTTCCAGGACGGTGGCGATCAATTCCCCGAATTCCTGTTGACCAGCGGGACTGGCAATTATGTCCTGGCGGACCTCGAACAGCACATTTGGTCGACCTTGGGGCAGGGCGTGGGTCTCCACTGTGAATCCATAGGGGTTCAGGCCGGAATAGGGTTTGTTATCGCCAATTGTCAGATCAGGGCGATGGGCGGCCAGTCTCAATAGCACGCGTTCCGCCATGCGTCGGTCCCGGTTGGACAAGACCCCGATATGCCAGGGGCGTTTTTGATCCAGATAAATATCGGTGCAACTGTGGACCGATATAATCGCCGGATGGGGCTGACTTTTGGTCTTTTGCACAATCGCTTGCTGTATTGTATCGTGGTAAGGATGAAACAGGTCATCAATGCGGGCCTGAAGGGCTTGCGGGGAAAGACGGCGGTTGCCGGGTATCACGGCGCCGTCATAAATTTCCCGCACACTGGTGAAATCATCGGCCGGGCGGTTGAGGTCGATGACCAGACGGGAATAGCCCGCAATGACGGCAGGCATGTCCAGCCGGTCTGAAATAACCTCTGCCATGCCTTGGGCACCGATGTCATAGGCTATGTGCCGTTGTAGAGAGGCGGGCGGAAGGCCCAGGAAATTAAGGGATTTTGGCACTGCGTTTGACGCATGGTCGCACAAGATAACACCAGGGCCTTTGCCGTCTGGATTGCGCAGGGTCACTGCTGGCGGGTCATCCGCACACAGCAGGGCATTGTCATTTTGAGCAGGATTACTAAGGGTTCGCATGACTAAGAACTATAGTTGGATTGATAGAATTGAAAAGCTCGGTGGTCGGGGACCGAATCTCCTATTATGTATGGTGTCTCATACAGTTTGTTGAGGGAAGTGAGTTGCATGCCTGCGCAGAGTTTTGACGAGAAAAGTAGAGAGCGATTCCGGAAGATCGTTGGCGTGATGGAACGTGCCACGATTGATGGTGAACGTGCGGCTGCGCGCGAAGCAGCGGTGCGCATGGCTGCCATGCATGGTATGACCCTGGAAGAAGCGGTCGATGAATCGCATCCAGAACGAGATGATGGTCGCCTGAGCGCAGCAGAACGCAAGGCGCGCCGCGATGATTTCGATGCCTGGGCGGCCGCCCGCAACCGCATGAGCGAGGCGCAGGAACGCGCTGATCGTTACCGCTATGAACAGGCTAAGCGAGAGGCCGAGGCAAGGGGGCTGGACAAGGATACGACAACGCGCCGTCCTCCTCAGCCGCGCCGGGTTAATACCTTTTCCCGCAGTTACTATCGCATGACCGACGATGATCGTTTTCGGCTGGTTGCTGGATTGTTGCGGGATGGGGCTAGTCTGAAACGGGCGGCTGATTTGGCGGATGTCTCTACCAATGAGGCAGCGCGGATTTGGATGCTGATGCGTGCAGAGAGCCGTGCCCGTCGCTAGGTGGGCCGAAAAAAGCAGAATATCCCCCGCAGCAATGTTATCTTGCGATCCCTCCAGATTGAGAGGGTGATGTAAGGGGTTGTGTCTTGTCGGATACTTTAAGCATGTCAGAACGTCGGGAGTCCGTTGCCGAGCGTGTTGCAGCAGATATCCTGAAGCTGATTGTGGGCGGCGATATTGAACCGGGGTCGAACCTGCCGGCAGAACGAAAATTAGCGACCATGTTGGGGGTCAGCCGGGTGTCCGTCCGGGCGGCCTTGCAGACATTAAAGGCACAGGGATTTATCGATGCGGTTCAGGGTGGGGGCACACGGATAGTTTCCCGTGCTTCTGGGGCCGATCCCGCACTGGCAGAATTGGTGCGCCTGGATCGCAGCAATATGCTGGATTTGATGGAATTACGATGTGAGATTGAGGTGTGGGCCGCGCGTCGGGCGGCCCAATCCATGACCCCTGAAACGGTTTGCCTATTGCGAGAGACCTTGGTCGAGATGACAAAGCCGGGTGCCGATAAGGCAGCCCAGGACGTGGCCTTCCACATGGCGCTGGCCAAGGCGTCAGACAGCGTTGTGTACCGTCATTTGCTGGGCGTTGTGCGGGGAACACTGGCGGAAATGTTGACCTATCACCGCACGGAACTGTTCGCCTCTGCAGAGGATGATGCAACCGTATTGGCCCATCACACTGAAATAGTGGAATCAATTGCCGCAAAGGACCCGGAAGGGGCGGCCGCCGCAATGCGCCGGCATCTCAATTGGGCGCGCGATCATTATTCGAATGCCAATAGCGGCAGCTAACCGATTGCCTGTGTCATGGCTTTGGGTTAAATCGCCTGCATGAAAAAACTAAGTGACTCTAAAAGTTTTGAATTAATCGCAGTGATTGGCACAATTTGTGCCTTTTCCTTTTGCGTAGGGTTCATCTATCCGGTGATCGCGCTGGCCTTGGAGGCACGTGGTTATGATGAGGCTGCAATTGGCTTAAGTGCCACGGCGACGGGAATTGGTGTTTTTGCCGGGGGCTTGATGATCCCGCGCTTGGTCAAACTCTATGGCACATTCTCTTTGTTGGCGGGCAGTGCGCTTCTGGCGGTTTTGTCGCTGCTTCTGTTTCCATTGACGGCGAATTTTGCGCTATGGCTCGTCCTGCGGTTTTTTCTAGGCGTTGCCGTAACAGCACTATTCTCGGCCGGGGAGGCCTGGATTAATGCAATCGCGGACGATGACAGCCGTGGACGTACCGTTGCCATCTATGTCGCAGCCATGGCGTCCAGTTTCGCCACGGGGTCATTGGCGGTAACGGCGGTCGGTTATCACGGCTTTGTTCCCTATGCCATTGCCAGTGTTGTCATTCTGGTATGTTTCATCCCAGTTTTGCCATTTCATAAACGGGACCCGCTGGCGGAAACCGAAATACTTGGAGAACACAAAAACATCGTTCTGACGGTGTTACGGGAAGCCATTATTCTGATGGTCGTTGTTGGGCTGTTTGGCATTCTGGATGGGGTAATGTTGGGGTTATTGCCATCCTATGGCTTGTCTAAAGGTCTGGTTGACGCGGATGCGTCCCTGCCTCTGGCGGCAATGGCGGTTGGTGTGGTGCTGTTTCAGTTTCCGCTGGGTTATCTCAGTGATCGCATGTCCCGGGCGCGGCTCCTGACCATCATTTTGTTCATTGTTGTTGCCTTTGCCTTGCTGGTGCCGGAACTGGATCTAACACAATGGCACGGTCTTGTTCTAATGGCGTTATTTGGTGGCCTGTCTTTCGCGCCTTATACGCTGGCTTTATCGATGTTGGGGGAACGGTATCGCGGTCAGAAATTGGCGGCTGGCAGCGCCTTGTTTGCCATCATGTGGGGTATTGGTGGTACGTTGGGCCCTATGGGGTTTGGGGTTGCCATGCAGGAATTTGGCAGCAACGCGCTGCCTTATGGCCTCGCGTTGCTGTTTGTGCTGACGGCGTTTATCTCCCTCTTTGACCGCACAGTGGTTCCCGTACGGGCAAATAAGGGCAGTTAAGTTAAGCGCGGATCAAACCATTTCCTGCGTCGATCAGCGTCTTGAACGAAATGCTCCAGTAATCCAGTGGTCGTGAATAGAGCACGACCATGCCCACGTCACTACGCCGTAGGACCTGACCATAAATTGGAATACGGATTTCCTTTTTCGGGGTTTGGAAGATCAACCGCATTCCGATGCCTTGCCCAGGAACCATCCAGGCGGGGGCACCAATAACTCGGACAGAGGTCTCTGAAATATCTTTGACCTGAGCTTTTGTTTGATCGATTTCGGCGCGCATTTGCACCATGCTATGACGGCGATATCGTCGTCGGTTTGTTGCTCGTGGCTTCTGCTCACGGACATAGTTCCATATCATCGGCGCGCCCCTCCTAGGCATCGTGAATCCGACAGAAAACGCTCCCCTTCTGGGGACGTTGAATCATAGGAATCAGCCGTCACAAAGGCGAAGGAATTGTGACCTTTGACGTGATAGAATGTTGAGGATTGATAATTTTGTCACAGAATCAATGCATTAGCGTCATTAACCACAAATTGTGGGTGCTATGCTACCTCATCCTACCATATCCCGCTGGTGACTCAATAAATTGAGCTTTAGCAGTCTAGTGTGACTCTCCCTAGTGTTTAGGGGCTTTTAAGGGCGTTGACGTTGGGCGCGGGCGTAAATGAGCGTGCCAGTGGTTTTCCCACAATTGGAACCCTTGTGTGATCAAGACCACCAAGGCCAGATAGATCACGGCGGCGCTGTAGAGCCCTTCTCGGAAGACATAGAACTTGCCGTTGATCACGCGCCCCGCTCCCAGAATGTCGATCACCGAAATGGTGGAGGCAACAACGGAGCCATGCAACATGAAGATCACTTCATTTGAATAGGCAGGTAGGGCGCGGCGAAAGGCACTGGGCAGAATGACCCGGCGCATCATGGTAAGGCGCGACATGCCACAGGCCTTGGCCGCTTCAACTTCTCCCAACGGGGTTGCTTCGATGGCACCGCGGAAAATTTCTGTTGTATAGGCCGCTGTATTCAATGAGAAGGCAATCAACGCGCACCACCATGCACTTCTCAGGATAGGCCAGGCAACACTGTTTTGTATGAATTCAAATTGCCCAAGGCCATAATAGATCAGATAGACTTGGATAAGCAGCGGTGTTCCACGGAAAATATAGGTATATCCCCAAATTATGGGGCCAAAAACCCGATGCCGATCTGCACTGAGGATCGCCAAGGGAACCGAAATCAGGCCTCCAAACAGCAAAGCTAAAGAAACCAGGCTCAATGTATTGACGATCCCCAGCAGAAGGAAATCATAGTTTTCGCTGATGAGACTGAAATCCATGAGGCTCTCCTATACGCGCCGAACGCCGGCGGAATACTTCTTCTCCAAAGATCGCAGAAGGATTTCCGAAACGGCTGTCAGCACGAGGTAAAAGAGCAGGGCGGCGAACAGAAAGGTAAAAGGTTCTCTCAATTTGCGGCCAATGGCGTTGGCATTATAGACAATGTCTTGAAGCCCGATAATACTAACCAATGCCGTGGTTTTTAATTGAACGAGCCAGTTATTCGTGAAGCTGGGCAGGGCATAGCGCACCAATTGCGGCCATATAATGCGGCGGAAGATCAGGGCCCGGCTCATGCCACAGGCAATACCCGCTTCAATCTGGCCATTCGGGATAGACAGAAAGGCACCCCGGAAAGTTTCGGTGTAATAGGCACCCATGATGAACCCTATAGTGCCGATCCCTGCGGTGAGGGGGCTGATTTCCACATAGCCCCATAGGCCCAACACTTCACCCGAATAATTCAGGAAGATTTGGCCTTCAAAGAAAATAATCATCATTAATACAAGGTCAGGAATACCACGGATAATCGTCGTGTATCCCATGGCCAGAGTGTTCAAAAGAATATTGCTGGCCAACTTTGCCCAAGCGCCCAACAGGCCAAATAGCGTTGCAATAACCAGAGATCCAAGCCCGACCTCAATGGTCAGAAGACCTCCTTTAATGAATATCAGATCTCTATATTCCCAGATGTTTTGCATGGGTTGATCCGATTTCAGTGCGGGTGGGAGAAGAAAGAAAACAGGGCTCTGAGTGGTGAATACTCAGAGCCCTGCAATTGAAAAGCGTCAGCCGCCGTAAATATCGATCTCGAAGTATTTCTTCATGATCTTGTCATAGGTTCCATCGGCACGGATTGCGGCAATGGCCTTGTTAAAGCTCTCACGCAGATCGTCTTCACCTTTGCGAACAGCGATTCCAGCCCCTTCACCGAAGAACTCGGGGTCGTTGTGATCGACACCAAAGAAAGCATAGCCTTTGCCTGCATCGCGGCTCAGAAAGCCTTCGTCCATTGCCAGAGAGTCTGCCAGGATTGCATCCAGACGACCGGCCGTCAGATCCAAATAGACTTCGTCTTGGGTCGCGTAGCGCACGATTTCAGAGTTGGTATATTTTGTCGTCAGGAAGTCATCATGGATTGTTGCGCGTTGCACACCGATCCGCTTACCAGCCAGCGCTTCGGGCGTATCAGATGTGAACATACCCTCTTTTGCGACGAATTTAGCCGGTGTGTTGTAGTATTTCTTGGAAAAGTCGACGACCTTCATCCGATCTGGTGTGATCGACATAGAGGCGACGATAGCATCGAATTTCTTCGCTTGCAGCGCCGGGATCATGCCGTCCCAATCTTGTTCAACCATTGTGCAGCTGACCTTCATTTCAGCACACAAGGCATTGGCGATGTCGATGTCGAAACCAATCAACTCACCGCTTGCGGTTTTCTCAGAGAAGGGAGGGTAGGCCCCTTCTACACCGATGCGAAGATCTTCAGCTTGCGCTGCAGCGCCCAAGCCAAGCAAGAAGGCCCCTGCCAGGACCAATGAACCGAATTTTGCAAAACGCATTGTCACAAACTCCCTTTTTTCCCACTGTCGATCCATCGCGGTTATCGATCAATGGATCTGGTTTTGGCCACTTTAGACGGGAAACTCAAAAAAAACCGTCACAGTGGTCCCCTACTTTTCCTGTGCGAAAGTCGACACGTTTAGGTGCGCGTATTCGCGAGGAAGCCCTTAAAGCGCTCCGTTTTAGGGGCGCTAAACATTTGCTGCGGATCGCCTTCTTCTTCGACGCGTCCTTGATGCAGAAACATCACCTTATTTGAAACATCCCGCGCAAAGCTCATTTCATGAGTAACAACAAGCATGGTTCGACCTTCGTCGGCCAGATCGCGCATAACCTTCAGCACCTCGCCCACAAGTTCGGGGTCCAAGGCGGATGTTGGCTCATCAAACAGCATAACATCGGGGTTCATAGCCAGCGCACGGGCAATTGCCACGCGCTGTTGCTGCCCCCCTGACAGATGCGCAGGATAGTAATCCATGCGCTCCAAAATTCCGACTTTGTCCAACAGCGCCTTTGCTTGTTCTGTGGCCTCAGCTTTTGGCACGCCCAGTACATGAATAGGTGCCTCAATCACGTTTTGCAGGACAGTCATGTGGGACCACAAATTAAAGCTTTGGAAAACCATCGCCAATCGTGTTCGCAGACGCTCAACCTGCTTTCGATTTACAGCCATAGGCTCGCCATTTTTACCGGATCGCATTTCGATCACTTCGCCATTGACCGAAACAATACCTGAATTTGGCGTTTCAAGTAGATTGATACATCTTAAGAAGGTGCTCTTACCAGATCCAGATGATCCTAGGATGGAAACGACATCCCCTTTATGTGCGGTCAGAGATATTCCTTTCAGAACCTCTACGGCACCAAAACTTTTATGAATATCTTCTACGACCAGCGTCGCATTCGCCTGAGACATACGTGTTTAAAACCCCTGGCCCTGTTTTCGCCTTCCTCATCTGGCCTGATTCTAGGCTCTTTTAGATGAGCAATCGACGTTTTCTGAAGTCAATTTTGTTTATCGCGAATTGATCTTCAGATGTCACCCTATCTTGGAGTATGAAATGTTTTTAACAGCCTCACAACATGCAAATATTTCAGCTTTAGGTGCGTCTTTCCCAAAATTGACCAGTGATTCGGCGTGTCTTGGAACAAATATAGGGTGAATTTTGTTGGATTGCCTCAATTATAGTTAATTTTTGGGGGTGGGAGTCCGCATTCGCACACTGGTCGTTCAAACAAAGCCTTGTATTCCCGGACTGCGAGTCTTGAGAGTCAAATACTGATAAATCATCGCTGGTGTCGTTGCATGTGAAAGTGAACACCGTTATTGTATTTAGTATTGAGTACTATCTGTGGCAGAATTTGCTTTGTTTGACCGCAAGATTGTGTGTTGCGAAGTAATGATATCTCAGATGACAGGAGGGGATAGTTTCCTTGGTGGGTGGTGTTCCTCTCAAAATGGTGGAGGCAGGGTTAATGATTTTTGGCTATAAGCGATATCAATGCTGGCGTTGTGATGAGCAATCTGCCCCCTTCAAATGCAGGTTGTTGGCGGGTGTGATGCTTGCTGCGTTGGTCGTTGGTGGCCCTGGTGTTGCCTCTGCAACGTCACTGAAGGACGCTGTTCGCTCTGCCCTGCAGACCAACCCTGATGTTGGAATCGTTGCCGAAAACAAGCGGGCGGTTGAGTATGAGCTTGAGCAATCTCGTGGCCAGTATCTCCCAGTTTTAGATTATAGCGGCTCTGCAGGCTATGAGGCGACTCGCGACGGCACAACTTTTGCCCGTGGGAATAATGAGGGCAGTTTTGGTATGCCCACCTATACTTCTGGTTTGACGTTGACGCAGATGCTTTTTGATGGCCGTGCGACCGATGCGGATGTCGCGCGCCAAGAGGGGCGCGTGGTTTCCGCTACGCGCCGTGTGCGAGAGTCATCTGAGTTTATTGGCCAAGATGCGATTGAGGCCTATCTTGAATCATTGCGGCAGCGCGAGCTGGCGGCCATTGCCGAAGACAATGTGCGCAGTCACGAGTTAACCTTGCAGCTTGTTGAGCAAAAGGCGGCGGGCGGTGCCGCAACAACGGCGGATGTGCAGCAGGCTGAATCGCGCCTTGCGGCAGCTCAGGCTACGTTGACTGAGGCTGAAGGTCGCTTGCGGGATGCCGACGCGACTTACGCGCGGGTTATTGGGGAGGCCCCGACGGAGCTTGTTCGTCCGGTGCCCTTGACCTGGGCTTTGCCGCCAACGCTTGAAGATGCAGTGGAACTTGCGTTGCGCAACAATCCGACCATTGCTGTTTCTCGCGCGGATCTTGAGTCGACCAGGCAGGAGTATCGTGCGGGTAAGGCGGCCTTTTGGCCGACAGTCAATCTGGAGCTGAATACGGATGTGACTCAGAATGAAAGCGGCACGCGCGGGTCTGATTTGAGTGCTGCTGCTCTTATTCGAGTGAATTACAATTTGTTCAGAGGGTTCCGCGACAGCAACCGTGTGCAAGAGTTAGTGCATCGAATTGGGGAGTCGCGTCAGCGTCTTAATCGGGCAGTCCGCCTGACAGAGGAAGAAATGCGTCTGGCCTGGAACGCATTGACCAGCGCGCGTGACCGGCTGGCTGCGCAGCGTCGCGAAGTTGAGGCGAATGATCGGGTGCGCCAAACCTATAAACAACAGTTCGATGTTGGTGGTCGTAATCTTTTGGAATTGCTGGATGCGGAAAATGAACTTTTTATCGCCAAGGGCAATTTGGTTACGACTGAGTTCCTCGAGATTTTCAGTGTTTACCGAATTTTGGCCACTGGCGGTGTTTTGTTGTCATCGCTGGATGTGCCGCAGATTGGAGACGGTCGCAGTGTCTTGGATCCCTTGCCACCTGAAACGGTAGATTTAGAAAAGTCACTGGATGGTGGCGCTGGAAGCAATGTTCCGACGGGAGATATATTGGACCCAAATTTGGATCCTTTGGCACCGCTTGATTCGTCAGGGGTCTTAGATCCACTGGCTCCTGCGCAGCCCAATCTTGATCCATCAGTTCCCAATGAATCATCGGGTACTTTGGATCCATTGTCTCCGCTTGAGCCTAATCTTGACCCACTGGCTCCGCTTGATCCAAATCTTGATCCTTTGGCACCTTTGGACCCGCTGGCACCCTTAAATTCATCTTCTCAATCAGATGCTGGCGCGCAAGTGCCATTGGTCAGTGCGGAAGATTTGCCGTCACCGCCGCCGATGGGGCCGGTTTCTGGGCCTATTGTGTCTTATGACGCTTTTTCCAAGTCTGGTAATGCTGCTGGTTTTACAGATGAGGCCATAGGAGATCGGGTATTGCCTTATCAGGCTACGGCACTGGACAAGCCTGCTGGCCCATCTGTGTCGATTGAGCCACGTAAGGTCAGTGCGACGCCATACGGTCTGTTTGATTAAATCAATCTAATTTCATAGATCTGGATACGTCCGTGCAATGCGCGTTCTGACGGGCAGTTCATATTGCACTATAGCGGTTTTGTTCGAATTGCTCTGTGTCTTGGATTGCAGGTGCACGGTTAGTGAGCGTCTGGTCAAAGAGATCGGGCGGTGACGCTTCGGGAGTCATTTTTGCTAATTTCTCCTTTCGTTCGGGCAACTAAATCAACTGTTTT
>JARGPE010000079.1 GCA_029212835.1 Alphaproteobacteria bacterium | reverse complement strand
AAGAGGAGTAAAAATGCTTCAGGCACTTGATGCGCCAGCCTACAAAATTGCCTCGTTCGAAGCGGTTGATTCAGAACTGATTGAATTGTGCGCCAGCACAGGAAAGCCATTAATTATTTCGACCGGTCTTTGCAACGTCGAGGAGATAGATGAAGCAGTTTCCGCAGCGCGACGAGGGGGAGCGCAAAATATTGCACTTTTACGTTGCAACAGCGCCTATCCCGCAGACCCAAAGGAAGCAAACCTCGCGACAATTCCAGATATGTTATCTCGATTTGAATGCCTCGTGGGATATTCTGATCATACGATGGATGCAATTCAATCCATGATAGCCGTTGGATTAGGCGCCTGTATAATAGAGAAACATGTCATTGATGCGCGCGAACCGCCAACCGCAGATTCAAGCTTTTCGTGCCTTCCAGACCAATTTGGAGACTTAGTCAAATTCACTCGTTCTGCTTGGGAAGCTCGAGGGGACGTCAGTTATGGTCCTCAAGAGAAAGAGCGAGCATCGTTGGACTTTCGGCGCTCCCTTTTTGCAACTAGAGACATTGATAAAGGTGAAACTTTTAGCAGGCACAATGTATCAAGTTTGCGACCTGGCTATGGGATTGCTCCTAAGAATCTCCCCCAAATCATCGGACGGTCGGCAACACACCCAATCAAACGAGGGGAGCCGCTTTCTTGGGAAATGATCAATTGACGTCACATAACTCAACATCCCCAGGAGCTTTATTGCTGGACTTTGATGGGACACTAGCCAATAGCTTGGATTCAATGCGGAAAGCCTATTTCGCCTTCTGCTCACAAAACGGAATTCTTGCCTCCGTTGCCGAGTTCGAGCGCCTAAACGGTCCTCCATTAAAGGAGGTAGTGTCAAAGCTGTTCATGGGACATCAGGTAGATCGTGATATTGACGAAGCCTTTGAAGACTATCTTTCCATTGTAAAAGATTTCAATAGCAAGACTCAACTGACCCCCGGCGCAAGAAAACTTCTCAAACGAGCCGAAGCAAAAACTATAAAAACAGCAATCGTGACCTCAAACAACAAACAGTTTGTCGAAGCCTTTTTAGAATCTAACCAAGCAAAATCGCTGATTGAAGCGATTGTTGGTGATGAGACGAAGCCCGGAAAACCCGATCCTGCCCCGTACCTCACAGCGCTCAAGATCCTCAAATCCTCACCTGAGAATGCCATTGCGATTGAGGATTCCAAGACTGGTGTCCTGTCAGCGCAGAAGGCGGGTATAAGAACTTTTGCATATGTTCCACTGAACAAGCCTTTAGTACCAGGCGCTCTTGAAACTATAGAAAGTTTACCACGCGTTCTGGATCGTCAAAAAGGAATCGCGCTGGTTCCTCGGTTGGCTATGAAGAATGATAGACAATTCCTATATGAGCTTAGAAATGAGCCTGAAACTGTAAAACTTTTCGCGACACCGCGACTATTGTCCCCTGACGAACTAGATTACCGCTTCAAGTCTGACCCCGATTTGCTGCGGCGCATAACACTCATATTTGAGAAAGCTGGTGAGAAGGTGGGAATGATCAAGTTTGATCTGGACGAAGCAGGTGAATATGAGATTTCCATCGCAATAGTACCAATTTTTCGCGGTAAGGGTTTGGCTTCCTTACTATTAGAATATGGTATTGATGCATTTTATGCGATGCGAGGGTATCAAACGCTAAAAGCTCGTGTTGCAAACAACAACATTAGATCCTTGAGAACCTTCAACTCCTGCGGATTTCTGCAGACAGGAAAACACGGGCGCTTCAATATTTTGGAGAAGAGGGCGACGGACGAATGATCAGTGTGCATCCTCTTTCACACACGCCAATTTTCAAGATTTCCCAAGAATTGGTAATATCACCTGAGGATATGGCCCTTAGTGATCGGATTTGGAATCAATTATTGATGGAATTTCCGCACCTTAAAAAGGGCAGCATTCTTATCGCTAAAAAAGTTGATCCGCCAATATTTCATGTGGCTGAAGCCCCATATCAACTTTTTGCAGCGGCGCGGCGTGATGCGGAGCTAGCCAATCGTTTAAAAATTCAGCCAATTGCCGTGTCTGGCATACTTATGTGTCAAGACGGTCTTGTTTTAGGAAAACGCGCAAATTGGGTAACACAATATCCAGGCTTTTGGGAGATGGTTCCTTCGGGAGGTGTAACGCTTCAGCCAAATGGCAATGTGGATATTGAACGTCAAATACAAGATGAACTTTGGGAAGAAATAGGGATTTCCAACGCAAATATTGGAGCGCCCTTAGGATGGGTATATGATACTGAAAGTGGCGTTATTGATTTTGTAATGCCAATTTCCACGCAATTACGAATGTCAGAATTGCAAAAGCTAACGCGCTCAGATGAATATAGTGATATAAAGGTAGTTCAAAACATCGCTACATTTCTAGATCAGACTCATAACATTTTGCCAGTCACGCGATTTATTGCCCAAATATTTATTTTGAAAAAATCCAAGTCTACAAATTGTTTACAAACATCAAAGACCGTCAAATAGCACTTCCTTATATTGCTGAACAACGCCGTCCAACTTATATCGATTTGGAAGTTGGCACGGGCGCAGATTCATATCGCGACGTGGTGTCACTCGGCGCATGGCTTCTGTAAAAGACGGACCGTCCGAAGCTGTGATAATAGATTTTGGGCAATCCACCGCCAATTCATCAATGCCCCCAGCATCAACGCTTGCGATTACAGGAACACCTAACGCCAATGCCTCAAGTGCGACATTTGGCATTCCTTCCCAGCGTGATGGCAATAACAAGGCATCTGCCCCTGCTAAGTGAGGAGCAGGGTCACTATCGAACCCAATCAAAGCAACCTGTTTCGACAACTCAAATTGATCTAATTGCTTTGTTAAGTCAGTTCGCATTGGACCATCCCCTATAATAGTCAAAAGACCTGGCACAGGGTTTTGCGACATCCAATCAAACAATCGATCATATCCCTTTTGATGAACCAGCCTTCCAATCGCAACAAAGTGAGGGCCATCACCCTCTCTTCGTCGAACTGGGATTGCACGCTGTCGCAAACCTTCAACATCTACGGGATTATCAATCTGCCGAACGCAACGCTGATCAACTCCAAACTTCACCAATTCATCATGCATTCGTATGGAGTTGCAGAGAACCACTGAGGCGCGTCGGAACAAAATCTTGTATGCGAATCTTGTAAAAAAGTTGCTGCCCAACGCAGCAGCAGTCGCCGATGGCATATTGGCTTCGCGCAAAACTATCCGGGCGCGTCGCAGATTTGGGCGAAACACAGTTGCAACAACCACCCCAATATTCAGGTAACCCATGGTCGAGAGAATTACATCTGGCGCAATGTTCGATAATGTCCTTCCCAACTCCCTAATCACTTTCCGGACACGTGGTTCAGAGAGATCCTTAACATCGATGGTTTCCGGGACAAAATCTTTAAGCGGTCCCGTGCCGTTCAAAACGATTACCGTCACCCGGTATCCTAGCGCATCCAGCGCCTTAGCAATGGTCAAGACAACCCGCTCCGCGCCACCGCCACTAAAGCTAGGCAGAACAACAGCTAAGCTGGGTCGCGATTCGATCATTGCTCGGATGCGTTCAACAACAATTCTCGCACCGCACTTGGCCCAATACAGGCGCAAGCATCAATAGCTGACATATTTACCATAAACGGCATCTGCATCTGCGAATACTC
Source organism: Alphaproteobacteria bacterium (assembly GCA_029212835.1). GTDB lineage: Bacteria > Pseudomonadota > Alphaproteobacteria > UBA8366 > Aestuariispiraceae > Pacificispira. Next base: position 13,325 of record JARGPE010000079.1, on the reverse strand, counting down.
AGCGAACTTAGATGAAATAAAATGTGTCTCAATCCCCAACTTTTTCAGTGATTCAACATCTATTGAATGCTGCGTACCTGCACCGCTACCAGTAACATAATGTGTCGCGTCCAGCATTTTCAAAATTGGCTCAATACTATCCGCACCCGTTTCAGAAATTCCCAGAGACGAAGCGCGCACGAACTCCACCTGCGATAGACCAATCCAATGAGACAATGCCTCAATTAAAGTAATATTCAAATCTGCTATCTGCTTCTGTTTCTCTTCTAATACAGGTATAACCACAGAATCGAGAACATCTTTGAAAGGTGCCTTACTATACACCATCCTCAAGGTTTGAATGTGTTTCCTTCGCCACCGCTGATCCACGATCGGCACCTCTGCCAAAAGTATCTGCTTTTTCGCGACGGGAACAGTCAACCAAAGCGGCCCCTGAAGAGTTGGAATTGCATTTCGCGATACAAAACTCTTTCCAAGCGGCAGCAATGCGTTGTCAAAAAACACAAACCGATCACATAAGGCAATTTTGCGGAAATACCCCAGCCACGGAAGATAATTTGGTTGGTGAATTCCAACGGCAACTTTCATAAATTATACCTAACCTTCTTAACTATAACGACGCATGATCTCTTACTGAAACGCCGCAATAGCAGCTTCTATCGCACGTTGGAAATCACAATCAATTTTATTTTCGGCGGTTCGACGTTTGGCAATGGATGGCAGCGCACCGCGCACCGACAATGTCTTACCGGTACTATAATACACAAATTCGCCAATCTGCATCAGCAATGCTTTCGGGTTTTCGCAGAGGGCATCATAATCCAAATCAAGGCACCGAACAGTTGGGTCCTGTGATTGCCTATCAAAATATCGATTTAGGCCTAGAATCTGACCCGAAATCTGCTCTGCTGGCGATTTCTGAACCAGATCGTAGATTTCTGGTGGCTGCATGCTCCACCAAACATCATCGCGCCCCAATTCAGACAGTCGCGCCTCACGTATCGAAGCCGCTTGATCAAGCAAATTGCGATTAATGCGAATGAAAAGGACATTTGGGCTTAGATCGCAGAATCGCCGCATATAATAGGATGGATAATAACCCTTCATCAAAAACGCACGGCCATCCGCTTGTTGGATTCCACCAAGCAGAGATCCTAAAACCTGCCAATCAACACCACGATCGACTGGATCAGAAAATAAATCATCCACCCAGGTCAACTGGAGCTGGTTCATCCAGAAAAAATGAAAACCATGAATGTTGGATCCTTTTGTCCGACCAAAATCGGACATCGCTTCTGGCACCCTATCCATGCCAAATGTCATACGAGACAACCGTATGCCAATATCAGGAGCAGACCAGAACTTTGCGGCAAGATTGTCAATGAAACCCAGATTGAAATATCCGGCAATCGCCTGAGACAAAAGTGTTGTCCCAGAACGCGGTGCCCCTGTTACAAATAGCAATGGCTGATCGATCGCTGCCGCGTGCGATACGATATCCAAAAGTCTGCTATTCAACGCCTCCAGCATCGCTTCATCTGTGCTGAGCGCTTGCGTTGTCTTCAAATGCTTTTGAGAAATCAGCAACTTCACGAGACCAATCCCGTGTAGATTTTCTGCATGGCCAAAGCCCCGACACGTGGCGAAAACAACTTCTTTGATTTTTCTAAATTTCTCTCCCGCATCGCTTCAAGCAACGCAGGATCATTGCGAAGGGTCAATATATTATCGGCAACCCGCTCTGCATCGAATTCTGGATCAATAAACCCGTTTACTGCATTTTCAACAAAGCCCTGAAACGTGCCCAATGTTACAATGGGCAATCCATGAGACAAGGCTTCAATCAGATCTCGACCCCAAGGGACATTTTCACGGCCTAGCTTTATCAAGATATCACAGGCCTTCAACGCCCGTTCTGGCGGGTGCACATGTCCAGCAAAGTAAACGATATCCTCAAGCCCATACTGATCAACAGAGGCGACCACTTGGTCATAGAAACTGGACCGACCATCGACGGTACGAAGGCTACGATGTTGTGGGCCACCACAAATAATAAGCAGAATTCCCTTTATTCCCCGCGCCTTTAAGACTCGCGCGACCTCAATCTGTCGGTCAATGCCTCGATTGGGTGTAATGCTGCTCAAAGTGAGAACCCGAAATGATCGGTGCTCAGGATCACCTGGAACGTCAAGGGGCGGACACACCTCCCTTTCTTCAACGTAGCTATTGTATATCACGCTTACCCGCGAATTGTCGGGCGGCCCAACCAAATCGGCAAAATGCTCAAGGTTTTTCTCAGTGATGAAGACCGCGTGATCTGCGCTGTTGCGGATGAGGCGATAGACACAACGTGCCCAAAATGTCCGCACCAATGTTGTGCGGATGTGACAAACCCAGGGACAACCAAGTGTGATAGACAAAAGCCAAGCCGTGATTGCCAAGTTTTCATGATTTGCGTGGATAACACCATTACCGTCCAAATATCGGCGAACGGTACGACGAAGAGTCAGAAAGTTGGGCAAAGAACGAAGGAACAACAAGAACGCAATCCAATTATGGCGCTCTCCCGGCCGGAAACGAACGATGGTCGGGATCGACTCAACGATAATACCTTCTCGTTGGTACCATTCCTTAAGTGGATTGTCTTGCAATAGAATAATTACTGGACGGATGACACTCTTGTCCAAATGCCCAACCAGATAATACAATGATCGTGATGCGCCACCTCGGCCCGTCCCCGCATCAATATAGACCACCGAGCGTATGGAACTGCTCATCTTTTCCTCATCAAGCCGATATTGCAGCGATCAAGGCGTCTGTGACCTGTTCGATCTGTTCATCGGTCAGGAAAGGATGCATCGGTAGGCTTAGAACTTCATGCGACAAGGCTTCGCTGATAGGTAAGGACCCTTCACCCTCACCAAGTTCGTAATAAGCAGTTTGTAAATGCATTGGCCTTGGATAATACACTGCGGTCGGCACACCCGCCTGCTTCAAGGACGCGCTAATCTCATCACGGCGATCTGCGTCGACCTTGATCGTATATTGGGCCCAGGTGCTAGAGCGTCCTTGTCGCCGCAGTGGAACCTGGACCACGCCTGACAGCAAGGCATCATATTTCTGAGCCACCGCCTCACGTTGTTCCAACTCCACTGCAAAATTTGGTAATTTTGCCAACAGAATCGCTGCCTGAATAGTATCAAGCCGAGCGTTTAGGCCGGTCCGGACAATATCGTATTTGGTGTCACCCATGCCATGGACACGGATGGAGCGCAGGATTCTGGCCAAGCCGTCGTCATCCGTAAAAATTGCGCCACCATCGCCATAACACCCAAACGGCTTTGCCGGGAAAAAACTGGTTGCCGTCGCGCGAAATAGAGAACCGACCTTCTTGCTGCCAACAGATCCACCGAAACTCTGTGCCGCGTCGCCCCAAACGCGTAAGTCGTGCCTATCTGCAATGGCTTGCAAAGCGGTATATTCTATCGGCAACCCAAACAGATCAACTGCAATGATACCACGAGGTATAAACTGTCCTGCGATCTTTACAGCGTCGATACGGCGTTCCAAATCTTCTAGACTCATGTTGAAATCATCTGGGTCCACATCCACAAAAACGGGTTGTATGCCCAGCAAAAGCAACGCTTCTGCCGTTGCTGTGAAGGTAAAGCTGGGAACGAATACGGCATCCCCTGAACCAATACCTTCGGCCATCAAAATCATTAGCAACGCGTCGGTGCCGCTAGAACACCCTACGACATGATGCACATCAACGAAGTCACCGAGGGCAGATTCCAGCGCCTCCACCTCCGGCCCCATGATATACTGACCATGATCAAGAACGCGCTGGATTGCTGCGTCGATTTCCTTCTTGTTGGTGGCATATTGGACCTGCAGGTCAATGAATGCCAGATGCTCAGACGAAGACAATTGATTTGCCATTTTTATTTCAACACCAGTCCGTTTTCATTTTCACCATAGGTTTCGCCAGTGCGCGGACAGACCAGGTCAGCGCCCAATCGGTCCCCGGTCCGGCTAACCCAACCAATATGGCGTGCGGGATTTCCGGCCACTATGGCATGGTCTTTGACATCCTTCGTCACGACGGAACCGGCCCCAACCATGGCATAGGCGCCAACGGTGGTACCGCAAATGATCGTCGCATTTGCACCGATCGTCGCGCCTTTTTTCACCAGTGTCGTAGAGAATTCATCTTTACGCTCAACAAAGGCGCGTGGGGTAAATACATTAGTGAAGACACAGGACGGACCACAAAACACGTCATCTTCAAGCGTCACACCTTTGTAAATTGAAACATTGTTCTGAATTTTACAGCCAGATCCAACAGTTACCTTTGGCCCAACCATGACGTTTTGCCCTAGAATGGACCCACTCCCAATTTTACTGCCAGTTAAGACATGAACGAAATGCCAGATCTTTGCGCCCGATCCAATTTCCACACCGTCATCAATAATTGCTGTTTCATGGATGAAAACACCGTCGCTGATGCTCATTTCAACTCACCTTCAAGAATACGTCCAAGAACTCAGAATATGGCAAAATTACTAATAGAAAGTTTGCCATAACACTGAAAAACCTAATTTTAATCACCATTAATCAATCTTCTGCGGGTCAGTGATGACGCCCGTCTTTGGATCGTATCCAGTGATCGTTTCAGCGATTGCCTCACAGATACTGGCATCTCTGCCACGGACAAAATCAGCCAGAACGGCCTCCCGTGTGCGGGCTGTTTTATGTGCCCACCAAATAGGATGCGTCAATAACTGTATCGCCCGCCCCTCTTGAATTGCCGAATGGTCTAATGGAGGGCCATAGCGCCACAGCCCTCGTGAGTCACTGCAATAGCCGATGTCTGTAAAAAATTTTGGTTGGTAGGTGTGAAACCGGCCTGCGATGGAATCTGGGCAATTCAGCAGACTTTTGGCGGGTCTGTGAAAGCTTATCACCTCGACCGGTTCGGCGATTAAATCCTCCAAGATAGCGCATTCCCTATTTACCTCACGATCCAGAATATCCCTGTCATCTGGATAGAGGGCGGCATCAAAATGCAGAGCAACTTCATGCCCCAACGCCTTCAAACTGCGCAGCACCGATCGTATTTCGTCTGATGTGATCTCATAAAATGGGGTGTTCGTCAGGAAGAAGTAACTGGCACACATCCCCTGGGCCGCCTCCACCTCGGCTTGAGCCAGCGCAAAGGAGGGTGAGAAATCGATATCGTGCCGCAAGATAACATTCCGCCTTGCAGGAACCACGTCCTGATAGCGACACGAAACATAGCCGCGTTCGTCCAATGCCCGTAACAGTGTCTCATAGCCACCAATTGTAAAATCTTCCGTCACGTCTTTTCACCCAGCCCGGGTTCAAAGCATTCCGTCAATACGCGCTTGTAGAAACTGCGTGCGGGATCATGAACTTGTCCCAAATGCTGAAGGATACAGACGGTCCCCCTGTAGCGGCGACAGACGTCGATTGCCTGACGTGCCTCCTGGACTGCCGCGTCGATCGTCATGTCCCGATACTTACCATTGCTGAAATAGGCAAAGTCCTGAATTGGTGTGCTCAATAGAGTAACAGGCAAACTGCGGCGATGAACTAAACTGTAAGCATTGTGGGGTCGGCAAGTGCCTGTTCGAAACCCCGTGGCATTCGGAAAGGCAGGCGTACAATCAAATATCATATCATTCTCGGACCAGATATCGGGCGTATGGGCAAAACTGTATTCCAAACGATGCTGGCGTCCGTGCCGTAAATTCCCACCAATTATTGCTTCCAACGCATCACGCTGGGACCGCCAGTACTCGGCATTGTTGAAAGTGCCATGTCCAGGGTGATAGCCAACAATGTGACCTCGCTTGCGGATTGCGTTAACGACTTGCTTCAGCAGTTTCGGCATTGTGTGCCCGTAAGGCGTATCTTCCGATGCCCAAGACGGCCCGATGAAGTAAAACTGGCTGCGAACGCCATAATGCTCAGACAGGGACATTAGCTCTGTCAAACTGCTCCAGGGCATTCCCGCAAAATAACCTCGATGTAACCGTCTCAATGCACGGGCAGGATCATGGCGCTTCACCATATCACCCAATGCGAAACGCAAAGGATCTATTGCGTAATTATAACCCCGCAGTTTATCGACATCATGCGTCGGCACGACCGAAAAATTCGTTACGGGAATGGGGGTCACGTCGCCTGTGATCAGTCGCGCAAGATCTTCAGCCGCCTGATCAGCCAGGGGACTATTGTACCGCCTTGTTCTGGCCGCCAAAGTGGCATCGTAAGGGAATCTTCCGTAGGGATCAGATCCTACTGATTGCCGTTCTTCCAACCGGCTCAACTGATGAAAGATCAGGCCCGGTGCGTCATATCCAAGGCCATTTTTCAACGGCTTCTCTGGTGGAAGCAACGGTGCCCTGCCTTTCCCGTTTTCAATGCAACGGAGACCATCGGATGCCGGTCGCAACCCATCATCGGCTACATCTATGCCCGTCGGAAATAATGATGCTGGACAGTAGATATCCGAATGCCCGTCAAGAGCGCGGAGCCCATAATAGACTTTTCGGGCAGCGCTCGAACTGCGCACCAGCCCATAATTCTGATCCACGAAGTCAAACGCAAATTCAATCTCTGACCTAAACGCTTCTAGTTCTGGATCCAACGAAAGGTGGTAGGGAAACAGTCTAGTCATGCTGATTAATCTCATATTCCCGCACAAAGGCATCATGACTGAGTAACTGTCGCAGTAATTTCGTATGCTGCGCGCGACCGTCCAAATGATCATCGATCATTTGGGCCAACGCATCCGTATTGAAAACGCCCATCGAAATGCTATCCAACCGCGCCCGAATATCCTGGAAGCGCCGACGGAAGCCTGGCTCTTGTGCGAAAAGTGCGCGTGTGGACTGCCATGATCCTGTCGAATGCATGGCGCTGGGTTTCTCTGGTCGCCGCGCAATGCCCAGCCGTCGTGCCGTTGCGCGCCCCAACACCGCGGCGGTCTCTGCCCAAAGAGGCAGGTCTGCTCGAAATCCTGTATTCGCATTTGGCAACCGCGCAACGTCCGGTGACAAAATCCTCAATGCGCGACGCACAACCTCTGCACTGACCCGCTCCGCAGGGGTCATACTGAGATAAACATCGAATACGTCTCGGTCAAAGGCAGGCAAGTTCAGATGGCAAAGGGCGCGAATCGACATCATTCCAGTAAATGCGTAATGTTTGGATAGAGAGTGTAGAATAAAAGCATCCCAGGCATTTAACGGTTCCATCGACTGCAAATGGGGATCCAATACTGACGCCATAGCATCAACCTGACTGTCATACCACTGATCCACCCTTTCCGTGCGCACCAATGCGTTAAGTGTTCTTAGCGGTGGCCCCTGACGTAAGTTCCCCAAAACATAGGCTGCGTCCGGCCTGGCCGGTATGGGCTTAATCATCGGCAATCGTGTTTTGGAACCAGAGATCGTCAGAAATCGTGCAGGCAGGTAATATCCACGAAGCGTATAATCTAGTCCGTGTCCTGTCAGAGCCGTCGCATGATCCGCAGCAACGCGAGGCATAAAGGCACCAATCGGCAATGACGCGGGATAAAGGCCGTTGTTGCTTCTAATTTCATGCTCTAGCACGTCGAGCGTATCTCCGGGTTCAACAATTGCAGGGTTGAACCGGGCCCCGAACATCTGGGCTGTTTGACGGGCGATGGCTAACTCTGGGTTATCATCGAAACTCGCCGTTGTCCAACAGCTCAAGGCGCCCTGTGGCGATGCAGCCAAAACAAGACGGCTGTCAATCCCCCCGGATAATAACAGTGCGGGCGAAGGTCCTTGTGTCTGACGGGCAACCGCGGCTCGCAAAGCTTCGGCCAGTCGTTCCGCCAATTCCGCCCGTGACCCATTGGGTTTCCAGTTAAGATGCCAATAGAATTCGTCCTTTCGGCCTTTTTCAGACAGCGTTGTGATACAAGCCGCGGGCAGGGCTTCCAGTCCGGCAATATTCGTGGTTCGACCGACAGTCCGTTGCATAGTGAATAGCTGCGCCAACCCATCACTTGCCATGCGCGGGGCGACTGCACCCGAACGAATAAGGCTGAAAATAGAGGATGCAAAGACCCATCCGTCCCCCCGCATGGCAAGATGGATCGGATAGCTGGCCAACCGATCCGTTATCAAAACCAGGCGACGAATTTTCGCGTCATATACCGCTGCCGCGAAAGAACCGTTTACACGAGCCAATTCGTCTAAACGATTCTCGAGGTATAACTGAGCAATTAACGCGGCAACAGATTGTTCGGACTGCCCCGTCAGGCTTTCCTGGTCATGGACGATTCCAACCGCGCCGGCATAAAGGATGGCCTGTTTATGAAGACCGCCAAAAGGGGCCTTCTTGTGATAATGAACGCCAATGCCGCCCGCATCATCGGATGATGTTTCTACCTGAACCTTGATTGGCAGGCATTGCCCCAATTCCTTCAGAAGCGGTGCCCTAATCCCTGTGGGTCTGAACTCACCGAAAATACCGATCATGTCGCGCCCCCACCCTTCAGACGTTCTCGCGGCAGAGCCAGCACGCCAAGTTTGGGACCTACATGAACATGGTAATTCGCCTGCTCGAGCAACGGGCGACATAAATCAGCAACCGTCTGCCCACCTCGCCGGTACCATCCAGCGAGTCGCACGCGGGGCCGGTGGTTCAATAATGTTTCACGCGCGCCTTCCAATGCTTCAACTTCGGCGCCGTTGACGGTAAACGAGAGCATATCAACCCGGCTAAAACCGAAATCCGTCACTAGCCCATCGATGGTAACGGTCTGCACCGGCTGGCGGTTTCCCCCATCAAAAACATCATGACGCAGGGTGTTTGCCTGGGCTTCCCCTGTGGCAAGACTAAGCGTTTGACCATGATGCTTCCAGATTGCCCGGTGCAGGACATCAACATTATCCAACCCATTTTCCAACGTATTTCGCGCAAGAAGAGCAACATTGCGAGCGTCAGCTTCCAACGCAATCAAACGCCCTTTTGCAACAAGCGGCGCAACCGCAGCCGCACCAATACCGATAAATGCACCACAATCTATAATAATATCGGTTTCAGAGGGCGCGAATAGAGCACGGTAGACCATACGCAATTGGTTGTCAGCGATATCATCCACTCCATCCTTCTGTTGGCCATGGAACCCAACCAAGGCGGATGCATCGGGAGGATCATCCTTGGCCAGCACCGGGGTCAAGTCAGGACGCAAATGCGGATACATGTACCGCGTGACCAAATCCCTCGCGAGTCGGAAATGCCAAACTGAAAGCCCGCTCGGCACCTCCTTCTGCAAAAGTTTAAAGAGTTCCAGGTCCTTCGGCGGCGTTTGCACGCCATGTAGATGTATGCGACCATCTTTACGCCGTGCGATCGGGCCAAACTCTCCATCTTCAAACTGAAACTGGGCACAAATGGCATCTAAATCCCGCAGGAATACGGTTGCCTGGCTCACCCATCGGGCGCGGTATCCCGGAATCATAAGTTTCAGCGCCAGAACTGGATCAAACATTAATGCTCCCCTCTGGCAGAGGCAGACGACGGCGCAAGTCTTCTGGCACTTTGTCCATAAACCGCTTAAACAATTCAACATCGTGCGCATCGACTTCGGTAGTACGAAAGCCCCGCTCAATATTGGTATTCTGGGCAGGCAACACTGGCACTGCACCGTGGGGAAGTCCAAGGCGATCCATCAACACTTCAACCGCTTTTGGATTGGATAGATCCCGCGTTGCAATTGTTTCGGCAGGAGCCAGATCAAATTCCTGAATAAGACTGTCTCCGCGCAAATAGGTTTCGCACCACGCATGCAAATACAATTCACCCTTACTTAACCCATTTGGATCCAGTTGGAGTTCATTGAATGAGCTGTTGGTGGCGCCGTAGTCCAAGCTGATCTTTTTATTTCTATTTAAATAACTGCGCATGTTTTCGATCGGATCTCGAACCAGACGAATCACCCTAACAGGCCAATCCCCGCGTGCCCTAAGAAAGCCCAGGGTTGGCCGATGCAATCCGTGCAGAAAATGCTTGCTGATATCGATATAAGTATCGACTCCACGTCGCGTCATTTGCCGATCAATCCAGGCCAAACGCAACTCGGCATAGCGCGAAAGGGACGCCGTATCTCCCGCGTCAAAGGCGCGCAGCACATCCCCCCGCCCCAATAATTCATTGGTTTCAATGTATCGTCGCCGAAAAAGACGTTCCCAATTAGCAAGACGCCCCGGAAACATTGGCTTAACGCTCGGCTCTTCAAAGGCTACGAATGCCTCTGGAATCGCAGCCTTCATTAATTCAGACAAGCTGCCTTGGCCGCTTCGACCAGGCGAAATAGTAAAGAAAAAGCGCTTATTGAATGTCATCTTTTCGACGAGCTTATCGGACCTTGAAAAGGGGTACTATCTTTGGTGCGTCCAATTCCTGTTCCAGAACCCCACGGGACAATTTATCAGCCAGGATTGGCAAAACCTCCGAATATGCATCAACGACCTGGTGAATATCCTCAGCGTTGTGAGCATAGGAGATATTGTGACTGCCAAGCGTCAGAACACCGCGCCGCGCCATTTGATAGATCAGGAATGTCTTAATCGCCATTGCGTCCCCGCCAGGCGCATCGTTGATGCCAAGCAACCGCCACGGATCGAAACCTTTAAGCGACAGCGTATCACCCAGCCCATTCACTTGAATCTGCTCATTTAGAGCATTCGCCAAAACATTGCCAGTTTTCCAAAGGGCGTCGATGCAGCCGACCTTCTCCATCTTATCTATGGTCGCGATAGCCGCCGCCAAGGAGACCGCCTCTCCGCCAAATGTTCCGGAGACAAATATATCTTCGAACACATCCATCACATCAGCACGTCCCACCAGCGCCGAAATAGGCCAACCATTTGCCATTCCCTTACCAAAACAGGACAGGTCCGGCGTCACACCGAACAGTTGCTGCGCGCCACCCATAGCAAAGCGAAACCCAGTAATAATCTCATCGAAGACCAACAATGCACCATTGTCATGGGCCAGCTGTTTTAAAGATTCCAGGTATCCAGGTTGGGGGGGCACTGCATTGGCGACTTCCATCACGATGCAGGCAATCTGCCCAGGATGGGCGGCAAAGACCGAAGCCATGGCGTCCAGATCATTGTAAGGAACTGTGTGGGATAGATCGCGGATTGCCGCGGGAATACCCAGTACCCGCGAGGTAGTTGCGATGTACCAGTCGTGCCAACCGTGATAGCCGCAAACGATGACACGGTCCCGCCCGGTATACGCACGCGCGACGCGAACCGCCGCACTGGTCGCGTCCGACCCATTCTTGCCAAACCTGACTTTTTCGGCAGACGGAATCAATCGCACGAGACGTTCTGCCAGTTCCGCTTCTAGTTCCGTCGACAGCGAGAAGCTGATGCCCCGATCAATCTGTCGCCTCGCCGCGGCATCAATATCGGGATCGCAATAGCCCAGTGATACGCATAACAATCCATTAATCAGGTCAACGAATTCATTACCATCAACATCCCAAACTCGACCGTCCTTGCCAGCGGTCAGGAACAACGGCGCGGCTCCTATTGGGAATTGTATCTTACTTTTTGAGAAGGTTTGTGCGCCCAGTGGGATTAGGCGTTCCGCCCGTTCCAGAGCCTTTGCTGATCGTTCGAATGAGACCGGCGGGCGGTTCCCCAGTTTCTGATCCAAACCTTGAGATACCTGATATCCAACATTGCGATTTTGACGGTCCGGTATTGGCACACCATCCAATTGCTCTTCCGCCCAGAGGAGATCAGTCCAGGAGACCGGTCCATCAATGCGTTTGCCGATTGCAGACAGACGGGTAAACAACATTTCCAGATGAGTGATATCATCCGGCGTATCAACGGTCCAACGAAGGCCTGACATTCCCGGCAATGGACACGAAAGATTAGCGGCAAGAAACCGTGCGCGGTTGTTTCTAATAAATGGTGTTACATGCTCTCGATCAGAAGCCCTTATTGCTTCGCGATCAGCGATTTGCAGCGCTGGTAAAGACACAACCTCACAATCAAGGCCATCCGGCCAGGTTGGCGGAGAAACATTGGAGGCATAATCAACACCCTCTCGAATGAATAAAGCAACAACCTGCGCAATCACGTTAGGGTCAACAACCGGACAGTCAGCGGTCAGCCGAACAATGGCATCCGCCTTTGTATGCTCTGCCGCCAGCACCATTCGGGACAAAACATCATCGTCACTTCCACGGAGACACTGAACATTATTGTCGGTGCACCAGATCGCCAAAGGGTCGTTGGCCGCTTCTTCCCCGGTCGCAACAATTGTTTCCTGGAGAGCTGGAACCGAACGGGCCGCCGCGACGATGCGGGCCAGCATCGGAACATCTGAAACAGGCCGCAAAACCTTACCCGGGAAACGTGTGGACCCCATGCGGGCCTGAATAACCGCAACTAAGCGCATTTCTATTATTTCCTATCAGAATTGCGATGAACACCAGGCACTGGTGCTGCGATGTCAAAAGACAGTATGTCTTGATTTTATCAAAAACGAGAGGTCGCGGGCGATTCCCTCTGCTCGGATAGTAGCCTAAAAGGCATGCTCGCCAACCGTATGTCCGGTATCAAGATGCTTGGTAACAACAACGGCGTTGGAATCCGCGCGTTTAGAACTCAATTGATACCAGATATATCGACATTCCGATTTAGCTGCGTCATTCAGCAAAGACCCAAGGAGCTCATTGTCCTGAAACACAGCCGCACTCATAGCCGGCACATCAAGGTCCCGTTCAACGATCATGCCGTCATCGGAGAACAGTTTAAGATTGAACAGGCTTGCCGTATCGCTGGGCATCATACCAAGCGCGCCAAAACTGCTGGATAGGGCATCACCGACTGGAATCTGGCCCCAACTGAAACCCGTCTTGGTCTCCGAGATATAGGTGTTCGAATTGTTGAGCGAGATGTTAAGTGAACTTTCCAATCCGCCAGCACTATAAACAAGTTGATGGTTCACACGGGTCGGCGTGCAGCCCGATAGCGGTCGGGCAGAAATCTGAAACGATTTCGCATCCTTCTCATCAATACCGTGGCAACGTAATACTGCCGATATCGATTGATCAAAATCCTTGCCATTTGGATTTGAAATCGATCCGATGACCTCATTGTCTACCAAACGCTCGCCAGCAACCCCAAATAGGTCGAGCGATAATTCAAGCTCTCCGGGCGACATGATCGGATAAAAGCGCACGATGTTCTCATAACCCGGCATATAGGGATAGATACGCGTACTTGGTG
>JARGPE010000315.1 GCA_029212835.1 Alphaproteobacteria bacterium | reverse complement strand
CGAGACGTGGAGTATAGAATGCTGTAGACATCTGTAGTCAGATGCATGCCTATTTTTGTGGTGTGCTTTGTGACAATTGCCAGATTTCAACTAAAGCAGTTTGAATTTTCTGACCCTTAGACCACCGAGCTAACCTTGACGGTGCGTCCTGTTTCCGCAGCTTCCCAGGCGCTTATACAGATGTTCATGACCTGGAAAACGTCTCTTGCATCGACAATGGGGCTGCGATTTTCTCTTATTGCTGCAATGAAGTCGGGCAAGAGATCACCCTTCTCCATGCCGGGATAGGGTATATCGAAAGGCTCTTCATCCTCAGGCTGATCCCCATGGTATAGTCGGGCAGGGCCATTGGCGTTTTCAAAACTCAGTTTGGTTCCATAGATGTTCAGAGAATGAAACTTTCGACGCTGTGGCCCAAATGTTGTTGTGGATTTGGCCATCAAATCACTTTTGAAGCGCATCAAGGTTGTCATTGTATCCGGATAGGCAAAGTCGGTCCCTTTGGTCAGCTTTTTTGCAGCCATGGCCGTAACTTCAACAATTTCCTCGTCTGCAATCCAGCGCATCAGATCAATGAGATGGATACCCCCGCCATAGGTCACACAGTAGAATGGCATCCTGCCGCGCCAACCTTCCGTGATTTTCCACAGAATTTGGTGCAGATAGTCGCCTTCCATATAATGCAGATCACCAAAGTCACCATTTCGGACCATATCGCGCACGGCTTTGAAACGGGGGCTTTGTCGCAAGATTAGGTTTGAAGAAAGGCGTTTGCCACTATCGGACCAAGCGCGGATGACTTGATCCAACCCAGCCCGATCCAGGGCAATAGGCTTTTCACAGAAAACGTGTTTACCCGCACGAAAAGCAGCGACAGCCTGTTCAACATGGGCATTATCATAGGAACACAAGGAAACGGCATCAATCATGGGATCCGCGAGCAGAGTGCTGTAATCCTTGTGCAGGTGAGGCACGCTGCGACGGGCGGCAACGGCAGCCATTTTTGCCGGGTCAATATCGCAACAGGCGACGACCTCGACGCCTGGAATTTCTTGATAGCCGACGATATGGCGTTCTCCGACACCAAGTCCGATAACACCAACGCGAAGGGGAAGAGGGGCTACCATTGAATTTATCGTGCCGCCGCGTCGAGAGCCTGGAACATCTGGTTGATCACGTCAATGACGCGGGCGCTGGCGGCATAGGCATTTTGCAGCACAGTCAGGCGTGCCATTTCCTCGTCAATATTGACGCCGACTTCGTCACGCAAGGCTTGGTTTAGACCGGCACGCAGGCCTTCGCTTTCCTCTGCCTGCAACGTTGCCCGTTCGGCACGTTGTGCCAGCCCCGTCAGAATACCATTGGAGAGGCCGGTGTAATCAGTGTTTGCAATCGTGCTGCCTGATCCGTTGATTGAACGGTTGCTGCTGTTTAAGGCTGCGATGATTTCTGTTCTATTGCCGATACGTAGGGTCTGGGTGTTGTTGGAAAGTCCGGTTGTCAGGGCAATATTTGTACGGGTTACATTCAGGGGTGATCCTCCAGACTCTGCGACAAACAGAGACGTACTTTGCGAAGAGGTTGCCGTGCCATTGATGCTGGCAGCGCTGCCATTAACGGTAAAGCCCAAGGCCGTTAATGGGGTGTTGTTTACGTTGTTCAGGGTCAGCCCCCCGGCTTTGCTGGTGATCTCCAGGACATTGCCGTCGCCGATGCGGGCATACATGCCATCTTGGGAATTGATGGCATCCAACATGGTTTGGACCGTATCGCCGGCGCCAACTGTATAGGTTACGGCCCCGCCCAGCGATGTGTTGTTAAAATTGAAGGAATCGCCCACTGCAATACCCGTAATGCTGCTCATAACCGTTGCGGAGGTTAAGGGAATGCCGCCTTGGCTTCGTTCCGCTTCATAAGCATATGCCAAGGTGTCGTCCTGATCGGCGGCAACTTGACTGGTTGTCAGGCCGAATTCTGACGCTGCCGTTCCACCGATTGTAAATGCGCCGCCATCGCTTAGAATTTGAAGATGGCCGTGACCATCAACTCGGGCACTCACCTGGTTGACAGCATTGATATTGGCGAGGACCGTTTCGATGCTATCGCCAGCAGCAACCGTTACCGTCCCTTGCAAGACGCCACCAACTGTAAAGGTCAATGTATTGCCGGCTGTGATGATACCACTGCCTGTCAGGTCCGTGTTGTCCTGGACGAACACTGAGCCTGACGTACGCGCAGTGGAATTATCCGCTAAAGAAAAGGCCAATTCGTCCAACTGATTCCGAATTTTCTCCAAGGTTCCATCACCGGCGTCGCCGCTGGATATGGACGCAGAATCCGTTCGGATGAAATTCGCCAACGCCCCAAGTTCTCCATCGGGTATCTTGTTGCTGGTTAACAAATTCGTGCTGTTGGACCCAGAAATGGTCAATGACCGTGTTGCTTCATTCCATGTGAAGGTCTCTGGGCTTGAATCGACCAAGATTAGGCCAGAGGTCGTATAGACAGACAGGGTTCCATCATCCCGCTCAAATGTTCTCAATTTTGTGATTTCGGCCAGTCTCTGAACTTCCGCGTCTCGACTGTTTTCCAGCGCGCTGGTAGGGCGATTGGCCGATTTTTCAGTCACAATAAGATTGTTCAGGCGATCAATTTCAGTAATCGAGTCATTGGCGTTGTTGACGATAATATTGATGTCACTCAGCACTTGGTTTTCGATTAAATCCAAGCCATCGGAGAGGCGGGTAATTTCAGCGGTCAGGTTTTCGGCGGCGATGATGACACTATTCTCTGCGGCCGTGCTTTCAGGTGATGCCT
>JARGPE010000078.1:11190-17212 GCA_029212835.1 Alphaproteobacteria bacterium | reverse complement strand
GCCCCAATCCATTCTTGTGGGGTTTCTGAAAATTTTTGTCGGGGGCTGTCCACATTTTGGGCCCGCCGACCCCACCCAACAAAACACGACCATGGGCCCCCTAATCAGCAAAACCCAGTTTGAAAAAAGCCTGATGTATATCCAGGCTGGACTGGAGGAAGGGGCAACCCTGAAATGCGGCGGCAAGGCCTGTAATGCGAAGGGGTTTGAAAACGGGTTTTTCATTCAACCCACGGTCTTTTCCAACGTCAACATGTCGATGAAGATCGCACGCGAAGAGATTTTCGGACCGGTCCTGTCGATCTTCCGTTGGGAGAATGAAGATGATCTGTTCGAACAAGTGAACGACTCGGACTATGGTCTTAGCGCTGCCATCTTCACCAAGGACCTGACCACTGCCCACCGGGCCGCCGCGCGGGTAGAGGCTGGTTATATCTGGGTCAATCATGCCGGTCCGCATTTTGTCGGAGCGCCTTTTGGCGGCTATAAACAGTCTGGACTGGGTCGCGAAGAGGGCCTTGAAGAGCTTTTGGCCAGCACCGACACCAAAAACATCAACATCAAACTCTGAGGTCGACATGGAGATTCAAAACCAATTCTCGGTCCCGCTGCCGCGCGACGAAGCCTGGAAGGTCTTGTTGGATATTCCGCGCATCGCTCCCTGTATGCCGGGCGCGAAACTGACCGACGCTGATGTTGAGGCCGGTGTATATCAGGGCGAAGTTCAAGTTCGCCTGGGCCCCGTCGTCCTGGCCTTCAAGGGCAAGGCGGAAATCACCGACAGATCCGATACGGATTACAAAGCCACGGTGCATGCGGAAGGCAGAGATACCAAGGGCCGGGGTGGCGCCACTGCTGATGTCTCCTTCCTGCTGGAGCCAGAGGGGAACGAGACCCTAGTTAAGATCACATCGGTTTTAAACCTGTCTGGATCGGTCGCACAATATGGCCGGGGGTCAGGCATGATCAATGATCTGGCCACCCACCTGATCGGACAATTCGCAAAGAACCTGCATAAAGAGATCAATCAGAGCCCGCGCCCGGTCGCGGCGGCACCAGCGGTCGAGTCCGAGGGTCCCGCAGCATCCCCAACGGCCACAACACCGGCATCAGAAAAACCAGCCCAGGCAGAGTCCAGCAACCCGATTTCCGGCATATCGCTGTTCTTCTGGCTGATGTGGCGTCAGATCAAGCGAGTCTTCGGGGCCGCCTAACCAGCACAATCACGCAGCGTCGGTTTGCTTGCCCTGTTGGATGAATTGAAACAGATCCTGGGGCATGACAGGGATGCGCTGAATCAACTGATTCTTTGATCCCAGCGCATTTTCAATCGCAGACACAATCGCACCTGCTGTAGGCAGGCATCCAGCCTCACCCACGCCTTTCACGCCCAGCGGATTGAGCGGGCTTGGATACTCTGCCAAATGCACATCGATGCGCGGAATTTCTGGCGCCGTGGGCATCAGATAATCTGCCAATGTCGTCGTCGTGGGCTGCGCCTGTTCATCATATCCCATAAACTCAAACAGGGCGTTTCCGATCGCATGCACCACCCCGCCATGAATCTGGCCAACCACGATCTTCGGGTTTATGGCGCGACCGCAGTCATTGACGACAACGTAACGCTGTAGCGTGACCGCACCGGTTTCTGCATCGACTTCCAACTCTACCGCATGAACGCCCATGCCATATGTCAGGCCTGACGGCATGAAGTATTCTGTAGCTTCCAGGCCCGGCGTGACACCGGTTGGCAGGGAATAGCCCGGCGATCCGCCCGCGATCTTCGCCAGTTCCTTCAAGCTTGCCTGAATTTCCGTGCCCTTAACCCGCGCCATACCATCGACCAGTTCAATATCACCGACATCGGCTTCAAACAGACCGGCCGCGATGGTCAGCGCCTGCTCTCGCACCGCCTTTGCAGCCACCGTGACCGACGACCCGGCGACCACCGTCTGGCGACTGGCAAAGCCACCCAGCCCCAGAGAAATGGTATTGGTATCGCCACACACCACCGTGATGTCCCCTGGATCAACGCCCAGGGATTCTGCCGTGATCTGGGACAAGGCTGTTTTCAGTCCCTGCCCCATGGGCATTGCCCCGGTGAAGACCGTAACCTTGCCAGATTTTCCAATACGCACCGTTGCGGATTCATAGGGACCCCGTCCCGTACCTTTAATCCCACAGGCAACGCCAATTCCCCGCAGTCGGCCCGCCTTCGCGGCTTGTGCTTTTCGATCCGCAAAACCACCCAGATCAATTTCTTTCAACGCCTGTTCATACATGGCGTGGAAATCACCGCTGTCATAGGTAATGCCCGACCCTGAACGTGATTTCAGCGGCGTTGAGAAAGGCATGGCCGATGCTGGGATCAAATTGCGCCGGCGAATCTCAATCCGGTCCAGACCCGCGGCGTCTGCCAAGCCATCCAGCACGCGTTCCATGACAAAAGTGCCTTCTGGATATCCCGCGCCACGCACCGGGATCGTCGGCACCTTATTGGTCGCAACGGCTTGTACAGATAATTTGTAATTTGGCAGATCATAGGGGCCTGGCACTGCCGTTGCCGCATTATAGGCCAGGTTCACCCCTTGTGGGACATAGGCCCCGCCATCATGAATCATGGTGCCGCGAATGCCGATCAGCTTACCCGAAGCATCGCAGGCCGCTTCAACGTCCCAGAACTGATCCCGTTCCTGAATGGCCGCCAGGAAATGCTCCCGCCGATCTTCGATCCACTTGATGGGGCGCCCCAGCAACAGGCTGGCCGCTGTGACGGAAACTTCTTCTGGATATAGCAGATACTTTGCCCCGAAACCGCCCCCAACTTCCGGCGTGCGAACCCGCAGCAGGGTTTCATCCAGCCCCAGCAGTTCAATTAGAAAGCCGCGTGCCTCATGGGCCTGTTGCGTGGAGGACCAAACGGTCATCTGACCAGATAAGGAGTCTGGATGGGCCAAGACGCCCCGCCCCTCAATCGGATGAGCTCCACCGCGATGCTGAACCAAAGATAGAGAGACAGTATGGGCGGCGGTGGCAAAGCTCTGATCGACCTCCCCATATCCCATCTCAAATTGCGCAAAGATGTTACTGTCGCGATCCAGTGCCGCTTTGGGTGCGCCCGGTTGCACCGCTTGATGGCATCCCGTGACCGGGTCCAGTTCTTCGATATCCAGATCAATCAGGGCCACCGCATCTTCAGCAATAGCGCGGCTTTCCGCGATCACCAGGGCCACCGTTTCCCCGACATAGACTACTTCTTCTTTAGCCAGGATATAGGGGCCAATATTGGGGGGCAGACCATCGCTTTTGAACTGAACCGGCAAACGATCCGAGGTCAGTACGGGGCGCAAATCAGCAAGCGTGAGGACAGCGATAACACCCGGAACCTCCGACGCAAACGTTGTATCGATCGTGCGGATCCGGCCATGGGCAACGGGGCTGCGCAGAAAGGCCGCATGGGTCAGGCCGTGGGGCGCCAGATCGTCGACGAACTTGCCCATGCCCCGCAGCAGGGAGTCATCTTCCTGACGTCGGACGGACTGACCAATATAGCGAGGATCCATGAGGGTGTTCCTATTTCTGGTTCTTGCGCAGGGCTGCCGCAGCAGCAAGCGCCGCATCAATGATATTCTGGTACCCGGTGCACCGGCACAGATTGCCAGACAGAGCCTCTCGCAACGCCATTTCTGAGGGGTCTGGGTCGTCCTGCAACACCTCCACCAGGGTCATCAGAATGCCAGGCGTGCAAAAGCCGCATTGCAGGGCATGGTGCTGGGCAAATGCCTCTTGCAGGATACCCAGTTGCTGATCGGGCTGGGTTAAACCTTCAATCGTGGTAATGGATCGACCCTTGGCTTGAACCGCCAACATCAAGCAACCTCTAACGGCCAGGCCATCCACCAGCACGGTACAGGCACCACACACACCGTGTTCACATCCGACATGGGTTCCGGTCAATTGAAGGTCATGGCGCAGGAAATCTGCCAGATTCTGGCGCGCGACACAGCGCGCCTCATGGGGCACATCATTCACCGTCAGCGTGACTGTATGAAGGGTTTCGGCTGAATTTGTCATGCTGCGCGTTCCTGTTGTCTGTCCCATGCCTTGATCAAGGCGCGCCGCGTCATCACTTCTGACAGGTGGCATCGATACTGGGCGGAATAAACACTATCTTCCATTGCCTCGATGGACTGGGCAGCCCGCGCGGCCGAGTCGAATGCTTCCTTGCCCGGCACTTGCCCAATCAGACTGTTTTCGGCCTCTGTCAGGCGCATTGGTGCAGCCCCGACACCACCCAGCACAATCGCGGCCCGTTCAATCGTGCCGGATGATGCCACAGTGAAGAGGCACCCGGCCGCAACGATGGCAAAATCCCCATGGCGGCGACTGAATTCAACAAAGGCGAAATGACTATCCTGGGGCCAGGGATCAAACTCTATCCGGGTTAAAACCTCATCGGGTTCCAGCGCGGGCGTCATATAGAAGGCAGGAAACTCCGCCATAGGCAGCGCGCGTTCCCCATTGGCGGAACGCGCAATCAAGGTTGCATCATACAACATTGCCAAGGCAGGCAATTCCGCCGCTGGATCCAGATGACACAGGCTGCCCCCGATGGTGCCTCGATTACGGGTTTGAATATGTCCAACCTGCAACAGGGCCTCCCGAAAAATGGGGGCCTTTTGTAACAAGATAGTGTCTCGTTCCAAAACCCTCTGTCGAGTCATCGCCCCGATGGACAGGCGCGCGCCCAGATCAGAAATGCCTGCCAGATCGGATATGCCATTAATATCGATCAGTTGATCGGGCATGGCATAACGCAAATTCAACATTGCCATAAGGCTCTGCCCACCCGCCAGGATCTTGGCGTTATCCAGACTGCCAAGCAGATCCAAAGCCTCTTGCAAGGAGCCCGGGGCAAAATAGGCAAATGGACTTGCTTTCATTGAATTATCCCTGGCAAAGATCGCCCCCGAATGGTTTGGCGGTTACTGATCGTCATTCAGATGATTGCTGCGACGTTGGAACAACGAGTCATCAGAATAACCCATCGTTTCCGGTTGGCCACGCCCCAGCATGACCTGAAAGTAGACCGGCTCCAAGCTATCGTTTTCATAGCCATGAATAACACCAGGCGGGCAGGATACACATTCCCAGGGGCCCAGGCGTTGAGACACGCGATTGCCCGCTTCATCTTCCACGAACACCGTCAACATACCCTGCAGGACGAAGAAAACTTCCTCAACTTCATGGGTATGGGGCGCATTTCCCTGGCCGGGTTCAACATACATGATCGACAAGGTGAAGCCGCGAGCCGGAATAAAATCTGTGCCATTATGCTTTCCGGAACCGCCGGCACCGATAAAGCGATGCTGCGCGCGCTTATATCCTTCGACCTTAGCATCCTCAAAGGCATTCCAATCGGCCTTACGATCCTTGTACCGCGCGACATAGGTTTCCATAATTTTTTCCAGTGAGACCCCTTCTAATTCCTCTGGTCTCGGGTGACGGGCTACAGCCATGTTTCTCTCCTTTTTATTGTGGATTTGTTCGTGATGATAAAAAGCTCGCGGCAGCATTGGTTCTGGGATCAACGCCAACCCGCATCGCCCCGCTTGCTTTCAGGATTTCGATGATCTGCAAGGCAGACCGATGGCCATGGGGCTCAATTGTCTTTTGCGTCTCATCACGCTGCGCATGATCGGATTCCCAGATGATGTCACCCGATGGAGATAGACCCCATTTGGGAGCATCGATTGCCGCTTGCGGCGCACAGCCCTGCAAGAGAGCATGGGTTACCTGCAGGTTCCATACGGCCTGATTCACGCCACCGGGCGTCCCACCCCAAAATTCTGACCCTTTTGTTTCTAAGAACCAGGCATTCAATGTTGTCGCGGGAATGGACAGGGTGGAAGGCGTGTTCCAATGATCGGGCCCAACTTCATTCCCGAATCCCCGCCCAGGCCTGTTGTTCAGCACCAGATCAAATTCCGGTACGACAACACCCGCCCCATATCGCGGAAAT
>JARGPE010000078.1:2038-11180 GCA_029212835.1 Alphaproteobacteria bacterium | reverse complement strand
CACCAAGACGACGCGGTTCCCTTGTGAGTCCGCTGCGGTAACAACCGACGTGCCCCCCGTCGCACCGGACCCAAAAGCATCTTGCGCCTCTGCCAGCGCCTGTGTTTCTGGCACCCCATCCAATGTGCCTTTCAAGGCCTGGGCATGGACGACGCCATGGGTGGGATGAGGCGTTGTAAAGAGAGTGTCTGTTTCGTTCAGCACCGTGCAATCGCAGGGCATTTCAGTTGCAACCGCGCGGATCATATCATCGCGCTGAAGCCCCCCTTCCAGATCATTGACATGGGAGATAATCTTTTCCCCGATTTCCCCATGGAACAATCGACCCTGATCCCGGCCAAATGCCTGTAGCAGTTTTGCCAGGCCAGGCAGGTGTAGGTCCGCACCAACCTGTGGTAACTTGCCATTCGGAAGATACGGAATGTCACCATTCCATTTTCGCAATAATGCTTCTGATTCTTCTGTCAGACGGACCGCAACGGGTGTCCATTTCACCCCTTCCTGGGCCATTCTGATGGCTGGTTCCAGCAATGATTGTAGTGACAGGTCACCATATCCTGCCAACCGCGCATAGCCTTCCGGTGCGCCAGCGCCGCCAATCGAGCATGGCCCCGTCGCCGTCAATCGTGCCCCCTGAGCCAGGGCCAGTGGACCGCGACCAATCGCCAACATTGCGCGCACCGGGTCACCCGGGCGTTTGAACAACGCAACGATATCGCCTGCCAAACCACATTTCATCGGCAACCAAATGGTTTCCGCAAATGCAGCTGCCAAGGCCGCATCAAAGGCATTCCCGCCCTTATTAAACATCGCCAGACCAGCATCGGCTGCTTCTGATACGGCCGCAGTCACAACAGCAGCACCATCGCTGGTGGCGGTGTATTTGGTTGGGTCCTGGATATCGGACAGCATATCAGATCATCCCGGTCATTTTTGCGACGGCAGCCGGATGCCAAGGAATTTCAGCGTCGTCATTTCTTCCATGGCATATTTGACGCCTTCACGGCCTGAGCCACTCTTCCCGAATCCCCCGAAAGGATAGTTGTCCAACCGGAAGCGACTGGCTTCATTGATCCAAACCGACCCAGCCTGAACCTCGCGCCCGACCCTGAAGGCTGTTTCCAAACTGCCCGTGAAGCACGATGCCTGGAGACCAAATTCACAATCATTCGCCAATCGGATTGCATCATCAACGCCGTCGGCTTGCATCAAAACAGCAACCGGGCCGAAAACCTCCTCTTGCACGATACGGCAAGTGGTCGGCACCGCTTCAATCAGGGTTGGATGAATCAAACAGCCCTGCCGATTGGGCTGGGTTAGCAATCGGCCCCCCGTCGCGACAGCATCATTGATCATTCCCTCAATACGCTCGGCTGAGCGGACATGAACAACCGGCCCTAAATCCGTATCGGCCTGAGCCGGATCCCCAGCCTTCAGCTTGGAAACACGGTCCAGCAACGCTTCAACAAAAGACCCATAGACAGAGCGATCAACGATAATCCGCTGTGTTGAAATACATTGCTGACCACTGGCCTCGAAAGCAGAAGGGGCAATGCGCGCCGCCGCATCCTCGACATCCGAATCAGCGCAGACAATATTGGCGGAATTACCGCCCAATTCCCCTAAAAATGGTTTGGCGCCGCCAGCCTTTGCCAGGGCCTCTCCGGCGGCAGTTCCTCCCGTTAGGGTTACCACAGCAACATCCGGATGGGCCGCCAGGGTCAGTGCCTCTTGCGCATCCCCCAGGATGACCTGGAACAGGCCTTCAGGAAGGCCCGCCTGAACGAACAAGCTGGCAATTCGTAAGGCAACCGCAGCACCTTCAGGGGATGGTTTAACAATAATGGCATTGCCAGTTGCCAGGGCTGGCGCAACCTTCTGAACCAACAGGTTTGCCGGGGCATTAAAGGGGGTCACGCCCAGGACGACACCATAGGGGACGCGATCCGCATATCCAATACGACCCGCCCCAGCCGCGCTGGAATCCAGCGGCACCATCTCTCCTGCCATTTCAAGGATATGACGGGCACAGGATCGTATGAAAGCGGCGCTACGCCCAACCTCAAACTTCGCAGCCTTAATTGGCTTGCCGATCATTTGCACCATCATGCCGGACAAGGCTTCCTGATCCGCGTCAATACGGGCCGCGGCGGCCTCTAACCATTGGGATCGCTGCAAACGGGTCGCGTACCGATTTTTCTGAAACGCCGTTCTCGCCGCAGCGACGGCATGATCTATTCCGGTTGTTCCGGCACAATGCATCCGTGCTGCTGTCGTATTGGTCCAGGGGTTGATAATGTCGATCGACCGATCCGAAGCGGTCGCCTCAAAAGCATCTGCATCAACAAATGAATACAACGCTTCTATCGATGCTTCGCCCGACATTTCCATCCCTCTCCTCAACAATATGACATTGCATAATAACTAACTAGTTAGATAATATGTGTCAACGGGGGGACTGCCAAGCCTTGTTATTGGTTTGTGGAAAGGGATGCTGCCAGTTGTATTTGAATTTGGGACACTGTAAAACAGGCCACATTCAGGAAACGTCTAGATCGTGTCCATTGTTACAGTTGGGCATGTTTTAACAACAAAATTACCCCCTTTACCATTGCGATGGTTCTGTTTGGGAAACAATACGAATTGGGGAATTAAAATGGCAAAGGCCCTACAGAAGGCGAAGCCTGAAGTGAAACGCGACTCCGCTGCTTCTCAAGAGCGAATCTTGATTGCCGCCACAAAAGAGTTTTCAGAAAAAGGTTATGACGGCGCGCGTGTTGATGCCATTGCCTTGTCATCGCAACTGAATAAGAACGCGCTGTATCACTATTTTGGCAGCAAAGAGAAACTGTTCATTGCCGTGCTGGAACGGGCCTATGCCACGATCCGTGATCGGCAAAGCGACCTCAGCATTCGTGGCATGGATCCGGAAGAAGGAATGCGACGACTGGTTGAATTCACCGCAAAAATCTGGGTCGAAATGCCGGAATTCAATCGCCTTTTGGCCAGTGAGAACCTGCATGAAGCGCG
Source organism: Alphaproteobacteria bacterium (assembly GCA_029212835.1). Classification (GTDB taxonomy): domain Bacteria; phylum Pseudomonadota; class Alphaproteobacteria; order UBA8366; family Aestuariispiraceae; genus Pacificispira. Next base: position 8,150 of record JARGPE010000078.1, on the reverse strand, counting down.
GCATGTAAAACAGTCTAAGAAAATTCCAGAAATGTATAACCCGCTGCTGGATACGATTAAGGAGATCCTGAAAAAAGGGGCGGCCACCGGAAAATTCCGCGATGATGTCGACCCGACGGATCTCTACATCTCCATCACCGCACTGTCAGCGCATTATATTTCTCACCGATACACGTTTGAAGCCATTTTCAATCAGGGCTTGATGAAGCCGGCACGCCTGAAGCAACGGATTGAGCATGCTTCGGATATGATCATTCGGTATTTGGAAAAGTAAGACTAAGGAACCCTTTTATGCTTTCCCTGGTAATCATTGGCTATGGACCAATCGCATCTTATGTGCGCGATCATCTGCCGACAGACGGTAGTGTAACGATTGCCGCAGTCCTGTGCCGTCCAGGCCGAGAAGACACCGCACGCACATTCGGGGGCGCCAATGCGGTGATCGCAACTGATGTAGCGGACCTGCCCACTGACAGGCTCGACCTGGCTGTTGATTGTGCCGGCCATAATGGCCTGACATATCATGGCGTTGCCCTGTTAGAGGCGGGAGTGAAAGTTCTGTCCTTATCTGTTGGGGCGATGGCAGATCCCGTTTTAGTTCAGCGACTGGAGGCTGCAGCTCAAAAGGGCAAAACCCAGTTGGAATTTGCGACTGGTGCGATTGGGGGCATCGATGCCCTGTCTTCCGCAAAAATCGGAGGCCTGTCCCAGGTGCGCTATGTTGCCCGCAAACCGCCCCTTGGCTGGGCCGGAACTCCGGCGGAAACCGTTATAGATCTGGCATCAATTACGGAACCAACCGAACATTTTCGCGGCCCTGCCCGCGAAGCCGCCCTGCGCTATCCTAAGAATGCCAATGTGGCTGCCATGGTCGCCCTGGCCGGATTGGGACTGGATGAGACGGAAGCCGTGCTGATCGCCGACCCAACTGCGGCGGGCAATCATCATGCCATCGAGGCAAGCGGTGCCTTCGGACAGATCACGATCCAGTTGGAGGGCAAAACCCTCCCGGACAACCCAAAATCCTCCGCCCTTGCGGCAATGAGCATGGTCCGATCCATCCTACGCCACACCGCAGACATTGTGATCTGACGGCACAGGCTCCTTGCTTACCTATTGCTTACCGAATGCAATAACGACCTAGCGTGATTAGCGCTAAGCCGTTGGTAATGCTTGGTTGCGGGGTCTCGCAACCAACTTTATTTGGTCTTCAAAGCACGGCAGATAAATACTCAATGGTAACTGTAACTATCTTGTCTTTTGACGTTAGGTAACCGGTACACATTTTCAGGGCATATATAAAAGAGTAGGTCAGGCATTATGCGAAACCTGACGTGACAAGCCCGTCGGAAAATACGCAATTGACTGCGGATTAACCAGTGTAAGTCTACCTTTGCGGATAAATCAACGACAGCGCATGTCACATACCCGGTCCGGTCGGGTGAAAATTTCGAATCCATCGGTGCGTGCGATCGCGATGAGCGTAATTCCAGCCTCCTGCGCTGTGCGCAGTGCAAGGGCGGTTGGGGCGGAAACCGCCATCAGGACCGGGACACCCAGAATTGCGGCCTTCTGGACAATTTCAACGGACACACGACTGGTGATCACAGCGATACCATTGCTTGCAGCCACGCCATTTCGGGCCAGCGCGCCGACCAGTTTGTCCATGGCATTATGTCGGCCCAGATCTTCCCGCGCGATTACCATACCGCGACCCGGTTGCCAGAAACCCGCTGCATGTACAGCGCGCGTTGCACGGTGCAAGGCCTGAGCTTCTGTCAAAGCCGTTAGCGCGGTCATCAATTGGTCGGGGCTGAAGCGTACATCGCTTTGAACGGGCTGCACCGTTGGCAGGGCCTCCGCCAGGCTCTCAATGCCGCAAAGGCCACACCCGGTTGGACCAGCCATCATGCGCCGCCGTTTGGACAGTTGCGTGCTGAAATCATCCGCGATCCACATTCTGGCTTCAATTCCACCATCCAGAGGCAGGATTTCAAGTGACTCGATATCACCGGCAGATCGAACAATCCGCTCCGTCAGGCTGAAACCGACGGCAAAGTCCTCCAGATCAGCGGGCGTTACCATCATAACGGCCTGAGTACTGCCATTATAAGTCAATGCAACCGCAACTTCCTCCGGTACTTCGCGAGGGCTGGCGGGCAAGATCGCGCCGCGCCACGCCTTTGGGACAACAGTCACGCGGGTATTTGGCAGAGGTGCGGGATCATCGTCCACCAAGAGAGTTGCCATGGAGCAGGTTCCACCCATCAGGTTATGCAGCCTGCTGCAAACGGCCCATCGCCTGCATCACCAGCGGGTGCACCCCATTGCCGTTATCAGACGCATAGCGGCCCAACCGAGCGCGCATCGCACTGGTCCAGAAATCGCGTATATGCTCCGCCGTTCCAGTCACCGCCTCTTCTTCCGGATAGGATTGGAAAAAGGTGGCAATCTGGTTTGCCATACGGATTAATTCCTTGATGTCGTCACTCATTCCGCTGGCTCCGGTTCAGTACGGTAATTGGTGCGCCTGATCTCCTCATGTGCCACCTGCCAGTCGGACGGCTGATTGGATCGTACGATCTGCACGGCAGTAACTTTGTATTCCGGACAGTTTGTGGCCCAATCAGAAAATTCTGTCGTGATCACATTGGCGCCAGATACCGGGTGATGGAATGTCGTATAGACTACACCCTGTGGCATTCTCTCTGATATTTGGGCTGGCAGAGACACGGCACCTTTGCGGCTTTGTATCGAAACCCTGTCACCATCGGCTATGCCGCGTTCTTCAGCATCAAAGGGGTGAATTTCCAATACATCCGTTTCGTGCCACCGCGAATTTTCTGTGCGGCGTGTCTGTGCGCCAACATTGTACTGGCTGAGTATACGACCCGTTGTCAGGATCAATGGGAAACTTCGGTTCGTGCGCTCCTCTGTCGGAACATATTCAGTAATCATGAACCGCCCCTTGCCCCGGACGAATCCGGACACATGCATGGTCGGGGTCCCATTTGGTGCCTTGTCGTTGACCGGCCATTGCAGTGAACCTTCACGATCCAGTCGAGCAAAATTGACTCCAGAGAATGTCGGGGTCAGCCGGGCAATTTCATCCATGATCTCGCTGGCCGCGTTGTAATGCATATCATAGCCCATGGCCCGCGCGAGACGGGCAACAACTTCCCATTCAGACAGGCCACTTTGCTCCTTCATGACAGGCCGGACACGATTGATACGACGCTCCGCATTCGTGAAGGTACCATCCTTTTCCAGGAAGGATGTACCGGGCAGGAAAACCTGCGCGAAGGCCGCTGTTTCATTCAGAAACAGGTCCTGTACGACGATACAGTCCATGGATTCCAATGCCGCCGTCACATGGTGCGTATTGGGGTCGGATTGCGCAATATCCTCGCCCTGCACAAAGAGGCCACGGAAACTGCCATCAAGCGCTGCGGCAAACATATTGGGAATACGTAATCCCGGCTCCGCCGAGAGCGGCACCCCCCAATCCGCTTCGAATGTGCCGCGTACCAAAGTATCTGCAACGTGACGATAGCCTGGAAGTTCATGCGGGAAGGACCCCATATCGCACGACCCCTGAACATTATTCTGACCACGCAGTGGATTCACGCCAACGCCTTCACGCCCGATATTACCGGTCGCCATGGCCAGATTTGCCATCGCCATGACCATGGTTGATCCCTGACTGTGTTCTGTTACACCCAGCCCGTAGTAGATCGCCGCATTCTTGCCGGTGGCATACAACCGCGCAGCTTCACGGATGGTTTCCGGATCAACACCAATTTTCTCAGACAAGGCTTCCGGTGCATTCCTGGCTTCCGCCACAAAGGCGCGCCAGCGCGTAAAATCCGCCTCCTCACAGCGTTCGGCGACGAATTCCTCATCGACCAGTCCTTCCGTCACCACGACATGCGCCAGCGCATTCATCAAGGCAACATTGGTGCCGGGACGCAGTTGCAGGTGATGATTTGCGGCCACATGGGGCGACCGCACCAGGTCAATCTTTCGTGGATCCGCTACGATGAGCTTTGCACCGGCGCGCAGCCGCTTCTTCATGCGGGATGCAAATACGGGATGGCCATCAGTCGGATTGGCACCGATGACAAGGATCACATCCGCCTTTTCCACCGACTTGAAATTTTGCGTCCCGGCCGATGTCCCAAACGTGGTTTTCAATCCATATCCCGTCGGCGAATGGCAAACCCGCGCACAGGTATCGACATTGTTGTTACCAAATGCCGCGCGGATCATTTTCTGGACAACAAAGACCTCTTCATTCGTGCAGCGGGATGATGTGATGCCGCCGATTGAACCTTTACCATATTTTTGCTGAATCGATTTGAATCGATCTGCAGCAAAGGCAATCGCCTCATCCCAGGAGACCTTGCGCCAGGGATCCGTAATCTTATCGCGTATCATTGGGGTCGTAATGCGGTCCTTATGGGTGGCATACCCCCAGGCAAAGCGGCCTTTGACGCAGGAATGGCCTTCATTCGCGCCGCCATCCTTATAGGGAACCATACGAACAACCTGATCGCCTTGCATCTCCGCCTTGAACGAACAGCCGACGCCGCAATAGGCACAGGTAGTCAGCACCGACCGGTTTGGCACGCCATGATCATAGACCGACTTTTCCATCAGGGTCGCAGTCGGACAGGCCTGAACGCAGGCACCGCAGGAAACACATTCGGAGCCAAAGAAATCATCTGTTGCCGCACCGGCTGAAACCTTTGAATCAAACCCACGCCCCTGGATCGTCAACGCAAATGTGCCTTGTACTTCTTCGCAGGCCCTGACACAGCGTGAGCAGACAATACATTTCGAGGAATCGAAATGGAAATAGGGATTGGACTCGTCCTTCGGTTCAGCGGCTTCAGCGAAATGCTTCTCACCCTGAAAGCCATAACGAACATCCCGCAACCCCACTTCGCCTGCCGTGTCCTGCAACTCGCAATCGCCATTGGCCGCACAGGTCAGACAATCCAGCGGATGGTCAGATATATATAGTTCCATCACCCCACGGCGAATCTTCTCCAGCCGAGGTGTCTGAGTCCGCACATTCATGCCCTCGCGAACCGGTGTGGTGCAGGAGGCAGGCGTACCGCGCACCCCCTCGATCTCCACCAGGCACATACGGCAGGAACCCCACGCGTTCAGCATGTCTGTGGCACACAGTTTCGGGATATCCTGACCCAATTCGCTGGCTGCACGCATCACCGACGTGCCCTCCGGCACCGTAATGGTTTGGCCATTGATTTGTACGGTTACAGTCTTTTCAGTCTCCCGCTTGGGGGTGCCGAAATCAGGTTCCTCAAGAAGTGCCATTGGTCATCTCCTATCCGTCTATTCCGCCGCGGCAGCGACAGGGGTACGGTCAAAATCTTCAGGGAAGAGGCGGATCGCACTAAGCACCGGCATCGGGGTTAACCCGCCCATGGCGCATAAGGATCCGTCGGTCATCACCTCACACAGATCTTCCACCAGCGCGATATTGCGCGCGACCTCTTCGCCCCGCAGTATTTTCTCTATCGATTCCTTGCCGCGGACCGCGCCGATCCTACAGGGGGTGCATTTCCCGCAACTTTCGATCTGGCAGAACTCAAACGCGAAGCGCGCCATTTCCGCCATGTCCACGGTGTCGTCAAAAACAACGATCCCACCATGCCCCAACATCGCAGAGTTTGCCGCCAGGCTTTCATAATCCATCGGCAGATCAAGTTGCTCTTCGCCGATATAAGCCCCTAATGGCCCCCCCAATTGTGCAGACCGAAAGGGTCGACCGCTTGCCGTGCCACCGCCAAAATCCTCAATCAATTCCCGTAAACTGACCCCGAAGGCTTTTTCGACCAACCCACCGCGTTTTACATTCCCCGCAATCTGGAAGGCCTGCGTTCCCAGGGAACGTCCCATGCCATACTCTTTGTAAAAGGAAGCACCCTTTGCAAGAATAACGGGCACAGTGGCTAATGACAGAACGTTGTTCACAACAGTCGGCATGCCGAACAGGCCGGCAACAGCAGGAATGGGTGGTTTTGATCGCACCGTACCACGCTTACCCTCCATGCTTTCCAGCATCGAAGACTCTTCGCCACAG
>JARGPE010000078.1:0-2028 GCA_029212835.1 Alphaproteobacteria bacterium | reverse complement strand
TATACGCCCCCGCGCCCCGTCGAACCTTTATCTGAAAGGGTTGGCCCGATCCGGCGACATCTAGCCCCAGCAATCCGGCTTCTTCCCATAGTCGGATTGCTTGCTTCATTGTTGCTATCGCATGAGGATATTCTGATCGGATGTAGACATAGCCTTCCGATGCCCCTACCGCTAGTCCGGCAATTACCATGCCTTCCAGCAGACAGAATGGGTCACCTTCCATGAGCATCCTGTCAGCAAAGGTGCCGGAATCCCCTTCATCTGCATTACAACAGATGTATTTCTGCCCATCCGGCAGTTCCGATACAGTCTTCCACTTAATGCCGGTTGGAAAACCTGCACCCCCCCGCCCACGCAAACCGGAATCGGTCACTTCCGCGACGATTTCCATCCGGGACATGGCAATCGCGCGACGCAACCCGACCAACCCACCATGAGCCTCATAGTCCGCCAAACTCAGTGGGTCAGTCACGCCGACACGCGCGAATGTCAATCTTTCCTGGTTTGCCAACCAATCCAGCGCATCGGTTGGACCCAGTGCCAAATCATGGCCGCCAGCGTGCTGGAACCTAGAGTCGAATAAGCCAGGCACATCAGCGACTGTAACCGGTCCATAGGCATGTCGCACGCCGTCATGCAGAACCTCTACCAAAGGCTCCAGCCAGCACATGCCACGCGACCCATTACGGACGATTTGGATATCAATGCCTCTTAAATCCCCTTCTGCACAAATAGCCTCAGCGACATCCTCCGCTCCGACAGACAATGCTGAGGAATCACAAGGCACAAAAATGGTAATTGTCATGACATTGCACCCCGGATAGCGGCGTTCAGGCGTTCCTCATCAATGCGTCCAACGGGCTTATCATTGACCAGCGCGGCAGGCGACAACGCGCAATTACCCAGACAATAGACCGCTTCCACCGTGATGCGGCCATCTGCGCTTGTGCCGCCAAGTTCTACACCATGACGGGCGCAGATCCGCTGTATCAGGGATAAAGCACCCATCGACTGACAGGCTTCAGCCCGACAAATTTTCACGGTGACTGCACCGGCCGGCTTTTCACGGAAATCATGATAGAAGCTGACCACACCGTGCACTTCAGCGCGCGACAGATTCAGTGCGGTCGCAATTGCGGGCAAGGCGGATTGCGGCACATGGCCGATCTCTTCCTGCAGATCGTGCAATATTTCGATCAAAGCTGCGGGTGCATTGGCATGATGCCGACAAATATCAACAACAGTGGCGTCAATATTCAAAGGGGAATCAGTTGACATCGGGCGTCTCCGGTCCATCGGACGTTCCAGTAGCGTCACCAGTACCTTGGCCTGCCCTCGCAGCGCAAATTGGTTCTTTCAATAGGCCTATCGGCAATGCCGATGCTGCACCGCAGCGAGGCTCATCTAAGACAAACGGTTTGCAAAAATATCAGGAAGAGTAAAGCTGCGCGCGACTTCGAAAAGTGATGCAACCACCGGCGGCGGCGGGTCCCTATCATAGGCGACAAGACCAATTTCATGCTCAACCACAGGCTCCACCAGCGGAATAGTGCAGATACTGTCAGCCTTGTCCAACACCAGCAGAAAATGTTCCGGCAGGATACTGGCAATACCATGAGTGCGAATATGGGAATAAAGGCTGACGACCGAATTTGATTCAATATCGACGATCGGACGACAATCCAGGCTGGTGAAGACACCATCCACGATCCGCCTATTCTGCATATCTGGTGTCAGTAACGCCAGAGGGTGTTCGGCCGCATCCACCCAGGACACTTCTTTTCGTCCAGCAAGTGGATGGTCCTGGCGAACAAAAAGGCGAAACCGTTCAAAATACAAGGGGGCACTGAGCACGCGACCAATCGGTTCGTTCTTAAGATAACTGACCCCAGCATCAATGGAAAAATCATCCACATTGCGCAGGATTTCACGTGACGTCTGGGACAGGATCGAAAATGTGATCTTTGGGAACCGACGTTGCACGGCTTCTGTCAGAATTGAAACAGATGGCAGCGCTGACGGGATCAC
>JARGPE010000077.1:13254-17224 GCA_029212835.1 Alphaproteobacteria bacterium | reverse complement strand
AAGCATCGTTATGCTGGCTTTGCTGCGGTGATGATCAAACCGCCGACGGGCGTCCCATACTCACTGCGCAGGTCTTCCTGCGTAATATCGATGATTAGCAGCCCGGATTCCTCTAAAATTCGCTCTACATAGGCTGGATCATGCTTATAGCGTCCGCTTTGATCCAATCGATATCCAGGCGCATCCTCCGTTGCATCATCCATCCGCTCAACTGAAAAGCCCAACCGACCGGTTGGGACCAGGGCATTTAAAAAGCCCGCGGCAGCACCAGAAAGATCACCAAAGTAACACAGGACATCCGCTGCCACGATGACATCATACATATCGGGCGCGTTGTTAAGGAATGCGGTCAATTCAGCCTTGCTGAGGCGATCATAGAGTTGCTTGGATTTTGCTTTTTCCAGCATTTTGGGTGACAGATCGACCCCGTCCAACCGCTGGCAATAGGGAGCCAATAAGGGGCCACACAGGCCTGTGCCGCAACCGGCATCCAGTACGACCAGATCGCGATTAGGCCCAGGCAAATGCGGTTGTAAGGCCTGCAGGATCAAGGCCGGCGCGCGATAGCCTAACTCGGCCAGTTTCTCGTCAAAGATCGGCGCATAATCATTGAATATGTCTTCGACATAGGCGGCATTGGCCGTTTCTGGCAGTCCCAGGCCAGAGATTGCAGCCCCAATATGCTTGGCATCCGGGACATCAGGAAAGCGCCGCATCCATTCTGCGGCAATGGTGATGGCCTCTTCTGCGCGATCATGGGCGTAGAGGTCATACAGGGATTTACCCAGATTAGAATGGGATACCAGATCATCAGCATTGCGCCGAACGGCTCGCCAAAGAGTCTCTACCGCTTCTTCCGGCATGTTCAATTCGTAATAGCATAGGCCCAAATTGGTGAACTCAGTAAATGCGTCGTCGCCTCGTAACTGGCGTGCCCGGGCCAGTGTCTCCACTGCACGCTCATAGTCATCCAGCTGAACTGCCAATTCACCGCGCCATTCCAACGCCTCCAGATGATCGGGTTGCAGCGCCAATACTTTTTCATAGGCGATGACGGCGGCATCCAATCGACCCTGTCGATAATGTTCTTCCGCGTCTTCTATCAATTTTTCTAGTTTGGCCATAAAAACTCTAACATCCCCCGTCGCATTAACTGGATGGCTTTTCTTTACCATGGCGCATCATGAACGGCATTTGCGTGGCGAAATAGCCGAAGGTCAAAAGCATCAGGCCTGGAAAGCGAAAATAAACCCAGATATCCGTGTCCTGGGTGCGCCATCCGAATTCGTTCAGTGCAGCAAGTGCCAGAAAAAATAGTGCGGTTCGGATGGTCAGCTTCTTCCAGGCTCGATCTGGCATTTCCAAGGCTTGGCCCATTACGGCCTTTAACGGCAGTTTTTTGATCAGTAGCCCGCCAAACAGGATGGCGGCAAACATCGTGTTGATCATGCTGGGCTTCATTTTGATGAAGCTCTCGTCAGCCAGATACAATGTTAATCCGCCAAAAATTCCAACGATTCCAGCAGTCATCAACGGCATCCAGGGGATTTGCCGCTGAACCCAGAAGGATATGATGACGGCCACGAAGCTTGCGACCATTACAACTGCTGTTGCCAGCATTAGGTCCTTGGTCGTCAGCCAGGTCACCAGAAATGCGCCCAATGGGGTAAATTCAATGGCAGGTTTCAGCCAAGCTGGCGGTTTTTTGGCCGAGGACTTGGGGGACATGCGCGGAGTAGGGGGCGTTTGATCTGTCATGGCACCCTATATAAGCGATTGTTCCAGTGCCGTCATCCTTAGGATTTAGCTTGTTTTCCTATGATTGCACTGAGGGTTGTTCTGCGGATATAGTGATGCCATGAGCGATTATGGATCAGGCATCGGCAACCGTATTCAACCCCGCCCGCAGGATGGTATCGGCGGTGGCGTTGGTTTTGCGCGTCCAGGCAGTGGACAGTCTGGGAATTCCGACGCCTCCCCTGGTGATGGTCGGTCGGTTGATTCCACATCGGTCCTGGAAGGGGCTTTTAATCGGTTGCGCACCTTGCTTGCTTTTGATGGCGAAAAAGGGCCGCGCGCTGGGGTTCGTCGTGGATTTTATCTAAATATCGTTGTTTGAAATTTGTTGACTGGTTTGGCTCAACGAACCGCCAAGACAATCTTTCCAATATACCCTTTCTCTGAAAATGACTTCTGGGCGGCAGCAATGTCGCGCAATGGGTGGGTTTCAGCCACCAAGGGTACGATCTCTTTACGCTCAATCCGCTTTACCAGATTGCCAAATACGTCAGGTTCGAGAACCGTGCAGCCAAAGAAACTGAGGTCTTTCAGGTACAGGGTGCGGATATCCAATTCGACGATCGGGCCGCCAACCGCCCCGCTGACCGCATAGCGGCCGCCAGGACGCAGCACGTCCAATAGGCCCGGCCATTTCGGTCCAGCCACCAGATCAATCACGACATCGACGCTGTTTTTACCAAGCTTGGAAACAAGGTCATCATCGCGGTTCACTGTTTTTGCGACACCTAGCTTCTCAAGGTCCTGTGCCTTTGAGGCGCTTGTAACAGCAATTGTTTTGGCACCTCGGGCGCGCGCCAGTTGGATTGCCGCCGAACCGACGCCACCCGATGCACCGGTGATCAAGACGGTGTCACCCGCGCCAACGCGGGTGCGGGTTAGCATATTCTCCGCAGTTGAATAAGAGCAGGGGAAGGAGGCGAGCTCAATATCTGTCAAATCGCTGTTGATCTTGTAGGCGTGGCGAGATGCTACCTTGGTATAGTCTGCAAATCCTCCATTGCATTCAGATCCCAGAAACCAGGGCATTTCCAGTTGTTTCCCATTGGCTTCTTGCAGGCAGGGCTCAATCAGCACACGCTCTCCAATGCGGGTCGGATCGACTCCGTCACCAACGGCAACAATATTGCCACAGACATCAATGCCTTGAATCAACGGAAAGTTTATCGGTGCGCCTGTCCATGTCGCATCTTCTGGAGATCCATCTCCTTTTGAATACCAGGCGAGCCGAGTATTAATGTCCGTATTATTCACGCTGGCTGCACCAACTCGGACAATCACATCCCCTGTGCTGGGAACAGGCACGGCAAGATCATCGCGCCATTCCAGCATTTCCGGTCCACCATGACCAATTAGGACAACACCAGTCATTTTCTCGGGCAAGGTCATGTCTCTCTTCATCCTATCTCAGCGGTCTTTACCTAAACATTGTCATTTACCAGTTTTGTAAACTATTTCTTTAACATTTACTCTTATTCATCGAACCTCATGGTATGTTTGGTGGTGGTACAGTTTTCAGTTAAGGATTTTTCATGGCTCAATTGGATTTTACGCGGCTTTCTGTTCTTGTGATTGAAGATAGTGCCTTCATGCGGTCGATTATTATTGCTGTGCTGCGGGCCTTGGGTGTGGAACGTATTCTGGTCGCAGAAAATGGCGAGCAGGGCATTAAGACAATGGCGCCATCTGGCGTGTCGAAATCTTCTATGATCGGACTGACCGGGGTTGATCTTGTGCTGTGTGATTATTTCATGCCCAATGTGGATGGTGCGATGTTCCTGCGCTGGTTGCGTCGATCGGACAGATCGCCGGATCGGTTTTTGCCGGTGATCATGATCTCCGCCGCAGCGGATGCCGACGTTTTGTTCACGGCACGTGATGCCGGTATGGATGAGTTTCTGGCAAAACCGTTCTCAGCAGAATCGATGGCGCAACGAATCTCCGCCGTGGTTCATTCTCCGCGCCCCTATATCTATTGCTCAAGTTATTTTGGACCGGACCGGCGACGGAAGGCAAAAACGCCACCGGAGGAACGGCGACAAACCACCAAGGACGATATAGAGGTGGTTTATTCGGGGAAGGACCTGTCGACGCTGAAGAATAGCTCCAAGGCGGTTTGGGAGTTTCGCATCCCTCGAAGCCTTAAAAACAAACTCTCTGGCGGTGCTTCCAG
>JARGPE010000077.1:0-13244 GCA_029212835.1 Alphaproteobacteria bacterium | reverse complement strand
CAGTGATCCGAATGAACCGCCCTTTGATCCATCGCTTATTGAGGCGGCTGAAGCGAAAATCGCCAGCATGGAAGGTGATTATGCGGATTGGGTCGGGCAAACGATCGAACAATTGGTTCAAGCCCATCACCGCGCGGTGGAGGAGCCTGAGCGTAGTCTGGTACATTTGAGCACGATTAATCAGGTTGCCCGTGAATTGCGCGGCCAGGGGGGAATGTTCGGGTATCCATTGATTACGCAATTCGGTAAGTCCCTTTATGACGTGACTGGCGACGACAATCCACCCCAAGCAAAGCTGTTGGACTTGATTGACGCACATATCAATTTGATCAAAGTCGTCACCAGGCAGAAAATCAAAGGTGATGGCGGTCAGATGGGACAACAGTTGCTGAAGAGCTTGAGCGAAGCGAAGAAAAAGTTCGGCCAGCACTAATCATAAACGCGACAGATTATTGCGTCATAAGCTTTATGAACGCAATGACACAACTCCACCATTGATCCATCTGCCCAAGACGGCTAGAGAGACGCGGTTTTGGCGTTTATCGCCATCTGATTTAAACAACAGTTACAAAAGGGAGCGCCCAATCATGCGCGTCTATTATGATCGTGATGCCGATGTTAATTTGATCAAGACCAAAAAAGTCGCGATCATCGGCTTTGGAAGCCAGGGCCATGCCCATGCAATGAACCTTCGCGACAGTGGTGTTAAAGACATCGCTGCGTGAAGGTTCTGCCACACGCAAAAAAGTTGAAGCCGCTGGTCTGAAATGCATGACCGCAACAGAAGCTGCCAAATGGGCGGATCTGGTCATGATGCTGACCCCTGACGAATTGCAGGGCGACATTTACCAGGACGAGCTGCATGGTAACATGAAAGAAGGTGCGGCGATTGCCTTCGCTCATGGCCTGAACATTCATTTCAATCTGATTGAAGCCCGTGCCGATCTGGATGTGTTCATGATCGCACCGAAAGGCCCAGGCCATACGGTTCGTTCTGAATATCTGCGTGGCGGCGGGGTTCCTACCCTGGTTGCTGTCGATCGCGATGCATCCGGTAATGCGCTGGAACTGGCCCTGTCCTATGCTTGCGCCAATGGTGGCGGCAAGGCTGGGATCATTGAAACCAGCTTCAAGGAAGAATGCGAAACTGATTTGTTCGGTGAGCAGGTTGTTCTATGTGGCGGTTTGGTCGAGCTGATCCGTGCCGGTTTCGAAACCCTGGTTGAAGCCGGTTATGCACCGGAAATGGCCTATTTCGAATGCCTGCATGAAGTGAAGCTGATCGTCGATCTGATCTATGAAGGCGGTATCGCCAACATGAACTACTCGATCTCCAACACGGCGGAATACGGCGAATATGTCACCGGCCCGCGCATCATCACCTCCGAAACCAAGGCGGAAATGAAGCGTGTTCTGCATGACATTCAGTCGGGCAAATTCACCCGTAACTGGATGTTGGAAAACAAGGTCAACCAGACCAGCTTCAAGGCGACCCGTCGCCTGAATGACGCGCATCCGATTGAAGAAGTCGGCACCAAACTGCGCGCCATGATGCCCTGGATTTCCGAAAAGGCCTTGGTTGATAAAACCAAGAACTAATCGTTCCAGGTATAACGGATACCAAGCCCCTCCCTCAGTCTTGCTGGGGGAGGGGTTTTTATATCATGATCGGCGATAGTAGAGCGTTGCCGAGAGCCATTTCATATGAACAACAGCTTTACATTGCGCCGAGCCAGGCCCGATGAGGCGTCGGAGATCACCGCCCTGATGCTGCGATCCAAGGCACATTGGGGTTATTCAAAAGAGTTTATGGAACTTTGTGTCGATACTCTGTACATGGACCCGAAAATTATTGAATCAGATGCCGTGATTGTAGCTGTATCTGATGAGGAAGGGCGTCTGCTGGGCGTTCAGCATGTGATCGCCAATCCTCCGATTGCGTCCCTGGATAAATTGTTTGTGGACGCCATAGCGATTGGGTCGGGGGTTGGGGCGGCTCTTTATGCCGATGCCGTTGTGCGCGCCAAGGCTGCAGCTTGCACGCGTATGACTGTTTTATCCGATCCTCACGCTGCGCCGTTTTATGAAACGCGTGGGGCGATTAAAACAGGCGAGGTGGCCTCTGATGCTATTCCGGGACGTATGCTTCCTTTTCTAGAGCATGTTTTCTAGGCACTGATATTGCCTTGGTGTTTTCTATACCAAAGGTTCGGATTTTAGGCTGTGATGCGTCGCAGGAAGTCATTGATATCGGAATTCAGCGCGTCTGACTGTTTTTTCACAGTTTCGGCGGAGCGCACGACCTCCTGACTGACACGGCCCGTTGCCCCTGCATTTTCTTTCACCGCCAAGATCCGCTGGGAAACAATGGCGGCGCTTTCGGCGGTGCCTTGGACGCTGTGCGCAATCTCCTGGGTTGTTGCTTCCTGTTCCTCAACAGCAGACGCGATGGTGGTGGTGATACTGTTCACTTGTTCGATCACATTCGCGATGGCGCGAATTGCTGTCGCAGCGTCACCGGTTCGGGTTTGAACCGTACTGATCTGCTGGGTGATTTCCTCTGTGGCGCGACCGGTTTGCTGGGCCAGAGACTTCACTTCGCCAGCAACCACTGCAAAGCCTCTGCCGGCCTCTCCGGCACGGGCGGCCTCAATTGTTGCGTTCAGGGCCAGCAGATTGGTCTGCTCAGCAATGTCATTGATCAACTTGATCACTTCGCCAATTCGGCCTGTAGCTTCCTCCAGACTCTTAACGGTTTCCGCTGCATGCGTCACGTCTGCGACCGCACCATTAGTTACGGTTGTCGATTCTGTGACCTGTCGGCTGACTTCCCTGATGGCGATAGACATTTCCTCGGTTGCCGCCGCGACAGCATTGGCGGTATCGCTGGCCTCGTGCGACGCCACAGAGGCGGTGTTTGACTCATTCGTGGATTGTTCCGCGACATCGGCCAATTGCTGTGCCGAGGTATCCAATGTTTCAGCAGCACTGGACAGATGGCCCAGAGAACGACCGACCGCATCCCGGAAGGTCAAAATCTCCGCTTCCAATGTCTTGGCACGATTGGTTTGGCGCGTACTTTCGGTCTCCGCGGCTCGGGTCAGATCTTCATTGCGGATCATTGAATCCCGAAACCGCACCAGGGCATTGGCCATGCTGTTGAATTCCGCACTTTTGGCATTGCTGGGCAGCGCTGTTT
This sequence comes from Alphaproteobacteria bacterium, assembly GCA_029212835.1. Lineage (GTDB taxonomy): Bacteria > Pseudomonadota > Alphaproteobacteria > UBA8366 > Aestuariispiraceae > Pacificispira. Next base: position 10,045 of record JARGPE010000077.1, on the reverse strand, counting down.
CGATGTTGCCCTGTGCCAGGGATTGCATGGCACGGGTCATTGATCCAATCGGTCCTAAGACCTGCCGGTTCACAGTCCAAATAGTTAATGCTAAGACGCTGATCGTACCTACTGCCGCAAAAACGATGATCGCAATGAAGGCCAAGTGGCCAAGTTTCGTTGCTTCGCGCCGCAAGTCGTCCATTGCCGCACGATTGGCGGCCAGAAGCTCACTCATTACGGCACCGATGGCCTCAATGTCTTTTTGGACTTTGCCATCTGAAATTCGTGTCGCGCTTTTGGTTTTATCCTCCAGAACCGCATCGACCACGCGCTGATGACCACTAACCCAGCTGTCAAATTTATCGTTTACCTCCGTGAAGGTTTCGGCTTCTTCGGCTGTTAGCGTAGCAGAAAATGCCTCTTTCAGGCGTATTGCCTCGGCCAGTTCGGCATTTCCTTCTGTGACAGCTTTATCGCGATGCATGGCAGAAATTGCCAGAATAAGGCTTTTTTCAGTGCGATTGACTTGCGTCAGAGCCCGTTCAAACTGCATGCCCAACACGATTTTTTCATAGCGAACCTGTACAATTTCATTCATTGCGGTGCTGAGTTTAAAGATGGAAAAGGCACCAACGGCAGTAATAGCAATTGCCAGGATCAGCATTGTTCCCATAGCCAACCAAAAGGGGCGTGCGACAGAGGGCATTTTTCGGGAAATGCGAGCGGCAGGTGCTTCCGTGGGCAGTGTTTCCGTGAAGGGCTCACTGCCATATGCCTGTGAATTCATGCTAAAATCTCCCAGCTCTGATGCAACTAGGGAGCTATAGCAGGCCAATCCATAACGAAAAATTAATTCGTTTTACTTTAACGGGATTTTATTGAATTTCGTATGGAGTTTAGGTCAGTTCAATCCCATCAGGCTGCGCGCAAAATCACGCGCTTCAAAGGGTCGCATATCCTCGGCTTGCTCGCCAACGCCAATAGCATGGACCGGTAAGCCAAATGTATCTGCTAATGCAACCAGAACGCCACCTTTGGCAGTGCCATCCAGTTTGGTGACGACCAGACCGGTCACATTCACCATTTCGCCAAATACTTTTACTTGTTGCAGGGCGTTCTGACCGACGGTGGCGTCCAACACCATGATGGTGTCATGGGGGGCACTGTCATCTTGTTTGCCTAGAACACGCACAACCTTTTGCAATTCCTGCATCAGTCCCGCCTTGTTGTGCAGTCGCCCGGCCGTGTCGACCAGCAAGACGTCCACCCCGGCTTCCTGAGCTTCGGTGAAGGCCTCGAAAGCAAGCGAGGCTGCATCGCTGCCGGTATCCCGGGAAACAACCGGGCAGCCTGTGCGCTCTCCCCAAACCTTTAACTGCTCAACGGCTGCGGCGCGGAATGTATCTCCGGCGGCCAACATAACCGTCAGGCCTTGGTCTTTATAGCTTTTCGCCAGTTTCCCGATGGTGGTGGTCTTACCTGATCCATTCACTCCGACAACCAGCACGACATGGGGCTTTTTCGTCCTATCGATTACCAGCGGCTTCGCGACCGGATCTAAGACTGATGTGACATGGGTGGCAAAGGCTTCGCGCACTTCATCGCCACCAATTTCCTTATCGAATCTTGTACGGGCCAATTCGGCAGTCATCCGGGCCGCCATGCCGGGGCCCAGATCAGACCCGATCAGGACGTCTTCCAACTCTTCCAGTGCTGTGTCATCCAGCCGTCGCTTGCCGGTAAAGATGCCTGTAACGCCATCTGTCAGCCGTGCGGAAGTCTTTGCCAGACCCTGCTTTAATTTCTCAAACCACCCTAATGCCATAAATTACAGACTTTCGTTATCAATGCTCCGTACTTAAAAATTATGCAGCCGCTCGTTTGGACAGGATTTCTCCATGAATGATGCCATCCCGATTCTCTCCCAATTGGGCGCGAACCAGAGTGCCATCAGCCACGTCGCCCTTTAGGCGCACGGCTGCAAATCCTTCACTATGACCCAGGCCATTGCGCTCGATCAGGACATTGGCCTCAGTGCCTCGCAGGGAGGCCAGGTACTGCGCTTCTGCCTTGGCACCCGCATCGCGCAGTTTTTTCGCGCGGGCTTTGCGCTCAGCTTTAGGCACTTGATTGGGAATGCGGGCCGCAGGGGTGCCAGGACGCTCCGAATAGGGGAAGATATGCATCCAGGTTAGGCCCGCTTCCTCAATGATGTTCAGGCTGTTCTGAAACATCTCTTCGGTCTCTGTCGGGAATCCGGCAATTAGATCGGCCCCGAAGACGATTTCTGGTCGACTGGCGCGCAGGGTTTCGATCAAGCGGATTGCATCGGCGCGCGAATGACGGCGCTTCATGCGCTTCAGGATCATGTCATCGCCCGATTGCAGCGACAGATGCAGGTGGGGCATCAGGCGTTCTTCTTCCGCCATAGCCCGAAATAGGTCCGGGTCCAGTTCTATGCAATCCACCGACGAAATGCGCAGTCTGGGCAGATCTGGTACCAGCTTTAGAATGCGTCGAACCAGTTGGCCCAAGCCCTGCTCACCCGGCAGATCACCGCCATAGGAGGTGATGTCGACACCGCTGATGACGACTTCCTGCACGCCATTTTCAACCAGGCCCCGGACTTGTTGAATGATCTCCCCAGCCGGGACGGAGCGGCTGTTGCCGCGTCCATAGGGGATGATGCAAAAGGTGCAGCGATGATCACAGCCATTCTGAACCTGAATGAAGGCGCGGGTGCGCTCGGCAAATCCATCTATTAGATGCCCAGCGGTTTCGGTAACTGACATGATGTCATTGACCACCACGCGCTCTTCGGCTGCTGCGCCATAGGTCTCTGGTCGCAGCTTTTCCTGGTTGCCAACAACACGGCTAACTTCCGGCATGGCGGCATAGGTGGCCGGATCGATCTGCGCGGCGCAGCCTGTCACCATGATCTCCGCATCGGGATTGTCGCGGCGCAGCTTGCGGATTGTCTGGCGGGCCTGGCGCTCTGCCTCTGCGGTTACCGCACAGGTATTGACCACGATCAGGTTTTCCCGATCACCCGTCGTTGCCAAATTGCGTATCGCTTCAGACTCATAGGCGTTCAGCCGACAGCCGAATGTGATAATTTCAGGGGTCTTGCTCACAACGCCATCTCCCCGATAAAGCTCAGGGCCGTTGGACCAGTCATCAGGACGTGGCCGTCTTCAACGCGCCATTGGATCGACATCTCGCCACCATCAACGCGAATTTTAACCGGTGCTGTTGCTGCATCGACCAGCCCACGCCGATGGGCGGCAACGGCTGTGGCGCAGGTGCCAGACCCGCAGGCCAGCGTGATCCCAGCCCCGCGCTCCCAAACCCTCAGTCGCAATTGCCCATCAGGAGAGAGGGAAGCGATTTCTACATTCGTGCGTCTTGGGAATAGGGGATGGTGCTCCAGGACCGGTCCCAGTGTTGGCAGGTCAACCGCCTCGGCATCCTCAACAAAGAAAACACAATGCGGATTGCCCATGCCCACGGCGACCGGGTCCGACAGCGGGCCTTCGGTGATTGGCAAGTGCAGCGTGTCCATCTCAGATAACAGCGGAATCTCCCGCCAGTCTAGCAGAGCCGCCCCCATATCAATGGTCACCAGCTCATCTTGCCGTTGTCCCAGCAGGCGTCCACGACTCGTATCGATGGTGCAGGTTGTCTTGCCCAATTCAGTCATCAACTGGTCTGCGACACAGCGTGTACCGTTGCCGCAGGCTTCCGCCTCACTGCCATCAGGATTGTAAATGCGCAGGAAGATATCTGCGTCTTGGGTCTGGGGTGGTTGAATTACCATCAACTGGTCAAAACCGATCCCAAAGTGACGGTCACCAATCAGACGTATGCGGGACTCGGGCAGGTCAATCGGCTCCGCGCGTGCATCCAGCACGACGAAGTCGTTCCCAAGTCCGTGCATTTTCTTAAACGCCAACATGGCAATCCTCGCCAGATTAAACTTCACAGCACCCAATTGGGCACTTGATTCCACGCCACTATATAAGGCGGCTTGGCAGTTGACGCAATTTGACTGTTTTTCTGGTCAGAACTAGAGGTGAAATTGATCTGCTTTGGTCTTCGGCGAAGTGTGAACTCACTGACCTCTTTGTATCATCAGGAAGAAGTCGTGTCATTGTCAGGTCTGTTAGATTACTTTGAAGCAGCGGGCCACCATCTGACATCCTACTCTATTATTGTCAGTTATGCTTGACCCGGGGGGCAGAACGCCCTAGAAACCGCCCCACATCAGGCAGTCACATCTGCAGAAGGTCCTAAGGGGTCCCGCCGGTCCGCGAGTTTCGCGCACCGGCGCGTTTTGCGGTGTGTGTGCGTGATTGAGTGGGAGCGTGCATGTTTGAGACATTGTCATATCGGCTGGGCGGCGTATTCGATGCCTTGAAACGACGGGGTTCGCTGAAGGCGGGCGACGTTGATGCTGCTATGCGTGACATTCGTGTGGCCCTGCTGGAAGCTGATGTCGCGTTACCAGTTGTGAAGGATTTCATCGCCAGCGTGCGCGAGCAGGCTGTTGGTGAGGCGGTCTTGCGCTCTGTTACGCCGGGCCAGCAAGTTGTAAAGATCGTCAGCGATGCGCTGACTGCGTTGCTGAGTTCAGACGATCAGGACCTCAATCTGATCGGGGAGCCGCCCTTTGCGATCCTGATGGTTGGGTTGCAAGGGTCTGGTAAGACCACGACCACGGCGAAGCTGGGTAAGCGCCTGACGGAAAAAGACCGCAAGAAGGTGCTGATGGCGTCCCTGGACGTGTATCGCCCGGCGGCACAGGAACAGCTGAAAATTCTAGGTGAGCAGACTGGCGTTGCGACATTGCCGATTGTGGCCGGTCAACAGCCTGTTGCGATTGCCAAGCGGGCGCTGAATGCGGCGCGGCTGGGCGGGTATGACATCGTCCTGTTGGATACGGCCGGTCGCCTGCATGTTGATGAGCAACTCATGGCCGAAGTTGCCGCTGTTCGCGATGCGGCTGTCCCCCGTGAGACGCTGCTGGTTGCCGACAGCATGACCGGTCAGGATGCGGTCACGGTGGCGAAAAGCTTCCAGGACCGCGTCGGGTTGAGCGGAATCGTGCTGACCCGTGTCGACGGGGATGCCCGTGGTGGTGCGGCGCTGTCGATGCGCCAGATCACGGGCAAGCCGATCAAGTTCCTGGGTACCGGCGAAAAGATGGACGAGATCGAGCCTTTCAAGGCCGACCGTGTCGCGGGTCGCATTCTGGGGATGGGCGATGTCGTTTCCCTGGTGGAGCGTGCCGCCGAGTCTATCGATCAGGCCGAAGCCGAAAAGATCGCCCGCAAAATGCAGAAGGGTGAGTACGACCTGGAAGACATGGCCCAGCAGCTCAAGCAGATGCGCAAAATGGGCGGCATGGAGGGCCTGATGGGCATGTTGCCCGGTGTGGCCAAAATGAAAAAGCAAATGGCTGGTGCGAATCTGGATCCAAAAGCATTGATCCGGCAGGAGGCGATCATCTCCTCCATGACCCCGCAGGAGCGGCGCAACCCGAAAGTATTGCATGCATCGCGCAAGCGTCGCGTTGCGGCGGGTTCCGGCACCAGCGTGCAGGACATCAACAAGCTGCTGAAGCAGCATCAGATGATGGCCAAGATGATGAAACAAGTCTCCAAAATGGGCAAAAAGGGCATGTTCGGCATGCCCGGCGGCATGGGAGGCGACATGAGCGCCCTGATGGGCGGAGCGAATATGGGGGGCGGTCCCATGGGCAAGGGCCCGGGTCAGCTTCCTGGAATGGGAGGGATGCCATCTGGTTTCCCCCCTGGCTTTCCGAAGAAATAGCGTTTTAGAGCAATAACCGGTCGAGAAAGTTTCTTGATCAAACAATAACCGAGTTACAGCGTTTCAATTAGGACTGGAGAACACGAATGAGCCTTAAAATCCGGATGTCCCGTGGTGGCGCCAAGAAGCGTCCATTCTATCGCATCGTCGTTGCGGATACCCGTGCACCGCGCGATGGCCGCTTTATTGAGAAGATCGGCTTCCACAATCCAATGATGCCCCGCGACCATGCAGAGCGTCTGAGCATCAACCTGGATCGCGCCAAATATTGGATGTCGGTCGGTGCGAAGCCGTCTCCGCGCGTTCATCGCTTTCTGGCTGATGCTGGCGTGATGGAAAAGGCATCGATCCCTGAGCAGACCAAACAGCATCTGCCGCGTGCCAAGGAACAGGAACGTATCCGCGAGCGCGAACAGAAAGCCAAGGAAGCTGCAGAAGCTGCGGAAGCCGCAAAGGCTGAAGCCGCTGAGGCCGCTGCTGCTCCTGCTGAAGAAGCGCCTGCTGAAGAAGCTGCTGAGGAAGCAAAGGCCGAGTAATCCGGTAACGGATTGCATCGGCTCAAAGGTCGCATCATGCCGGATGGAATCGGACAGATGGTAGAGAGCAAACTGATTGTCGGAGTTGTTACGGGTGCCCATGGCGTTCGTGGACAACTGCGCATTAAGAGCTTTACTGCCGATCCTGCCGATTTGACCGGCTATGGACCCCTGACTGATCAGACCGGTGATACTGTCTATAAGCTTACCCTGAAAGGGGAAGTGAAGGGGCAATTGATCGCCAGCCTGGCTGGATGCACAGATCGGAATGCTGCCGAGGCCTTGCGGGGGACAGAATTCTATTTGGATCGGGACCTTCTGCCCGATGCGGATGAAGAAGAATTCTACCACGCGGACTTGATCGGACTGGCTGCGATGGATGGGGCTGGAACTCATCTGGGAACAGTGCGGGCGGTGTTTGATTTTGGCAGTGGCGATATGTTGGAAGTGTTGGGGGCGGATGGCACTGTTGTCTTGTATCCCTTCACAGAAGCAGTCGTTCCAGAAGTTGATCTGGATGCCGGCCGTTTGACTATTCTGCCCCCGGCAGAGGTAGACGCGACGCAAGATGAATCAGAAGGGGAGGAGGCCTGATATCATGTCACAGACCACCCCTTCCGAAACGCCTTGGTGCGTCACCGCCTTGACCTTGTTCCCGGAAATGTTCCCGGGTGTTCTGGGCCATTCAATCGCGGGTAAGGCATTGCAGTCTGGACTATGGCAGATGGAAACTGTGGATATCCGTCAATATGCTACGGATCGCCATGCGACTGTTGACGATGCACCAATGGGCGGCGGGGCCGGTATGGTCATGCGCCCGGATGTGTTGGATGCAGCAATTGCGTCGGTTGCTGATAAGCCAGGTCCTTTGTTGTACCTGTCGCCACGCGGTCGGGTCTTTGATCAGGCACGGGCTCGGGATTTGGCGGCTGGATCAGGGGTCCGGGTATTATGTGGTCGGTATGAAGGGGTGGATCAGCGGGTGCTGGACAAATGGGAAATCGAAGAGGTCAGCCTTGGTGATTTCGTCTTGTCCGGTGGTGAACCCGCTGCTTTGACGATGCTGGATGCCTGTTTGCGGTTGCTGCCGGGTGTCATGGGGTCACGCGAGTCTTTGGACGAAGAAAGTTTTGAAGGCGGGTTATTAGAATACCCGCATTATACGCGGCCAGCAGATTGGGAAGGACGGCATGTGCCTGAAATCCTGCTGTCTGGTCATCACAAAAACATCCGGGCCTGGCGACGGGCCCAAGCTGAAGCCGTGACACAGCGGCGTCGGCCGGATTTATGGTCCCGTTACACCAGCACTGGTGGTGGGGCTAATCATGTTGCGTAACGCAAAAGGTTTGCGAAGAAAGGAACCGAGGTCATGAATATCATTGAACAGATCAATGCCGAGCAGGTCGAAAAGCGTTTGACCGCTGGCGAGGCGATCCCGACATTTTCGCCGGGTGACACGATCGTTGTCCGTGTAAAGGTCGTCGAAGGCACGCGTGAGCGTATCCAGGCTTTCGAAGGCGTTTGCATCGGCCGCAAGAATGCTGGCGTGAATTCAAACTTCACCGTCCGCAAGATCTCTTACGGTGAAGGCGTGGAACGTGTGTTCCCGCTGTACAGCCCACGGATCGAAGGCATTGACGTTGTGCGTCGTGGTAAAGTGCGTCGTGCGAAACTGTACTTCCTGCGAGGTCGTACCGGTAAGTCGGCGCGTATCATCGAACGCACCACCGGTCGCGGCATGAAGAATGGCCGTTACCAGGGCGACTAGAGGCTGCGGGCCTGCATCGAATTTCGCGATGCAGGCATTTTGCTCCCCGAGAAGGATCCTAGTGTTCTTTTCACGGGGAGGATGAAGTCTTGTGACCGGTAAGGGATTTGAGATTGCTCTTCGGGGTGATAGCAAACGTATCCTGAAATGCGCAGCGTCGCATTTGATTGGATAAGGGCCTTGCAGAGCCGGTGCCGTGGAATGATCCGCTGACCTTGGGCAAAACAAGGCAGAAAAGAGGTAGGGAAAGCATGACGAAGCCAAGAACGCTGTTTGATAAAATCTGGGATAGCCACATTGTCGATAGACAGGATGATGGGACGTGCCTGATTTATATTGACCGTCATTTGGTGCATGAAGTGACCAGCCCGCAGGCTTTCGAAGGTCTGCGCGCTTCGGGTCGCAAAGTGCGGCGTCCAGAGCTGACCCTTGCCGTTCCAGATCATAATGTACCGACCGCAAACCGTGCAGGTGGCATTGATGATGAGGAAAGCCGAATCCAGGTTGAGACCTTGTCATCCAATGCAAAAGAATTTGGCGTGCCGATCTTTGAGATGAGCGATGTCCGCCAGGGTATCGTGCATATCATTGGCCCAGAGCAAGGTTTCACGCTTCCTGGCATGACCATCGTCTGTGGCGACAGCCATACGGCAACCCATGGTGCTTTCGGTTCCTTGGCTTTCGGTATCGGGACGTCTGAAGTGGAGCATGTGCTGGCCACCCAGACCTTGCAGCAAAGCCCGGCGAAGAATATGCGCGTTACGGTCAAAGGCTCCTTGCCGAAGGGCGTGACCGCGAAAGACTTGGTTCTGGCTGTGATTGGCAAGATTGGGACCGCAGGTGGTACAGGTCATGTGATTGAATTTGCTGGTCAGGCCATTCGTGATCTGTCCATGGAAGGCCGGATGACGGTTTGCAATATGGCGATTGAGGGCGGTGCGCGCGCTGGATTGATCGCGCCGGACGAAACTACCTTTGCTTATCTCAAGGGCCTGAATATGGCTCCTAAGGGGGAGACCTGGGATCAGGCCGTTGCCTATTGGAAAACCCTGCCCAGTGATGAGGGTGCGGTTTACGACAAGGAAGTCACCCTGGACGTAGCCGATATCCCGCCGCAGATCACCTGGGGTACCAGCCCGGAAGATGTGGTCGCGATTACTGGAACTGTGCCGGACCCTAAATCCTATGGATCAGGTAAGGCCGCTGCGGCGCAACGCTCCCTGGATTATATGGGGCTGACGGCTGGCATGAAGATGACCGATGTGAAGATCGATACAGTCTTTATCGGGTCCTGCACCAATGGGCGGATCGAAGACCTGCGTACCGTTGCGGAAATTGCCAAGGGCCGTAAGGTTGCAGACGGTGTCCGTGCGATGGTGGTGCCCGGTTCCGGCCTTGTGAAGCAGCAAGCCGAAGCCGAAGGCCTGGACAAGATTTTGGTTGCGGCTGGTTTTGATTGGCGCGAGCCTGGTTGTTCAATGTGTCTGGCTATGAATGCAGACAAGCTGGCCCCTCAGGAACGTTGTGCCTCAACCTCCAACCGCAATTTCGAGGGCCGTCAGGGCCGTGGCGGGCGTACCCATCTGGTCAGCCCAGGCATGGCCGCTGCCGCCGCGTTAAAGGGGCATCTGGCCGATGTTCGGGAGTTTCTGTCATGACCCATCAAATGCCCCTGCCAAAGGATCATTTAGACCGCCTGTTTGGGCGAGATATGCAATATAGCGCCTGGCAGATTGATGTCCCGGCCCCGGCCAATGATGATGCGATGATCAGCGCGATGGATGCTGCTATCCTGATGTCATTGATCAATCGTCGCAAACGGTAAGATAGGATCAGAAAATCATGAAACCCTTCACCGAATTGACCGGCATTGCCGCCCCGATGGATATGATCAATATCGACACCGATATGATCATCCCCAAGCAGT
>JARGPE010000076.1:10142-17277 GCA_029212835.1 Alphaproteobacteria bacterium | reverse complement strand
AATGTTTCGCCCTGCCAGGCGATGGACCCGGCTGGGATTGGATGTTGACCGACAACGGCGCGCAACAGGCTGGTCTTGCCCACCCCATTGCGGCCCAGAATACAGGTGACCTTGCCGACCTCAGCTGAGACAGACACGCCCTTCAGGGCCTGGGACGCACCATATTGCAGGCTGATATCTGTGACTTCCAGCATGATCCTAACGCCCCAAATAAACTTCGATAACACGCTCATCAGCGCTGACTTTGTCCAAGGGGCCATCGGCCAGGACGGATCCTTCATGCAGCACTGTCACCTTCACATCCAGATCCCGTACGAAGGTCATGTCGTGCTCAACAACGACAACAGAATGGGTCTTGTTGATTTCCCGCAACAAATTCGCGGTCTCTACCGTTTCCGCATCGGTCATCCCCGCCACCGGCTCGTCTACCAGCAACAGTTTCGGATCTTGGGCCAGCAACATGCCGATTTCCAACCATTGCTTCTGACCGTGGGACAGATTACCCGCCAGTTCATGGCGCAGCGAACCGAGACGGATCGTCTCAAACAGGCTTTCAATACGCTCTGAAATCTCTTTCGTCTTGTCGGCCAACAGCGCGAAGAAAACACCCCGCCCACCTTTCAGCGACAGATACAGATTATCCTCCACTGTGTGATGCTCAAACACGGTCGGCTTCTGAAATTTTCGACCGATGCCCAGCTCAGCGATTGCGGCTTCGTCCATCTGGATCAGGTCATGGTTGGAATCGAAGATCACATCGCCAGTATCGGGCCGGGTCTTGCCGGTGATCACATCCATCATCGTCGTCTTGCCCGCGCCATTGGGGCCAATGATGGCACGCATTTCACCGGGTTGCAGGATCAGGGACAGATTGTTCAGCGCCTTAAATCCATCAAAGCTGACACTGACACTGTCGAGATAAAGAATGGAGCCATGTGCACTCATTCATTCGGCCTCCGACGGTTGAGATACGGGATCGGCTGTCCGCTTGGTCTCACGGGGCGCCCGGGTCTTCTCAAAGCGCTGCCGCAACATGCCATACAGCCCCAATACACCCTTAGGCAGGAACAACGTCACCCCGACAAATAAAGCCCCCAGAGCAAACAACCAGATTTCAGGAATAGCCCCTGTGAAATAGGTCTTGGCCCCGTTGACCAAAATCGCCCCCAATATGGGACCATAAAGCGTGCCACGTCCGCCAACCGCAACCCAGATCACCATCTCAATTGAATTGGCTGGGGCGAATTCGCCGGGATTGATAATACCGACCTGGGGTACATACAGCGCGCCCGCGATGCCAGCCAAGGCAGCCGACAGCGTCCAAACGAACAGCTTATAATGCTCAACGCGATAGCCCAGAAACCGCGTGCGGCTTTCGGCATCGCGCACCGCCACCAGAACCTTACCCAGTTTGGAGGCAACAACCGCCTTGCAGATTATCAGTCCTAAGCACAGCGCCAAGGCAGAGGCTGCAAACAGCCCCATCCGGGTGCCATCACTTTGGATGTCAAAGCCAAGAATGTCCTTAAAGTCCGTCAGCCCATTATTGCCACCAAAGCCCATATCATTGCGGAAGAAGGCAAGCAGTAGTGCAAAGGTCATGGCCTGGGTGATGATCGACAAATAAACCCCGGTCACGCGGGAGCGGAAGGCAAGCCAACCAAACACAAAGGCCAATGTTGCCGGGGCCAGCACGACCATGATGGCGGCGAACCAGAACATGTCAAAACCATACCAGAACCAGGGCAGTTCCTTATAGTTCAGGAAGACCATGAAGTCGGGCAGGGTCGGGTCGGCATAGACTCCGCGCGTGCCGATCTGGCGCATCAGATACATGCCCATCGCATAACCGCCCAACGCAAAGAATGCGCCATGCCCCAGCGACAGAACACCGGCAAATCCCCAGACAAGATCAACCGACAGCGCCAGTAACGCATAGCAGAGATACTTGCCCATCAAGGACACAGCATAGGTCGGGACATGAAGGAAGCTGCCTTCGGGAATGAACAGATTCCCGATAGCGATCAGAACCACATAGGCCAGAGCGGCAATCAAGAAGGCTGTCAGTCGCCCATCCAAACCGCGCAGAATGAACTTTGAAATCATGATTCAACCGCCCGGCCCTTCAGGGCGAACATGCCCCGTGGGCGCTTCTGAATGAACAGGATGATAAAGACCAACAGAATGATCTTGCCCAGAACGGCACCGGCAAAGGGTTCCAGGAATTTATTGGCGACACCCAGTGTCATAGCCCCGACCAGGGTTCCCCACAAATTGCCGACCCCGCCGAATACAACGACCAGGAAGCTGTCTATGATATAGGATTGGCCCAGATTGGGGCTGACATTGTCTATCTGGCTCAAGGCTACACCGGCAATCCCGGCAATGCCGGAACCCAGTCCAAAGGTCATCGCATCGACCCAATTGGTCTTGATCCCCATAGAATTGGCCATCCTGCGGTTTTGCGTCACCGCCCGCATGCGCAGCCCAAAGGAGGTCTTGCGCAGCACCAGCATCAGAACCGCCAGCACGAGCAGGGAAAAAATCACAATGGCGAGACGGTTATAGGTGATCGTCAATTCACCCAGTTTGAAGGCACCTGCCAGAAAATCCGGTGTCCCAACCTCCCGATTGGTCGGGCCAAAAATGCTGCGCACTGTCTGTTGCAGCAGCAAGGCAATTCCCCAGGTCGCCAGTAATGTTTCTAATGGACGTCCATACAGCCAGCGGATCACGCCCCGCTCTATAATAATACCAACGATACCGGAGACCAAAAAGGCCAAGGGCAAGGCGATCAACAGCGAGTAGTCAAAAATGCCCGGCATTGAGGTCCGGATAATGTCCTGCACCACAAAGGTCGTATAAGCGCCCAGCATCACCATCTCGCCATGGGCCATATTGATGACCCCCATCACGCCAAAGGTAATAGCGAGCCCAATAGCCGCCAGCAAAAGCACAGAGCCGAGCGAGACCCCATACCACGCATTCTGTGCCAGATCCCAGATTGCCAGTGACTTCTCAATCGCCGCGATGGCATTGTCGATATCTACCAATAACGGCCCTTCTGCACTGCCCTTGGCATTCAGTAAAACCGCCAGGGCGGACTGGTTCCCGCGATCCGCCATCAAGGCAACCGCAGCCTGTTTTTCCGCCATATCACGAGAGGAATTGAGCACCGCTGCCGCGCGGGCTTCCTGCATCGCCAGCTTCACAGACTCGACCGTTTCCTTTGCGATTGCTGTATCCAGCAGTTCAATTGAGTCTGAGTCTTTTGATTTAAAAATCGCACCCGCCGCAGCAAGACGCACCTTAGGGTCATCCGACAACAGCGTCAGCGCCCCTAGGGCAGAGCGGATTTCACGCCGCAACCGATTGTTTACCTTAATCTTGTCCACGGCCCCGCTGGGAACCGATCCCAGAGAATCACCCGTCACAGGATCAAAGGTTTCGACCGTCGCGCCTTCGTCCAGTCCGATCACCACGGATTTGTCTGATTTCACGATGAACAGAAGCCCCTCCCCCAGGGCTTCCAAGGCCGGTACCGCGCGGTCATCTCCTGTCGCGGCGACAGACTGAATGGCCTGTGCCCGGTCTGAATAACTTCCTTCGGCCAGGGCCGAAATTTTTTCTTTTAAGGCAGGATCTTCTGCTGCCATCCCCTGTGAAGTTCCCAGAATGAAGAACAGGGACAAAAGCGCTATACTGAAACGAATAAAGGCCTTCATGGAGAGCATCACCTCTGCTGGAGCGCCGGAAACTCAATACGCCACAATCCACTTCGGGCATCGGGGGCAGCAACAAGCGCCACCCCCGATCTTCCGAATTCAGGCGTCTTATGCGCCGCCGCACTTGCCTGTGGCGGTATTGAAGTTGCCGCATGACATGGGCTTGCGCCAATCAGAGATCAGGTCTTTTGAACCCGGCAGGAAGTCTGACCAGGCATCGCCTGGGACCAGACCAGGGGTGCGCCAGACAGTATCGAACTGACCATCCGCCTGAATTTCCCCAATCAGCACCGGCTTGGTGATGTGGTGGTTTGGCATCATGGCAGAATAGCCACCGGTCAGGTTTGGAACAGCAACACCAACCAAGCTGTCGATCACTGAATCAGCAGAGGTCGTACCAGCCGCTTCAACAGCCTTAACCCACATGTTAAACCCAATGTAATGGGCTTCCATCGGGTCGTTGGTCACGCGCTTGTCGTTGCCGATAAAGGCCTTCCATTTGGCAATGAAATCAACATTTTCAGGCGTGTCGATGGCCATGAAGTAGTTCCAGGCTGCCAAGTGACCAACCAGAGGAGCAGTGTCTAGCCCCGCCAGTTCTTCTTCCCCAACAGAGAAGGCAACGACAGGAATGTCTTCAGCCTTAATGCCCTGGTTTGCCAATTCCTTATAGAAAGGAACGTTGGCATCGCCGTTGATGGTGGAAACCACAGCGGTTTTCTTACCAGCCGACCCAAAGGTCTTGATGTCAGACACGATGGTCTGCCAGTCAGAGTGACCAAATGGGGTGTAGTTAATCATGATGTCTTCTGGAGCCACGCCCTTGTCGAGCAGATAGGTTTCCAGAATTTTGTTGGTGGTACGGGGATAGACATAGTCAGTGCCCGCCAGGACCCAACGTTCCACGCCTTCAGCATCTGCCAAGTAATCCACTGCCGGGATAGCCTGCTGGTTCGGGGCGGCACCGGTATAGAATACATTGCGCTGGCTTTCTTCGCCTTCATACTGAACCGGATAGAACAGAATGCTGTTCAGTTCTTCAAAGACCGGTAGAACGGATTTACGGGACACCGAGGTCCAGCAGCCAAATACCACATCGACCTTATCCACGGAAATCAGCTCGCGTGCCTTTTCAGCAAACAGTGGCCAGTCAGACGCCGGGTCAACCACAACGGCTTCCAGCTTTTTGCCCAGGACGCCGCCCTTCTTGTTCTGCTCGTCAATGAGCATCAGCATCGCGTCTTTCAGCGTGGTTTCGCTGATTGCCATCGTGCCAGACAAGGAATGAAGAATACCGACCTTAATCGTATCTTCAGCAGCCTGTGCTGCGGCACCGACGAGCATCATGCTCGACACGGCAGCAGCGCCAACAAGGGAACGAATTCGATTTTTCATGTGTAGCCTCTCTGTCTTAGGTTTATTGTAGTTATTCCAATATTTGTGCGCTGCAACAAACATACCAGACGTTGAGAGAAGGCAAGGCAAACCACTGATACTAAACTAACTAATTGATAGTTTTAGGATTATGTCAAAATTGTGTCATAATCCGGTGCGATTAATCCAGATTGAAAGACCTTACAATATGCATATTTTTTAACCTGTAATTATTTTTAGATTAAAAAATAATCAATATTAAACCACATTAAAATTTGGGATTAGATCACAAAACAGCATCAGATTGAATCCTAAACCCATGTCGGGTGAGGTCTGATAAGATGACGCATGATTGATGAGATGGAACCAGGAAAATCCGTGGTGGCCCCGACAGGGTTCGAACCTGTAACCATCCGCTTAGAAGGCGGGTGCTCTATCCAGTTGAGCTACGGGGCCAGTCGGTCGGGCTTGGACGACCAAGGCGATCTGGATGCGGATGTTGAAACACAAAAGCTACCGAACGATCCGTGGCGTTCGGTAGCCTGTAATAAGCAAAGCTGCAAGAGGCTTTAGGCGAACCGACCGAATACTTAATGGGTCCAGGGGCGCCGTCTGGTATAGGAGAAATTATCGGAATAGGATTTCGGCTTGATGCGACGATCCTGAGGTCTTTCCACCGTATAGGAATAACCGTTCTTCTCCGCATAAGAGATCGCTTCATCCGCAGTATCAAATTGCAGACGAACCTGCTTGCGGGTATCGGCAGACCCAACCCAGCCCATCAGCGCATCCGGGCGGCTGGCAGCAGTGGGTTCAAATTCCAAAATCCAGTCTTTCGTCTTGGCTCGACCAGACTGCATGGCAGTTTTTGTTGGTTTAAAGATGCGAACTTCCACGACACTCTCCCCTGTCGAAAACGGGAATTACTAAAGTTGGACTGGTCATACCATGCTTCGCCGAGCATGCCTAGCCAGCATTCCAAGCCTGAAATTTTACCCCTGAAATTGATCCTTATACTTCTCACGCAAGATATTTTTTTGCACCTTGCCCATCGTATTGCGAGGGAGTTCGTCCACAATAAACAATGCCTTTGGCTGTTTGAACCGCGCAATATTGGGCGCAATCGCGGCCATAATCGCCTCCGGATCCAGTGTTGCACCTTTCTGTGGGACCAGCACACCAACGACCCCTTCCCCAAAATCTGGATGCGGCACGCCAATTACAGCGGATTCCAGCACACCTTCCTGTTCATCCAGCAGCAATTCAATTTCTTTTGGATAGATGTTATAGCCGCCAGAAATGATCAGGTCCTTGGCCCGTCCGACAATATGGACATAGCCCCGTTCATCCACCTTACCAACATCGCCGGTGATGAAGAAGCCATCGGCTCGGAATTCCTCCGCCGTCTTTTCAGGCATGTTCCAATAGCCTTTAAAAACATTGGGACCGCGTACCTCAATCACGCCGACCTCCCCCTGGGAAAGGATCTTGCCTGTTTCAGCGTCTGCAACCCGCAAATCCACACCTGGCAATGGAAATCCTACTGTGCCCGCACGGCGCTCCCCATCATAGGGATTTGACGTATTCATATTTGTTTCCGTCATGCCATAGCGTTCCAGAATGCGATGGCCGGTCCGCTCTTCAAACGCGATGTGTGTTTCTTCTAACAAAGGGGCGCTGCCTGATACAAACAGACGCATATGGGACACCAGTTCCTTGGTGAAGCCCGGTTCATCCAGCAATCTGGTATAGAAGGTTGGAACCCCCATCATGGACGTTGCGCGCGGCAAAAATGCGATCACCTGATCTGCCTTGAAGCTGGGCAGAAAGATCATCGATGCCCCAGCAAGAAAGCAAATGTTAGATGCCACAAAAAGTCCATGGGTGTGAAAGATTGGCAGGGCATGCAACAGCACATCGCGGTCCGTGAACTGCCAATAACTGATCAAAGACTGCGCATTGGACAATAGGTTATCCTGCGTCAGCATCGCGCCCTTTGAACGCCCCGTTGTCCCCGATGTATACAGAAAGGCCGC
>JARGPE010000076.1:0-10132 GCA_029212835.1 Alphaproteobacteria bacterium | reverse complement strand
CGGCATAACTGGAATTTCAGCGGGCAATACACCCAGAAAGGCCGCCAGATCATCCCTGCCCCGCGCACGGGTCGTGAAACCACCGGGGGCCTGATTGGCGGCATCCATCAGACTGCCTGACCCATCGGCATTCAGTGTCAGGATTTGTGCGCCATGGCCCTGTGCGATGGGCTGCAGGTCTGCCGCTGCCTTTTGATCGCACAGCAGAATTTTCGGGGTCGCATCGCCCACGAAATAATCCACCTCACTGGCGGTATAGGCCGTGTTCAGGGGCAGGAAAATCACTCCGGCTTGCACACAGGCGACATACACCGACAAGGCCTCCGGTGACTTGGCGACCTGAACCGCCAGTCGATCCCCCGGAACAAGGCCCATATCGGTGATCACATGGGCTATACGCGCGGCCCGATCAAGAAAGGCACGATATGTCTCAATCCGACCGTCTGACAGGATCAGAAAAGGTGCCTCCCGATCAACATGAGGTTGAAACAAGGCATCATACAAATGGTTGGTCATACGCAACGCTCCACAAAAATCCGAATTGGTCAGAACCCGCTAGAGGGCGGGTCCCATGACCATTTCGGGTAACCCCGTGGCCAGCCAGGGAAACACACACAAAATGATAATGGCCAGGATCATGCACAGGACATAGGGCATGGATCCTTTTAGGATGGTCTTCAGGGGGATGTCAGGCGCAATCCCATTGATCACATACAGGTTCAATCCGACAGGTGGCGTGATCAAACCAATTTCCATATTAATGGTCAGGATGACCGCAAACCAGTACGGATCAAACCCTGCCGCCGTGACAATTGGCAGCAGGATTGGTGCGGACATCAAAATCACCGCGACGGGCGGCAGGAAGAACCCGGCGATCAGCAGGAAGATGTTGATGAAGATCATCAGCACCCAGTGATTCACATCCAGCGTTCCAATCCAAGCCGCGATGGACTGGGTAATGAACAGGCTGGACAGCATATAGGAAAACACACTGGCCGCCCCGATGATGAATAGGATCATGACGCTTTCCCGCGTCGAATCCCGCAGCACCACCCACAGGGCCTTGGGGCTCCACAGGCTGTAGATAACCATGGCAACGCCCATACACAGCAGCGCCCCAACAGCGGCGGTTTCAGACGGCGTCGCATAGCCGCCATACATCGCGACAAGCACCCCCAAAATGATCAATAGGAAGGGCAATACTCTGGGCAGAATTTCCAGCTTCTGACGCAGGCTATATTCACTTTTGCGCAGGACTTCATCAGATCCATTGCGCCATGTGTCATACAGAGACCACAGCATGAACAGGATCACCAACACAAAGCCCGGCACAACCCCCGCCAGAAACAGCCGCCCAATCGACGTATCTGTGGCAATACCGTAAACAATCATGGTAACCGATGGCGGAATCAAAATCCCAAGTGTTCCACCCGCAGCGATAGAGCCCGCCGCGACGCCATCTGGATAGCCACGCTTACGCATTTCGGGAATGCCCATCTTGCCAATGGCAGCACAGGTGGCGGGCGAAGACCCAGACATTGCCGCAAACAGCGCACAAGCCCCCAGATTGGAAATGACCAAACCACCGGGAATGCGGGTCAGCCAGCGATCCAAGGCTTCATACAAATCTGCCCCCGCACGGGTGGAGGCGATGGACGCCCCCATGATGATGAACATTGGGATCGATAGCAGTGCAAAATTGTCCAGCCCACCGAAAAAGATTTCCGGCATAAGGGCAACAGACCGCATCCCATCGAAAGCCAACAGGAATCCGCCAGAGACCACCAACAATCCAATCGCAACAGAAATCCCGGAAAACAGAACAACAATTGTGGCGATAGCCACCATTAACCCCAGAACCAGCGGATCCATCAGGATGTACTCCCAACACCATAAGACCTATCTATGCCCGCAAGGGTCGCGTAGAGATCCGCGAGCAACTGCAGCAGAAACAGACAAAAACCAATAGGAACGGCGAGATAAGGAATCCAAAGGCGCACTGCCCAAACAGTGTCGGACTTCCAATTCCGCGAAAAAGCTTCATGCCATTGCTCATAGCCGTAAATGGCCATAATGGTGATAATAGCGATGGTGGATAGAATGACGATTAAGGCCAGGATTCTGCGCGCACCGATTGGCAGCATCATTGGCACCAAATCCACATTTACATGGCCTCGCAGACGCTGAACATAAGACAGGCCAAACAATGTTGCATTGATCATCAGATACACCACCAGCTCGGTTTGCCATGTGGTTGATTCATTCAAGATACTGCGCACAAAAATCATCTGACAGGTGACAGCAACGGAACTGATGATCATCGCTGCCGCTATCCAACCGCAAATCATGGAAATCTTACCAACAACGATCAGAAACAAATTTCCACCGTCGCGGTCTATCGACGTATCGCCGTGTCCGCTCATCGTCGCAATCCTCCGCTCAAAAGACCATCATCGGCGTTTTGAAACGGCACGGGGTGATCTTGAATGATCACCCCGGCCTGACTTTCAACACTCTGGCTCTTATTCGACAGAAAGCGCCATATCGAGCAATTCCTGTCCGCCGGGTACTGAGTCGACGAAGGTTTTGTAGGAAGACGTTTTAGCAATATCACGCCACATTTGGAATTCTGCGGGCGTCATTTTAGCAATCTCAACACCTGCTTCTTTGAAGACGCGAACCGATTCTGCATCTTCTTTTTTCGCTTCGTCGAGATAGTAGGCCTGGGCCTTTGCGGCACCGGCCTTTAACGCTGCTTTCTGTGCATCGTTCAATCCGTCAAAAGTGGACTTGTTCATCAGCAACGGCTGATACATGAACCACAGTGCTACATCACCAGCGGGCGTATAGCATTTAACCTGCTCGTAAATGCGGTAGGAAACGAAGGACGAAGAAGACGTATTGGTCGCCTGCAGAACACCACTTTGCATCGCCGAATAGATTTCTGAAGATGCCATGGACGCGATTGACGCCCCCGCAGCAGCCAACATTTCCTCGAACGCCTTACCAGCGGCACGAATTTGCAATCCCTTTACATCCTCAGGCTTAGTGATGCAGCCCTTGGTACCAGCAAATCCACCAGCCAGATAGCCATGCACCAAAACCATCACGTCGTCACCGGCCATGATGTCTTCGATTTTGTGCATGAAGGGCGATGCATTCAAACGCGCGGCATGATCATGGTTTTTCACCAAGCCAGGCATCAGTGTCAGATTATATTCCGGATGCTGACCGCCCGCATAAGACAACGGGAACACGGTCATATCCAACTGACCACGGCTCATCGGTTTATACTGTTCTTTTGCCTTGAACAGAGACCCTGACGGAAAAATCTGGATCGACAGATCAACATTTGCCGCTGCCACTTCATCCGCCACAATCTGTGCAACCTTGTGGCGTACATCAGAAGTTGACCATTGGTGGGACAGGCGGAGTTCTTTTGCGAATGACGGGCTTGCGACCCCGGCAATCAGTGCAACAGCCGCAACAGCGGCACCTAATTTAAACTTCATAGCGTTCTCCCCTTTAGGATTAATTTTGTATTATTTGCTCACGCTGTTATCAGCGCGTTAGATACCAGCGTAAATTGCCTGCATCCAATGTCAATGAGAATGTATACAATTTCACAATTGTCGGCCTATGGGTGCGATGATATCCTAATCTCATGACGATACGCACAGCAGACATGGTCCGGGAAAACCTGGAACAACGAATCATAACAGGCACTCTTGCCAATGGAGAGCGCCTGGACGAGGTGCGCCTCGCAGCACAATTCGATGTGTCTCGTACGCCTGTGCGCGAGGCCCTTCAAATGCTGACATCGTCGGGTTTGGTGGAACATATTCCCAATCGGGGCACCTTCGTGCGTCAGCCAGATTTTCCAGAAATGATTGAAATGTTCGAAGTTATGGCGGAATTAGAGGCCCTGTGCGCCCGCCTTGCCGCGCGCCGGGTTCAATCCGAATTTCTGGAAAAAATACAAAATGCAGCCACGGCCTGTGACCATGCACTGACCCATGGCACATTGGATGATTACTATCGCGAGAATGAGCGATTCCATTTTCTGATTTATCAAGCCAGCGGCAACAGTTTCTTAGCGGCAGAAGCAACCCGCCTGCAAAAGCGCCTGAAACCATTCCGCCTTATGCAATTGCGTGTGCGCGGACGCATGGCTCAATCCATGAAGGAACATCGTGAAATCCTGTCAGCAATAGAGGTAGGCGATGAAAACCGAGCGGCACAGGCTTTGAGGGATCATGTCAAGATCCAAGGACAGCGTTTCACCGACCTGATGGCCAGTTATACCAGTGACACAGCCATTGCTGGATAAGCGCCATCCACAGACAAAACTAATTCGATAAAAATAGCTTAGCCTTTCCCTAATCAACGATGTGGAAAGCATTGCTTTATTTCATGTGCCCTTCACCCCCAGAGTAACTGCAACAGCAGGTCCCAAATGGGACGCAATCCTTTGGATGTGGAGCACAGCAATGATTAGAACCGGCGACCAGTACCGCGACTCAATCCGTGATAACCGCGAAGTTTTCATGAATGGCGAACGGGTAAAAGATGTCACCACGCATCCCATGTTCAAACCCTTGGTCGATATCCGCGCCCGCATCTATGACATGGCCCATGAGCCTGAAACCGCCGATGTCATGACGGTCAAACAGGATGGCGAGATAAATGCCGTGGGCAATGCCCTGCCCTATACCCAGGAAGACTGGTGGGCCAAGCGCCGCGCGACCGATACCGTACTGGAAACCATCGGCGGTGTCGTGACCCGCGTTGGGGATGAAACCGTTGGTGAAATGTGGTCGCTGTTTGATGGCCAGGATATCCTGAACGAAGTGGATCCTCAGTTTTCAAAGAATATTGAAAACCACATCACCAAAGTTCTTCGCGAAGATCCATTCCATGTGTCAGCCAATACCGATCCAAAGGGCGACCGCTCGCTAGCCCCCCAGGATCAGGACCCGGATATGCTGTTGCATGTGGTCAAGGAAACCGACGCCGGCATCGTTGTGCGGGGCGCGAAATATGAAACCGCTGCCGCCTATGCCAATCAGGCCTTCACCAAACCGACGATTGCCAATTGGGGCAATGCTGAAATGTCCGACTATGCCGTTGGCTTCATCTGTGATTTGAACTCGCCGGGGCTGAAATTTATCTGTCGGGGAGGATTTGCGGGCACACGCGGCGATGACCGCGATTATCCGCTGACCAATCGATTTGATGAGGTCGATACGATTGTCATCTTCGACAATGTGCTGATTCCCTGGGAAAATGTGCTGTTCTATCGCCATACCAAGGCAGCTACCTTTATTCGCGCAACACTACACCGCTATTCCGCCTTCGCCTTCATTCAACGAACGCTCAAGCAAGCTGATCAGATGATCGGGACGGCCTTGTTCAATGCACGCCAGACCGGGCTGGAAAAGCAACAGGCGGTTCAGGAGAAACTCTCCAAATTGGCGATCTGGCGGGAGGGGATTAATGCGCACCTCACCGCCGCCATCGCTTTGGGCGAACGGTCTGCCGCCGGATTGTTAATGCCAAATCAATCCTTGCTGATGACCGGTCGCTGCCATGCCTTGGACAATCTGCCGGCCATGATGCATATCGCGCGCGAATTATGTGGGGGACAGATCTGTGTGACACCGAATGTGGCGACCTTTGAATCGCCCGAAACTAAGCCCTGGATGGATAAATACTACACCATCAATGATACCTGGGTGGCGGAAGATCGGCGCAAGCTGCTGGCCTATGCCCGCGACCTGCTGAATTCCGACTATGCCGGTCATCGTCTGACCTTCCAACTGTTCGCCCAATCAGCCCCCTTCGCTCAATTAGGCGCAGTCTATCGCAATTTTGATTGGGACGGTCCTTTGAGCTTCGTTAAGGCCGGTGCGAACCTGTCTGACACAGTGGTCAATGGCTTCAAGCCTCGCAACAGCGACTGTGCCGTCAATCAGTATTATGGCGATCGCCTGCAAGACGCCGCAGAATAGGAGAGGATGATGGATGGCATCATCGATCCAGATTTGCGAGACCGATTTCTAGGCGGGATGAGCCACGCAGCCTGCACGGTCAACATCGTCACCACGAACGGCCCTGCCGGTCATGCCGGGGTGACGGTATCTGCAATGGCTTCCGTCTCTGCGGATACACCGCGACCGACTCTGCTGGTCTGCGTTCATTACAAGAGTCCTGCAGCCCAGGCGATTATTGATAATGGCGTGTTTTGCGTCAATGTTCTGCGGGATGATCAATCCTATATCTCTGACACGTTTGCCGGGCGCTTTCGCGATAATATCAGTGACAAATTCGCCTGTACCGAATGGACGAAACAGATCACCGGTGCCCCCCGAGTGAAAGATCCACTTGTTGCCTTTGATTGTCGTGTTTTGAGTTCTGAACGTGTCGGAACACACCATGTTTTCATCGGTGAGGTAGAAGACATCTTCTCTGCTGGTCGTGGTTCTCCATTGATCTATGCCAATCGCACTTATGGTCGAACATCACGCATTGATCCTGTCACCTCGATTGAGGCAGGCATGGTCACAGCTGAAGGCAGCCTGCGTATCGGGTGTTTCCATACATTTGGGCCATTCATTCTGCCGGAGGTTCTGAGCACGATTGTCCCCCGATCTGATGCGACCTTGACCTTAGTGGAGGGCGATCATCGCCGCGTTCTGGAGTCCCTGAAATCTGGTGAAACCGACATCGCCCTGATGTATGATTTTGACTTGGGTCGGGATATCGAAACTGAACTTCTGAACGAACTATATCCCTATGTGCTGCTGGCCGAAAATCACCCAATGGTGGAGCGTTCTAGCCTCTCCCTCGCCGATCTGGTTGAAGAACCAATGATCCTGCTGGATGCGCCACCCAGTGCGGATTATTTCCAATCCCTCTTTACCGGTATTGGGTTAATGCCCAACATTCGCTATCGCACCGCGTCGTTTGAGATGGTGCGCGGCATGGTTGGGCGCGGTCTTGGATTTTCCATTCTTGCCACCAAGCCCGCCAGTGATATCAGTTATGATGGCTGTCCCCTTGTTACGCGGCCATTGACAGATATCGTGGCGCCCAGCCGCGTTGTCCTGGCAACCCGCAAGAGCAAACGCCTGCCTGAACCCGCCCAGGCTTTTGCCAGCCTGTGCAGAGAAATGTTTGACCCTGAAACCTGATCGGAACGTCCATGGCCCATACACGCATTCGTAAATTCAACACCGCCGATACCTATCCTGAGCAGAAGCTGGACAACGATCTATGCCAGGCTGTCGTCACACAAGGCGGTAAGACCGTCTATCTGCGCGGTCAATGTCCGCAAAACCTGGATGATGCCAAGAATATCGACAGCCACGATCCGGCCGAGCAGACCCATAAGGTTATGCAGAACATCAAACAGTTGATCGAAGAAGCCGGCGGCACGATGGAGCATCTGGTAAAAGTGGTAGTTTACATCACAGATGTGCGCCATCGCGAAGCAGTCTACCGCACTATGGGCGAGTACATTAAAGGAGTTTATCCGGTTTCCACTGGCCTGGTCGTAAGTGCCCTGGCCCGACCAGAATGGTTGGTTGAAATTGACGGCACTGCCGTGATTCCGGACTAAGGCCATGACCTTCTCCCTCGTCGCACGTTGTGCCAAAACCGGCATGTTTGGCATTGCCATCTCCTCCTCTTCTCCTGCTGTGGCGGCACGGTGTTCCTATACCCGTGCTGGTGTTGGCGCCGTGGCCAGTCAAAACATCACTGATCCCACATTAGGACCAGGCGCTCTGTCTCTGATGCAGGATGGCTTAAGTGCACCCGACGCCATCGCCAAACTAAAGGCTGAGCGGCAATTTATGGACTATCGCCAAGTCCTAGCGATTGATAAGTCCGGAAGAACAGCAATCCATTCTGGGACCAACGCGCTGGGGATCTGGACTCAGGCGCAGGGCGTTGATGTTGCCTCCGGCGGGAACCTGCTGGCTAATGACACCATCCCCCAAGCCATCGTCGATGGGTTCATGGCCAGCACAGGACATCTGGGGGATCGTCTGATTACAGCGATGCGCGCTGGTTTGGCGGCCGGGGGAGAGGCAGGTCCAGTCCATTCCGCAGGCATGCAATTATGCGACACGGTCGGTTGGCCGGTAGCAGATTTACGCTGTGATTGGACAGAAGACTGTCCGATTGAGGCAATTGCAAAAGCTTGGGAGATCTATAAGCCGCAATTGGATGCCTATATCCAGCGAGCATTGGACCCAAGAGAAGCCCCCTCCTATGGCGTGCCCGGCGATCTGTAGCCTCTTGATTTTCGGTATGGTTCAGGTTTAGTGGCAGCTATGCCGCTGCGATATACATTCCGACAGCTTGAATATCTGGTCGCCGTGGGCGAAGCGGGCAGCATTGCGCTTGCCTCGCAACGCATCAATGTCTCCTCGCCGTCCATCTCTTCTGCGATATCCCATCTAGAGGCCGAACTGGGGATGCAGCTCTTCGTGCGCCAGCACGCACAGGGACTATCACTGACACCGGGCGGCCAGCGTATCTTTAACGAAGCCAAACAAATCCTGCATCATGCGGCCTCTCTGAATGATCTGGCGGGCGATATTCGCACCGTGGCGCGTGGTCCGATTTCAATCGGCTGCCTGAACACGATTGCTCCCCTGATTTCTGCGGCAATCCGCCGTTCCTTTGAGTCTGAGTTTCCCGATGCGCAAGTGACCCTGCGCGAGGCCCATCAAGCGGAACTGCTGCATATGTTGGGGCGGGCGGAGATTGATATCGCTATTACCTATGATCTGGAAATCCCAAGTGATATCAATTTCCAACACCTGATTGAACTGCCCCCCTATGCAATGGTTGATGCCGATCATCCCTTGGCACAACGCGATAGCATCACGTTGGAGGAAGTGCAGGATGAACCGATGGTCCTGCTGGATCTGCCGCTGAGCCGGGAATATTTCCTGTCGGTTTTCCACGCCGCAGGCATTCGCCCCAACATTGCGCAACGGACCTCTGACCTGTCTGTCGCGCGCAGCCTGGTCGCCAATGGATTTGGCTATTGCCTGATTAATTTTCGCACCAAAACCACGATTGCCCCAGATGGAGAGGAACTGCGGTTCCTGAAGTTATCAGGCGACCACCGTCCCATGATGCTGGGGCTTGCAACGAAACGCAGTGAACATCTATCGCGGATCATTTCCGCCTTTACAGAACATGTGCAAAGACTGGCGCAAGAAGGAACCCTGCCCGGCATGGCCCCCTTATAATCCGACCGCCAGTCGCGAAATCAGATTATCGAGCATTTGATCGCATTGTTGCAATTGCGCCAAAGTCACGAATTCATCCGGTTTATGGCCTTGTGCCATAGACCCTGGTCCGCAGACAACGGTCGGCAAGGACAGTCGTTGGGTGAACAGGCCAGCCTCTGTTCCAAAAGCCACTTTCATCGTGGAGTTTGCGCCCGTAAGGGATTTAACAAAGGCAACCACATCGGATGATTCTGGTGTGAGCAATCCAGGATAACTATTTGTTATCTCATATGTAATAGCCGCCTCCGGAAAATCTGGCGCGACCTGAGCCACGATCCGATCTGCAGCGGCACGGATATCTGCCAGAATTTCCATCGGATCATCCTGGGTAACGTTGCGAATTTCAAAATCCAATTGGCACTGATTGGGAACTATATTCAGCGCCACGCCGCCCTGAATCAAACCAACATGAACCGTGCTATAGGGCACATCGTAATCCGCATCCTGCGCGCCAGAGGAAGCCAGCGCCGCCTGTTGATCCCGTAACACGGCGATCAGGTCGCTTGCCAGATGAATGGCATTCAAGGCCTGCGGCGCCAGGGCGGAATGCCCTTCCCGTCCCGTGCAGGTTGCGCGGATTACAGTTTTTCCCTTGTGGCCCGTCGCGACGGCAAGCGATGTTGGCTCCCCCACAATACAAAACCCTGGCTGGAACGGTGCCTCCGCCAGCGTGTCCAATAGGGACCTAACACCGATGCAGCCAATCTCCTCATCATAAGACAGGGCAAGATGCATCGGGGTTTTAAGGCCCTGTTTTGAAGCGCGCAACATGGCGGCAACGGCGCAGGCAACAAATCCCTTCATATCGGCGGTACCGCGCC
>JARGPE010000314.1 GCA_029212835.1 Alphaproteobacteria bacterium | reverse complement strand
GAAATGACCAGCGTGATCAAGGAAGCGTCAGAGCGCACAGGCGTATTTGGCGGCGGATGGCATTCCGACCTGACCTTCCTGGAAAAGCCGCCAGGCGGATCGGTATTGTGCGCGATTGAGGTGCCACCCTATGGGGGTGATACGCTCTATGCCAGTCAGCAGGCTGCCTGGGATGCCTTGCCGGAGCCGCTTAAGCAGTTACTCGATGGGCGAGACGCCATTCATGTTGGCAAACCCTATGGTGTGAAATGGGCCCCGCCGGTTGAAGAGCAATCGATGAAGGGCTCCACCAAGCGCAATGATCCAGAAGCGGACAAGGAACGCTTTCACCCTGCCGTGCTGACCCATCCTGTGACGGGTCGCAAGGGTCTTTATATTAATGAAACCTATACAATGCGCCTGGATGGCCTCAGCGAGGCGGACAGCACCCCGATTCTGCGCCAGATATTCCAACACAGCACGCTGCCGGAGTTCTGCTGTCGCCTGCACTGGACACCGGGCATGGTCACGATCTGGGATAATTACTCAACCCAGCACTATGCCATCAACGACTACCACGGCTTCCGCCGAGAAATGCGCCGCACGACCTTTGAGGGCGACCGCCCCATTCGGGAATGGGTGTGAAATTTGGCTTGAATCATGAATGCATTTTGGGGTTATTTTAAATCAAGGTTTTATATTGATGGTTGTGTGAAGTTGCCTACTATTCCTTCATAATTTTAATGGAGGGCAAAATGGCTGTAATTTCAATCAATGATGTGAGGGGGTGTGTTCTCAAGAGCGTTGAGCAGGCGGCTTTGAATTTTGAGAAATGGACACGGAACTTTTGGGTTACTGACTATGGCGCAGAGGGTTTGATTCAGGCGCGAGTGGCAGAAAATCTGTTCAATCTTCAAAAGAAAAATAAGAACCAAGAATTAGCTGTCGGAATTGAAATGTCTGTCAGCGATCTCATGAGCTACGAAGTGTCAGCAGACCATAAGCGAAAACTAGAATCGGCTGTTATTCAGGAAAACAGTCGCCCTGATGTTTGTATGTGGGATAAAAAAGGACGTGTTCCTTACATAATAGAAATCAAACGGCATTGGGAAAATGGCACCGCTGAGAAAGATATCCAAAGATGCGGCGACTTTCTTCGAATATTTGGTAGTGAGGACGGTGCGGGAACTCGCGCCGCCTATTTTGCGCTGATTTTACACAGAAGCATTCGGAATCAAGGAAGGATGTTTTTTGATTTAGATATGGATTTGGATGTTGGGAAAAGAGAAGGCGAACAAATTCTAAAGAAAAAGACTGAACAGTTTTTGAAAGAGAAGGCTGAGGCATTTCTTGAGGATGGACGTAGAGCAAAATTGAAAGTCTCTGCGGAAGTTTCAAAAGTCCATGGTTTTGAGCATATAAAGAATTGGCCTGCCGACGCTTCATCGGAAGAGAATGCACATCATTGGAAATGGCGCGCCGCTGTTGTGCAGATCGAGCGCGCCAAGGTTCCATAACTATCAGCTTTTCATTTGTAGTCGGTTTAGTCCCCTCACTCTGCCGCTTCTTGATAGGCCTCCATTGGAGGACAGGTGCAAACGAGGTTTCGGTCGCCGGCCACATTGTCGATGCGGGCGACGGGGGGCCAGTATTTGTCGTCGCGGGTGGCGGGCAGGGGGAAGTAGGCGACTTCTTTGCTGTAGGGTTTGGGCCAGGGATCGGTCATCAGCAGATGGTGGGTATGGGGCGCGTCGGTCAGGGGGTTGATATCCCGGTCTGATTTGCCGCTTTCCACATCGCGGATTTCCTGACGGATCTGGATCATCGCATCGCAGAACCGATCCAATTCCCGCTTCGCTTCGCTTTCGGTTGGTTCGATCATCATGGTTTCTGGCACGGGCCAGGACATGGTGGGCGCATGGAAACCATAATCGACCAGACGCTTGGCAATGTCTTCCACGGTAATACCACAACTGTCTTTGAAGGCACGGCAATCGACAATGCATTCATGGGCGACCGTGCCATTTCGGCCTTTATAGAGGATCGGGTAATGATCCTCTAATCGCTTGGCGATGTAGTTGGCGTTCAGAATGGCGATCTCTGTCGCCTGCCGCAGGCCTTTTGGACCCATCATGCGGATATAGGCCCAGACGATGGGCAGAATGCTGGCCGATCCCCAGGGGGCGGCAGAGACGGGGCCAATCGGCTCCCCTTCATGGGCGTAGGGATTCAAACCTTCGACCATGGGATGGGATGGCAGGAAGGGGGCCAGATGCCGCTTCACCCCAATCGGGCCCATGCCGGGACCGCCGCCACCATGAGGAATACAGAAGGTTTTGTGCAGGTTCAAATGGCTGACATCCGCCCCGAATTTACCGGGCTTACAGATGCCCACCATGGCATTCAAGTTAGCCCCATCGACATAGACCTGCCCGCCATGGGAATGGATCAGGGCACAGATTTCCTCAATGGTTTCTTCAAACACGCCATGAGTGGACGGATAGGTGACCATGATGGCCGCCAGCGTGTCGGAATATTGCTCCGCTTTGGCCTTCAGATCTTCCATATCGACATTGCCGTGATCGTCACATTTGACGACCTTGACCTCCATGCCGGCCATGATGGCGCTGGCCGGATTGGTGCCGTGGGCCGAAGAGGGCCGCGCGTTTCATGATATTTGCGGATTGTCAGCAGGCCCGCGTATTCCCCCTGGCTGCCCGCATTGGGCATCAGGGACAGCGCGTCATAGCCGGTGATTTCACACAGCCATTCTTCCAGGTCTTCAAACAATTGCTGATAGCCCTGTGCCTGTTCCAATGGGGCGAAGGGATGCAGGTGGGAGAAGTGACGCCAGGTCACCGGAATCATCTCCGTCGTTGCATT
>JARGPE010000313.1 GCA_029212835.1 Alphaproteobacteria bacterium | reverse complement strand
TGCAGCGGCTATCGCCGTCCGAACAGCTTTTCAATATCCGCCAGTTTCAACTCTCCATAGGTGGGGCGGCCATGGTTGCATTGGCCGGAATGGGGCGTGGCCTCCATCTGGCGCAGCAGAGCATTCATCTCTTCGGTATTCAATCGACGCCCTGCACGAACAGAGCCATGACAAGCCATGGTGCCACAGACCTCTTCCAATTTCTCTTTTAGGGAGAAGGCGTTGCCCAGCGCTTCCAATTCATCGGCCAGGTCTCGCACCAGGGCCTGGGCATCCACTTCACCCAGCAAGGCCGGAGTTTCGCGCACTGCAACGGCACCAGGGCCGAAGCTTTCCAGGACCAGACCCAATTGCGCCAGTTCAACAGATCGATCCAAAACACGTTCCGCTGCGCGCTCTTCAAGCTCAACGATCTCTGGAATCAACAAGCCCTGGCGGGGCACGCCGCCTGCGGCCATCGCGGCCTTCATCTGTTCATAGACCAGACGCTCATGGGCGGCGTGTTGATCCACAATGACAATGCCATCTTCTGTCTGAGACACAACATAAGTCGCGTGAACCTGCGCCCTGGCTGCGCCCAGTGGATATGAAGTCAAAGGCGGCGCGTCAGTCACTTCACCCGTGGTTGGGTCAACGTGGCTATCAGTTTCATCCCGAGCAGAGGGAGCGAACCCTTCCGGTCCTTGGAAAGAATAGGATGTCGCCGCAAGCCCCGGTGAAGCCGGGATAGGGGGTCGATAGGCATAGCCACCGCTGAAACTGCCCTGGCGCGTGTCCGGCAGACCGCCCGGTCGAAACGCCCCCAACGCGGCATGGGACACAGAAGTAGAGGCACGATGTCCCGCCTCTGCCAAAGCATGTTTCAAAGCGCTGAAGATTAATCCACGCACCAATCCGGGTTCTTGAAACCGAACCTCTGTCTTGGCCGGATGGACATTGACATCAACTGAACGAGGTCCACATTCCAGGAACAGAGCCAGAAGAGGATGACGATCTCTCGCCAGAAAATCCTGATAGGCACCGCGTACGGCCCCAATCAATTGCTTGTCGCGCACTGGGCGGCCATTAACGAACAGAAATTGCATCGCCGCATTGCCGCGATTCAAGGTTGGCACACCAGCAAAACCGGTCAGGCGAAACCCCTCCCGCTCAGCATCAATTGGCAATGCATTTTCTTGGAACTCGCGTCCCATAATCGCGCCCAGACGTTTAAGGCGTAAATCCAGCAATTCACCTTGTGCCGCATTCAGCCGCAATTTCTCACGGCCATCTTCGGTCAGGCTGAATCCGATATCTGGATGGGCCATGGCTAGACGATTCAAAACATCCTGGATTGCACCACTCTCTGCCCGGGCGCTGCGCAGAAATTTCAGGCGTGCCGGGGTGCTGAAAAACAAATCACGGACTTCAACCGTGGTGCCGGGACCGCCCGCTGAAGGTTTGGGCTCAAACACCCGTCCCCCTTCAATCTCAATTCGCCAGGCGTCCTGAGAGTCCCGTGCGCGGCTGACAATCGACATGCGGCTGACCGACCCGATAGAGGGCAAGGCCTCCCCCCGAAATCCCAGAGTTGAGATATGAAACAAGTCCCCATCCGGCAGCTTGGATGTCGCATGACGCTCAACCGACAAGCTGAGTTCTTCAGAGGTCATCCCGCGCCCATTATCAGCGATGGAAAGCAGAGCACGCCCGCCGTCCCGAATGGTCACATCGACACGCGTTGCCCCAGCATCCAGAGCGTTTTCAACCAGTTCCTTTACCGCAGAAGCGGGGCGCTCTACCACTTCCCCGGCGGCGATCTGGTTAACCAGAGTATCTGGCAAACGACGGATGGTTGAGGTCGCTGCCACTCTATCGGGTGACGGCACAGTGGTCATTTCGCACCACCGCCCTGTTCAGATAGATACTTGCGGATCAGAACTTTGCCGCCCTCAACCGCAGGCTGGTCAAAAGGATCAACGCCCATCAGATCGGCGGCCAAAACTGTTTCCAACATGAAATGCATCATCAGAGCCCCCATCGAGCCCTCGTCAATGCGAGTCATTTCGATATGCCGCACGGGGCACCCATGACGGGCCAGCGTTTCGGCGGTGGCACGCCGCGATGCATCCATCAAATCCCCCATGGACCGCCCCACCATGTAGGACAGCCGAGGATCATCCACCAATGACGGGTCAATGACTTGCCCATCCTTTTCTTTTGGACCGCCCAGAACCGTAAACATTTTATCCGAAGGGCCATCCAGCCACAGCTGTAACTGGCTGTGCTGATCGACCGGCCCCGTGGCATAAACGGGTGTCGTACCCTGCCCGTTTTTGCCCAGGCTTTCCGCCCACAGCTGGCGATACCAACGCGCCAAAGAGCCAAGTCGATCAGAATAGGCCAACATCACGGTTGCTGCGATATTGTGCTGACGCTGAAGGCCAACACTGATCGCTGCACCCACCGCCGCAGCACAAGCCGCCGGCGTATCAATAGAAGAAAATGCCTGATCCAGCACCGCCTGTGCGCCCTGGCGCGTTTCCACCGCATCCAGGCCAGCGATTAGGGTGGGCAACATGCCAACGACGCTGAGCACCGAATAGCGCCCACCAACCCGCGGGTCATGATCCAGAACGGGTAACTTATAGCGCGCGGCAAGCCGACGAAGCGGATTATCGCCCGGTTCAGTGATAACGGTGATGCAACGTGCCAGTTCATCTGGATCCAGCCGTTCCAGTACGACCGGCAGCAATGAAAGGAATTGCATCATCGTTTCCGTCGTGCCGCCGGATTTAGAAATAACGATGATCCCCGTACGCCGATAGTCCAGACGCCGGATCAACCGGTCCCAGACAAAGGGGTCCACATTTGTGATGATATGC
>JARGPE010000312.1 GCA_029212835.1 Alphaproteobacteria bacterium | reverse complement strand
CAAGTCGCCGAGCAGGGCGGGCAATGATATGATCGGTGGAGGCACATAGGCCGCATTGCCTGGCCGGCTGCCACCGATCCAGTTCTGGCTGCTGCGCACCTCTCCTGGCTGTTTGTCCGATCCGCGCACGCCCTGCATCAGATGGCGGTGCGTTTCATTCAGGAGGCGCATCGAAAGTGGAAGGCCGTCTGCAAGAGCGAGCTGCGCGCGCGCATGGCTCAGTGCCTCAAGGTAATTGCAGACTTCCTCAACGTCCGCGCTCGGCACCGTCTCGTGCTCCGCCTCGAATGTCAGCAGATCAATCAGGGTCGCCTGGGTGCCCTCGATCTGGGACGAAATCACCGCTTCCTTGCGCACGAAGGCGTACAGAAACCAATCAAGGGAGGGGACCATCTCACCCGCAAGGTCGAGCCGGGCAAGCGCATGTTCAGCGGCGCGTAGGCGCGCGCCGAGGCGATGATCGATCCTGAGCGCAGGCGCGCGCGGTGGCAAACCAAACGGCATGAATGCCGATATTGTTTCGCCTCCGGCGAGCGTGCGTATATATTGGCCAGTCGACCGCTTCATGGTTTGTTGTCTCATCTGATTCAGGCACATTTTTGTGCCGCCTTGCTATGGAAAGGAAGGAAAGCGTTCCTGGTTGATCCGGCAAGGAACGAATTCTTTACCAGCAGCGAGAGGAAGTCAAGAATACGTTATTAGTGGTTTTGATGCGGACGGTTCCTGATGGTTGGCAAAGGGCGGGTAATCCTGGAGCCGTCGCCTATTAAAAATTGAGAAAGATCTTTGACAGGACAGATCTAGCCGTGTGTTCCTAAAAGGCTGGCGTCCCACCCGTTCAACCCTAACCATTCACATCTTCCCCCTGATCATCGCCGCAGCCTTTTCGGCAATCATGATCGTCGGGGCATTGGTATTGCCGCTGATCAGGGTCGGCATGATGGAAGCGTCGACGACGCGCAGGCCTTCTATGCCAATGACCTTGAGTTGCGGGTCGACCACGGCCATGGCGTCGACGCCCATCTTGCAGGTGCCGACGGGATGGTAGATCGTATCAGCCCGCTGCCTGATCTGGGCGCGCAGCGCGTCGTCATCGAGACCTGAATAGGGGTAGATATCGTCGTGGCGCCAGGGTTCCAGGGCAGGGGTCTCCATGATCTGGCGGGCCATTTTGACACCGGCCAGCAGGCTCTCCTCGTCGCGCCGGTCAGACAGATATTTCGGATCAATGCGGGGCGGCGAGAGTGGGTCTTTGTCAAACAGGCCGACCTCACCGCGGGCATGGGGTCTCAGGATACAGGTGTGGCAGCTATAACCGTATTGGAAATGCATGTGACGGTTGTGATCATCGACAATGGCGACGACAAAATGCAGCTGTATGTCCGGACGGTCCATTGTGGCGTCGGATTTGAGGAATGCGCCGGCTTCCGCCAAGGGTGAGGCAAATTTGCCTGTGCCCCTAAGGTACCACTCGAGAGCGGCGGCAATCTGCTTGTCGGCCCGTTTAAGTGTGATGCCGACCAGATCGCTGGATCGGCTGGTGCTCAACAGGGCAAAATCCAGATGGTCCTGGAGGTTCTGGCCGACCCCCGGCAAGGCGTGCTGCAGGGCGATATCATGCTGTTTCAGGGTGTCTGGCGGGCCGATGCCCGACAGAAGCAGCAATTGCGGCGAGTTGAAGGTGCCGGCGCTCAGGATGACTTCCCGGTTTGCCTTGATCTGGTGCGGGGTTTTTGCCCTTTGGTATTCCACGCCGACAGCCCGCTTGCCTTCAAGCAGGATCCGCGTGACGTGCGCATGGGTGATGATCGTCAGGTTTGGCCGGGCTTCCACCGGGTGCAGATAGGCGGCTGCGGCTGAACAGCGCTCGCCATTGCGTTTGCCGCCATGAAACTGCGTGACCTGATAGAGACCTGCACCTTCCTGTTCAACGCCATTGAAATCCTTATTGTGGGGGATCTGGCATTGCCAGGCGGCGTCGACAAAGGCGCGGCTGACGGGCAGGGGCGATCGCTGGTCGGAAACCTGCAAGGGGCCACCAACGCCATGCAATGCATCACTGCCACGCTCGTTGTTCTCGGATGTGGTGAAATAGCCCAGCACTTCGTCGAAGGACCAGCCGTCGCAGCCCAGATCGGCCCAATGGTCATAATCGGCGCGATGACCGCGCACATAGAGCATGGCGTTGATGGCGCTTGAGCCGCCAAGCGCCTTGCCCCGGGGTTGAAACCCCTTGCGCCCGTCTAGGCCCGGCTGGGGCACGGTTTCGAAGGCCCAATTGTTTAATTTGACCGGCCAGCCCGAAATCATCGCGGCAACGCCCGCCGGCATGCGCACCAACAGGCCCTTGCCGTTGCCGCCAGCTTCCAGAAGACACACGGAGACGCCCGGATCTTCACTCAGCCGGTTGGCCAGCACGCAGCCTGCCGAGCCACCGCCGACAATGATGTAATCGTACAAGTGCTATGCCTCCCGGAAAGATTGTTACAGGATGTACGCTATCGCCTGTGCAAAGGAATGGAAACTGACAGGTTGATGCTCTCTTCTGCGGATAGGCCGTGTTGCTGCCGGCCAATCATTACGACCACGCATTTGCCACTCTCCATGCAATCTGCAGCACAGGCTACAGGGGCAGCCCATGCATTTCATGGGGTCTATCAAGAAGCGACCATATCAGGCGCTTTTTTGATCTTTATCAAACGGCATTTGCAAAAAGGACTTAGATGACTTGTGATGGCGGGTGTGGTCTTGTCCTGCGGCTTTTTGCCTATGGTACTTAGGTTCTGGAGACAATTGGCCGGGTTGTCGTTAATACTGTTCGTGTCAGGACTTTTTTCGGAAAAGAACATAATGACCGAATACCGCAAGGATA
>JARGPE010000075.1:13070-17458 GCA_029212835.1 Alphaproteobacteria bacterium | reverse complement strand
CTTGAAAGTTCAACAGCAGATAAGGATGCGCAGACGGCACGGTCGGATGGGCGAAAGCGCCGCCAGACTTTCCTTGCCGGGGCGGCACATCGATCCAGGCATTATCAAAGAACTTCTGACCTACACCAGCCATGTCAGAGGAAAAGCTGCCATAGGCATCCATGACAATATGCTTGGCGTCATCCCAGGAGAAGGTGCGGTCATCATCCGCCGGTGGCGGGGCCATGCGGTCCCAATAGTCCAGTGTTTCCTGACCCAGCCATTTGGCCTTCAACCGGTAATAGCGATGGGACAAATCTGGGTATTTTTCCCGTACGGCCTGAATCAGTGCATCAACCACTGTATCTTCAACATGGTTTGACAGATTGCGGGACGAAATCGGGCGATCAAAGCCGCGCCATTTATCCTCAACCGCCTTGTCTTTGGCCAGGGTATTGGTGATCAGCGAGAAGGTAGAGATATTCTCCGCCAGAACCTTCCCCATGGATTGGCTGGCCTCTTTACGGGTCTTGCTGTCCCGATCCTGCATTTTGTGCAGAATTTCCGTCATAGTCAGCGACTGATCTCGAAAGGGGAAGCGCAGGCTGGCCATGGTTTCATCAAACAACCGCATCCAGGCCGCCGCGCCCGCGACACTTTTGTCCAGCAACAGGCGCTCAATCTCGTCCGACAATTGATAGGGACGGTAAAGGCGAACAGAGTCTAACCATGGCTTATAGCGCGCCAAGCTTTCGCTTTCATGCAGCTTTTTTACAAAATCCGACTCATCGATCTTATTAAGTTCCAATGTGAAAAACAGCAGATGGCTGTTCACGACCGTCGCCTTTTCCCGCATTGTCTGGGAAAATTTCCCAATTTCTGGATCGCTGACATCCCCAGCATGCAGCAATTGGGAATAGCTCAGAATGCGAGACAGAATCTCATCAATTGCCTCAAATTCCATCACCGCCCGCGCAAGATCTTCCCCGCTCAAACCCTTGAGAGCGCCAGAATATTGGGTTTCAAAAGCTTGAGCTCGGTTCAGTGCGTCTGATAAATCCTGCTTCAACGCGCCTGAATCGGGAGCGGAATACAGGTCTGTTAAATCCCAAACCGGCAGATCGGATGAAATATGCGTATCTGGCATGGTGCTTGTCTCCTTTGATTTCATCCGTATCTATGTCTATGGAGCCGGTTGAACAAGGTAAGATGATAAATCGCCGACGGCCACCATGAACAGGAAACGCGTAAAACGGGAGACCAAAAGGCGATGCTGGCGTATGAGTCCATTCCAAACCTACCCACCTTATTCTTCGAGCGCGCGGCGCATTTCAACGATATTCCATTTCTATGGGCGAAAATAGATAATCGTTGGCGCCCCTCAACCTGGAAACAGGTTGCCGATCGCGTGGCGAAATTCGCCTACGGCCTGAAGCAATTGGGGGTAAAGCCTGGCGACCGGGTCCTGCTGGTCGCGGAAAATCGCCCGGAATGGATGATCAGCGATCTGGCCATCATGTCGATTGGCGCGGTCGCCGTGCCAGCCTATACGACCAATACGGTGGGCAATCATCGACACATCATCAATGACTCGGGTGCAACCCTGGCCATTTGCTCCGTGGCAGAGCTCTCCCAACGGGTGATGCAGGCAGCGGCTGGGTCAGACCTGAAAACGCTGATCACCATGGAATGGCCGGGCTCCCTGCCCCAGGGCCTGAAACTGCATGGCTGGGATGATGTGCTGGGCATGGCGGAACGTGCCAAGAGCAAAATTACCGCAGATGCCTTGGCGGAAGAAGCACGCAGCATCAAGCGCGACACCATGGCGGCCATCATCTACACATCCGGCACCAGCGCGGAACCGACCGGCGTGATGTTGAGCCATGGCAATATGCTGTGCAATGTGATGGGAGCGGAGGAATTTCTGCACACATTACCAGGTCTAGAGGAAGGGAAAGAAGTCTTCCTGTCCTTCCTGCCGCTCAGCCATTCCTATGAACATACGGTCGGGCAATTTGTCCCAATCTCTATCGGGGCACAGGTCTATTACGCCGAAAGCATCGAAAAGCTGGCGCAGAACATCATCGAGGTTCAGCCCACCATCATGACCGCCGTGCCCCGCCTGTATGAAAATATTCGCGCCAAAATCCTGCGCGGCGCAGCTTCTGTCGGCGGGTTGAAAGAAAAGATGCTGCTACGCACCGTGGAATTAGGCAGCAAGCGCTATGAAGACCCAACTTCCCTGACGCTGTTGGAGAGGATCCAGGATGCCGCCCTGACCTTCCTGGTGCGGCGCAAGGTAACAAAACGCTTTGGCGGTCGCCTTAAGGCCTTCGTTTCAGGCGGTGCCCCCCTGAACTACGATGTCGGCTTGTTCTTCCTCAGCCTGGGACAACGCATC
This sequence comes from Alphaproteobacteria bacterium, assembly GCA_029212835.1. Taxonomy (GTDB): domain Bacteria; phylum Pseudomonadota; class Alphaproteobacteria; order UBA8366; family Aestuariispiraceae; genus Pacificispira. The sequence continues at coordinate 15,078 of JARGPE010000075.1, read as the reverse complement.
CTTCAAGGCTATGGTCAGACGGAAAGCGCGCCTGTCGTCTCCGTCAATCGGGTGGAGATGAATGACCTGAGAACCGTCGGACCGCCGCTGTTAGGTGTCGAGGTCAAAATTGCTGAGGATGGTGAAATTCTGGTACGGGGCGAATTGGTCATGCTGGGCTATTGGAACAGTCCAGAACGCACTGCGCAAACCATCATCGACGGATGGCTGCATACGGGCGATATCGGGGAATTGGATTCCAAGGGCCGGATTCGCATCACCGATCGCAAAAAAGATATCATCGTGAATTCGGGCGGCGATAACATCTCGCCTCAACGCATCGAAGGTGTCATCGCCTTGCAGCCCGAAATTGGGCAGGTCATGGTCTATGGCGACAAGCGCCCGCATATCGTAGCCCTGGTCGTACCCGATCCTGATTGGGTAAAAGAATGGCGCAGAAGTAATGGTAAAGGTAGCGGCAGTGACTGGCGCAGCCTATTGGATGATCCGACCTTTGAAAAAGCCGTTCGGGCCGCTGTCGACCGCGCCAATGGGGAATTGAGCGTCATTGAAAGGGTCCGCCGAACCCTGATTGCCGAGGAGGCTTTCAGTGTGGAAAATGGCATGCTGACCCCGTCCATGAAATGCCGCCGCCATATCGTCAAACAAACTTATCAAGACCGCCTGGAAGCGCTCTACGGAAAGGGATAATTGCATGGAACTCTTTGGTGTTTACCTCTCCCCCTATACCCGTCGGGTGGCGATTGCGCTAAACCTGTTGGACATGCCCTATAAGCACAATGGCGTGCGGGTCTTTGAGACCCCTGATGTGGTGCGAGCCCATAATCCTTTGGCACGGGTGCCAACCCTGGTGCTGGACGATGGCAGCGCACTGATCGAAAGCGGTGCCATCCTGGATGAGATCGACCAGATGGCAGGCCCGAACCGTGCCTTGACGCCGTCCAACGGTCCCGCCAGACGCGCAGTCCTGCAAATTGCCGCCCTGGGTGTTGGCGTGATGGAGAAGGCACAATGGGCGTTTTACGAAACCCGCTTTCATCCCGAAGAAAAAGTCCACCAACCTTGGATCGACCACAATGACGCGCAGGTTATCTCAGGATTGGAGCATCTGAATACACTGGCTAAATCGGCTGGTGATGGGTGGTTGGCAGGAACACCGGCGATCAGCCAGGCCGATATTTCTGTCGCCGTCGCCCACAGTTTTGCTAAAAAGGTTCGACCTGCTTTGACATTGAATGTCCCCGATCTGGACAAATTCACTGCACGCTGCGAGGCACTACCCGCCTTTCAGGCGACCGCTCTTTAGGTCTTCAATTTCAGCCAAGTTTGCCGACAAATGCAGCCAACCCTTTGCTATCGTCGTGAGTCAGCCTAATTAAGGGGTCCTACCTGAAAGGATTGTTTTTGACTCCCGATACCCTGGAACTTGAAATTCTCCGTGTTGCCCCTCCTGAAGGCGTGGTGCGAAAACCAGTACCGTTGGTCTTTCTGCATGGTGCTTTTGCCGGGGCCTGGTGCTGGGTTGAGCGGTTCCTGCCTTATTTCGCGGCCCGGGGATATACCTGCTATGCACCGTCCTTCAGAGGACATGGCGGCAGCGGTGGATCAGAAAATCTGGATCAATTCGGCATCGGCGATTACTTGAAGGATCTCATCTCCGTGATTGATGACCTGGATCGTGCGCCGGTCCTGATCGGTCATTCGATGGGCGGTTTCGTTGCCATGAAATATGCTGAAGATCATGAGGTTGCCGGATTGGCGCTGCTGTCTTCCGTGCCACCCGCAGGCCTTATGGGCCCGTCCATAAGTTTGGCAATGTGGAACCCGATGCTCATGCTGGATCTCGGGAGGGGACAAACCGGTTCGCCCGAAGCGATGACGATGGACGGCCTGCGCAAAGCCTTATTTTCCGAGCATGTACCAGAAGCTTTGATTAAAAAATATCTTCCCATGATGGGTGGTGAGTCCTCCCGTGTCGTGGCGGAGATGCATGGCACTGTTCAGGTCC
>JARGPE010000075.1:0-13060 GCA_029212835.1 Alphaproteobacteria bacterium | reverse complement strand
GTTCATCTTCGGCGTAATTTTCTTTGGAGAAGCCCTGACAACCACACGAATTGTCGCCGCCGGATTTATCCTGGTCGGTATGATCACGATGAAAATCGCTTAAAGGATTGGTTTCGATTTCAGGTCCGCCCGGATCGCTTGCGCAACCGTATGCCAATCCTGGTTATGGGGGCTGCGGAAGACGGGCTGATCCCCCCACCCTTTGTGCGCTCAACCGCCCGCCTGCTGGGGGAGACCGCGCATATCCTGCCCCATACCGGCCATGGAATCATGCTGGACAGTGCCTGGCAAACTGCCGCAGACACCCTTGCCCAATGGCTTTCTGAATACGATATGTGATGTCAAAGCGGCAAAACCGATCCGGTCTGTCCAGTAACACGTAAAAGAAATATCATGTCAGATTCCTATAACGACGATACATCCTTCACCGGCCAAGTGCGCCGCGCAGCCCAGGTCGGCGGCGCGATGGCTGGTCTGGGCGCACGCCTGGCGGGGTCCCGTTATCTGGGCATGAAGCTGGACAAGGATAAACATGCCAGCCAGTTGAAACTGGCAATTGGCGGTCTGAAAGGACCCCTGATGAAGGTGGCACAGATACTGTCCACCATCCCCGATGCCCTGCCGAAGGAATATGCCGAAGAACTGCGTCAGTTGCAGACCAATGCGCCCCCGATGGGATGGCCTTTTGTACGTCGACGCACGGCGTCGGAATTGGGACCAGGCTGGACCAAACGCTTCGCAGAATTTGAGAAAGAGGCCGCCCATGCAGCCTCTCTGGGACAAGTGCATCGCGCTACGTTGGAAGATGGAACACGGCTGGCGTGTAAGCTGCAATATCCCGATATGGCCTCCGCCATTGATTCTGATCTGAAGCAGCTCAAGCTGATTTTTTCGATCTATGAACGCTATGACAAGGCGATCTCAACTAAGCGCATTTATGAGGAATTGTCCGAACGCCTGCGCGAAGAACTGGATTATGAGCGCGAGGCCAAGGCGATGCTGTTGTATCGGCACATGTTGGCCAATGAACCCCGTGTGCGGGTACCAGAACCCGTATCCGACCTGTCAACAAAGCGCCTTTTGACGATGACCTGGCTGGATGGCAGCCCGCTGATGAATTTCCGCGATGCCCCCTTGGAGACCCGCAACGAAATTGCCCTATCGATGTTCAGGGCCTGGTACGTCCCGTTCTATGAATATGGTGTCATCCACGGCGACCCACATATGGGAAATTATGCCGTTCAGGACGACGAACGCAGCATCAATCTGCTGGATTTTGGCTGTATCCGTATCTTCCCGCCCAGCTTCGTCACCGGCGTGATCGATCTGTATCGCGCCCTGAGAGACGATGATATGGATCTGGCGGTCCATGCCTATGAATCCTGGGGATTCCAGAATATCTCAAACGAGTTGCTGGAAGTCCTGAATGTCTGGGCAAGGTTCCTCTATCGCCCGCTGATGGAAGACAAGGTTCAGAAAATCCAGGAAACCGATAATGGCCAATACGGCGCGCAAGTCGCGGGTAAGGTTCAGAAAGAACTGGCGCGATTGGGCGGGGTTCAGCCGCCCCGCGAATTCGTGCTGGTCGATCGCGCCGCCATCGGCCTGGGCTCCGTCTTTATGCATTTGAAGGCTGAAGTAAACTGGCACCTTCAATTTCATGAATTGATCGACGGCTTTGATGCGGCCAAATTGGAACAGCGCCAGGCTGCGGCATTGGCCAAAGTTGATCTGGCCCCCTGACGACAAAATTGGTCGCAACGAAGAAACTTTAAGACAAACGCCCTTTTCTTTTGCCGAGATCGTTCCATATCGTGTACGTCTTAGAGCGTACACGCTCAATGCGGATGGCCCCCCAGCGAGCCCGACAGGGATCGAGGGGGTGTTTTGGGATGAGGAAACGGGGGAAGACCCATGAAGATTGCGGTATTGAAGGAGCGACGCGACGGTGAAAAGCGCGTTGCAGCCTCGCCGGATAGTGTTGCGAAGTACATACAGCTTGGCTGTTCTGTCACCGTTGAAACTGGTGCAGGCGATGCGGCCTCGATCCTGGATGATGCCTTTAAGGAGGCCGGCGCAACGATTGCCAAAACTCCGGCTGACACGGTTAAAGGGGCAGATCTTGTTCTAAAGATCGCCCGGCCGATGGACTCAGAAATCAAACTCTTTTCCAAGGGCCAGGCCCTTGCCTGTCATGCTTATGCGTTGACAGAAGGTGCCACAGTCAAGGCTCTGAACGATCAGGGTGTAACCTTGTTCGCTATGGAACTGGTGCCGCGCATTACCCGCGCTCAGTCCATGGATATCCTGTCCAGCCAGGCAAATATGTCGGGCTATAAGGCCGTTCTGGATGCCCTGGAGCATTATGGCCGTGCGATGCCAATGATGTCTACGGCAGCGGGTCGCGTGAATCCGGCCAATGTCTTCATCATGGGGGTAGGCGTTGCTGGCTTGCAGGCGATTGCCACGGCAAAGCGCCTGGGGGCGATTGTGCATGCAACCGATGTGCGCCCTGCGACGAAAGAACAAGTGGAAAGCCTGGGCGGGAAGTTCCTGGCCGTTGAGAATGAAGAATTCCAACAAGCGCAATCCGATGGCGGCTATGCCAAGGAAATGTCTGACGATTACAAACGCCAGCAGGCAGAGCTGATCGCCGAGAAAATCCAGAAAATGGACATCGTCATCACGACCGCGCTGATCCCAGGCCGCCCTGCCCCCGTACTTGTCACGGAAGAGCATGTGAAGTCGATGAAACCCGGATCGGTCATCGTCGACCTGGCCGTTGAAGCAGGCGGGAACTGCCCGTTAAGTGAGTATGGTAAGGTTGTCACCAAACACGATGTGACCCTGGTCGGTCACGCCAATGTCCCAAGCCGTCTGGCGGAAACGACCAGCCAGCTTTTCGCGCGTAATCTTCTGAATTTCCTGACGCCAATGATCGATAAAGACACTGGTAAGATGAAAATCGATCGCGAAGATGCCGTCATCCAGGGAACCCTGGTTTGTATCGATGGCGAAGTCGTTCAAGACCGCGTGAAAGATGCATTGGGTGCGGGTTCTTCCAAGAAAGCCACCCCAAAGAAAGCGGCTGCGAAAAAAGCGACGAAGAAAGCTGGACCCAAAAAAGCGGGTGCGAAGAAAGCGGCTGCCAAGAAAGCCCCTGCTGAGAAGCAAGAAGCGGCAACCTCAGCCGCACCTGCCCCAACGTCTGGCCCAGCGGCAACGCCTGCCAATGACAGCGCCGGCACTGATGGAAAGGAGGGCTGATCCATGGATAAACAAGACCTGATGAATGCTGTCCAAAGCCTGCAAGAACAGGCGCAGGGACTAGCAGCAAAGGCAGAGGCGCTGGCGGCGAAAGTAACCGCGCTGGACCCAACGGGGGTCGCATCTGCTGCAGAAGCGGCGACGCATACACCGTTTTTGTATCTCTTCACCGCCTTCGTTCTGGCCTGTGTTGTGGGCTATTACGTAGTCTGGTCGGTCACGCCCGCCCTGCACTCTCCACTGATGGGGGTTACCAATGCGATTTCATCGGTAATCATCGTCGGCGCCCTGATTGCAGCCGGGCCAACAGACATGAGCTTGTCCAAGGTTTTCGGCTTCATCGCCGTGGTTCTGGCCAGCGTGAATATTTTCGGCGGTTTCGTGGTTACGAACCGGATGTTGTCCATGTTTAAAAAGAAACAGCGCTAAGCGCGACGGGAAGGGAGACCGACAATGGAATGGGCCGGTTATGCATATCTCGTCGCGGCAGTGTGTTTTATTCTCGCACTACGCGGCCTCAGCCATCCGGAAACAGCCCGGAATGGTAATCGTTTCGGCATCGCCGGGATGGCAATTGCCATTCTGACAACTTTGGCGATGCCCAATGTTCTGTCCTATGAATGGATCATTCTCGGCATCGTCGTCGGCGGTGCGATTGGAACATTCATTGCTCGCAAGATTGAAATGACAGCGCTGCCACAATTGGTCGCTGCCTTTCACAGCTTGGTCGGCCTTGCTGCGGTTTTTGTTGCCGCTGCGGCCTTCTATGCGCCAGAGGAATACAATATCGGCACGGCGGGTCAAATCGCCGTCGGATCACTGGTTGAAATGGGCCTTGGCACCGCGATTGGGGCCGTGACCTTCACCGGATCTCTGGTTGCCTTTGGGAAGCTGCAGGGCATCGTGGGGTCAAAACCCCTGTCTTTTGTTGGTCAACATCCACTGAATGCCGCATTGGGCATTCTGCTGGTGGCGCTGATCATCGCGCTGTGTGTCACCCAGGCCCCCTGGATCTTCTGGGCGATCATTCTGGTGGCTTTTGCCTTGGGCTTCCTGTTGATCCTGCCTATCGGTGGGGCGGATATGCCGGTCGTGGTTTCCATGCTGAACAGCTATTCCGGTTGGGCAGCAGCGGGGATCGGCTTTACCCTGGCAAATACCGCGCTGATTGTCACCGGTGCCCTGGTCGGGGCCTCTGGTGCGATCCTCAGCTACATCATGTGTAAGGGCATGAACCGTTCCATCTTCAACGTCATTCTGGGTGGCTTTGGAGGCGAAGTGGCCGGGGCGACCGGAGACGGCGGCGATGACGACCGTCCGGTCAAATCCGGTGGTCCGGAAGATGCTGCCTATATGATGAAGAACTCCGACAGCGTCATCATCGTGCCTGGCTATGGCATGGCCGTTGCCCAGGCCCAGCATACGCTGCGCGAAATGGCAGACCTGCTGAAAGCCGAAGGCGTGACGGTCCGATATGCCATCCACCCCGTTGCGGGTCGTATGCCGGGGCATATGAACGTGCTGCTGGCAGAAGCGGATGTTCCCTATGACGAGGTCATGGAATTGGATGAAATCAACGGTGATTTCTCCAGCACCGACGTTGCCTTTGTCATCGGGGCCAATGACGTCACCAACCCGGCGGCAAAGACCGACAAGGCGTCGCCCATCTATGGCATGCCTATTCTGGACGTGGAGAATGCCGGTCAGGTCCTATTCCTGAAACGCTCCATGGCGTCAGGCTATGCCGGGGTGCAGAACGAATTGTTCTTCCGCGATAACACCACGATGCTGTTTGGCGATGCCAAGCAGATGGTGGAAAAGATCGTGAAAAGCCTGAAAGGTTAATCCCACAGTCTTATGCCTGAATGAAGGGTCGGGATGCTGTCAAAAGCGTCCCGGCCCTTAATTCTGATATCATGACAATGTCATATTATATCTCTCGTTGGGGAGATCATCATGACAGGACTCATTGTTAAATCCTCATTCACCCGTGCAGTAACTGCCCTATTGGCAGATTCGACGGTCAATCTGCCGTCGGCATGACCAGTGGAGGCTCTTTGGTGGAGCTGTTTGTTCCCCCAACGCGTCTCAGACCGTGTTTCGTCGCCGATTGTGATAGGTGAGCGCCATCGCGATGCAATGGCGCAACTCCGCTTCTGGAATCGCTTCGTCTGGCGCAAAGACCAGCGCCCGCTTACCCTGAAAGTTGAACAGATTGGGATAGTAGGTGATAAAATCTGAGATCAGGGGGGTGGAACAGGGCACATAGAGAGCCACCGCCCTGCCCGATCCACGAACAGCATCCAATCGCACCGTCGTCCCGATCCCATCTGCCGAAGGACGATAGGCCGGTTGCCCCCATTTCAGGCTTTCGGTCAGCGGGCCAACAGATTGGATGGAGGCGGCTTGATCAAAAATCAGATCCCGAAGATACAATAGCTTATCGCGCGCACCCGCCTCATAACGATCAAAGACAGCCTGAACAGCCGTATCTTTAAATGCTACAGGCATTACGCCCTGCCGCCCTCTTACAGCGGATCATCGTCCAATCCGTCATCCAGGTCATCATCCAGGTCGTCTTCGTAATCGTCATCGGGGAATGGCCCTTCCTCCAACGACTCTTCAGCACCATCCTCTCCATCCAGGATAATGCCACCGGGGCCGCGCCGCTCAGCGCGCGGGGTGCGCCCAAACATGTCGCGATAACATTTGGAAAAGTGGGAGGCGGAGGTGAAGCCGCTGGCAAAGGCCACTTCGGTGACCGGCATGGTGGTCTGTGTCAGCAATGTCTTCGCCCGGTTCAGCCGCAGGCGCAGGTAATAACGCGCCGGACTGGTATTCAGATAACGTCTAAACAAACGCTCCAGCTGACGCCGTGACAGGCCAACGCGATCAGCAATCTCGTCCCGGGTCAGTGCTTCTTCGGTATGGCGTTCCATTTCCGATATCGCACGGATCAGCTTGGGATGGCTGATGCGCAGGCGGGCCTGCAAGGGCAGTCGCTGATCATCATGACCTTCGCGCATCCGCTCATGCATAAATTGCTCTGCCACCGCTGCGGCCAGATCGGCCCCATGCTTGGTGGAGATTTCCTGCAGCATCATATCCAGACCCGCAACGCCGCCGGCACAGGTAAAACGATCGCGGTCGATTTCAAACAATTCGGCACGCACGTCCAGATCCGGATATTCTTCGGTGAAGCTATCCAAATTCTCCCAATGGATGGTGCAGCGATAACCGTTTAACAACCCGGCATGGGCCAGCACATGGGCCCCGGTGCAAATAGCCCCAATATGGCTACCTTCTCGCGCCCAACGACGCAGCCAACCGAATACTGCATTGTCTTTATAGACATGGGCATCAATGCCGGAACACAGAATGACATTGCTGGGGGGCAATGTGAAATCTGCGACGGAACGATCCGTTCCAATGGGAAACCCGTTGGATGCCTGAACCGGCGCACCATCGCGGCTGGCTGTTTCCCATTTATACAGAACTTTACCACTGATTCGATTAGCAAGCCGCATCGGCTCCACCACACCAGACAGGGCGATCAGAGAAAAATTTGGTATCAGCACGAAAACGACCTTATCAGGGCCTGATCCTGCCACAGGTTTCAACATGCGCATTCGTAACCGATCCTTCTAAATGTCGGCCTTGCTGAATTTTACTCTCTGGCACAAGCCCCACATTAATCGACAGGGACTTTATGCATTTGGTATGCCCTTCCCACCGTCTCAACAGGAGGTGAGTTTAATATATGCGTCATCATCGCTATGAGCGTGATTGGAATTCTTGTCAATCCGCGTCATGAGGCCGATTGAGAGTCTCGTCGCATTCTTTGTGAAGCCTGTCGCAGTTCTGAAAGGGATCAAGCGCGACCTATATTACACAGAAGGCCACTCAATGAGGATCTGTAACCATGAAGAAATATTCCATCTTCGCAATCGCCCGCAATGCACGCACCCATCACGAAAACTGGGAACGCGCCTGGCGAAGCCCAGATCCAAAACCGCATTATGATGTCGTCATTGTTGGCGGCGGTGGTCACGGCTTAGCAACAGCCTATTACCTAGCGAAAGAATGCGGCATCACCAATGTCGCGGTCATTGAAAAGGGCTGGCTTGGTGGCGGTAATACTGGTCGGAACACGACCATCGTTCGCTCCAACTATCTGATGGACGAATCCGCGGCTCTTTATGATCACGCCGTCCAACTCTGGGAAGACCTCAGCGACGAGTTGAACTATAATGTGATGTTCTCTCAGCGCGGCCTGTTGCATCTGGCCCATAACGTTCATGACATGCAGGAGATCGGGCGCCGCGGTAACTCCATCTATATGAATGGTATCGACAGTGAATTTCTGTCCCCCGGTCAAGTTAAAGACATGGTGCCAATCATCAATCTGAACTGTCGCTATCCTGTCATGGGCGGGCTGTTACAACGGCGCGGTGGCACGGCGCGACATGATGCTGTTGCCTGGGGCTATGCCCGTGCTGCCGATGCGATGGGCGTCGACATCATCCAGAACTGCGAAGTCACAGGCTTTAAGATTGAAGGCGGCGTCGTAAAAGGTGTGGAAACAACGCGCGGCAGCATTGGCGCCGGCAAGGTTGGCGTTGTTGCTGCGGGGCATTCCTCTGTTGTTGCAGAGATGGCCGGGTTCCGCATGCCGCTGGAAAGCTTCCCGCTGCAAGCCTTTGTCAGCGAACCGATGAAGCCCATTGTTGATTGCGTGATCATGTCCAACGCTATTCACGCCTATATCAGCCAGTCTGATAAGGGTGAATTGGTGATTGGTGGATCTGGCGACCCTTTTATCTCCTATTCCCAACGCGGCAGCTTCGATCAGATCGAACATGTGGTTGGCCCGGTTCTGGAACTCTATCCGATATTCAGCCGGGTTCGCATGCTGCGGCAATGGGGTGGCATTACCGATGTGACCGTTGATCGATCACCCATCATGACCAAAACCCCGGTAGAAAACATGTTCTTCAACTGTGGTTGGGGCACGGGCGGGTTCAAGGCAACGCCTGGATCAGGCCATGTCTTTGCCCATTCCATCGCCAAGGGAGAGATGCACCCGATCGCAGCCCCCTTCTCGATGGATCGTTTCCATACCGGTGCCTTGATTGATGAAGCGGCCGCCGCCGCCGTCGCTCACTAAGCCGTATCCCATAAGCCGTCGCCCTTTAAGATTTGGAGCTTTTGCCATGTTTCTTGTAAAATGTCCCTGGTGTGGCTGGCGTGATCAGACCGAATTCAGCTATGGCGGTGAGGCGCATATCGCCCGCCCGCTAGAGCCTGGCCAAATCTCTGACGCGGAATGGGGCGATTACATCTATACCCGCAGGAACACAAAGGGCGTTCATGCAGAGCGTTGGTCGCACACCCAAGGCTGTGGGCGCTGGTTTAACGCGCTGCGCCACACCGTTACGGATGTCATGTGGGACAGCTATAAAATGGGTGAGGACGCACCAACACCGCCCAAAGATTGGGACGGCATGACCTGTTGCGATGATCACAAGAAGTTGGCCGAAGGGGCTAAAAAATGAGTCAGACGTATCGCCTCGCCGAAAAAGGCCGGCTGGACCGTAGCCAAAAACTGACCTTCACCTATGACGGGCAGAGCTATACCGGCTATCGTGGTGACACGCTGGCGTCTGCCCTATTGGCAAATGGGGTCAAACTGGTCGGACGCAGCTTTAAATATCACCGCCCGCGCGGCATTATGAGCGCCGGGTCGGAAGAGCCCAATGCCCTGGTTCAGTTGGAAGAAGGCGCGCGCACCGAACCTAACACCCGCGCGACCGTGGTTGATTTGTATGACGGACTGACCGCTGCCAGCCAGAATTGCTGGCCATCGGTGAAGTTTGACCTGCAATCGGTTAACCAGAAGATCGCCAAATTTTTCCCGGCTGGATTCTATTACAAGACCTTCATGTTCCCCGCCTCCTGGTGGACACCGGTCTATGAAAAGATTATCCGCCGCGCCGCTGGTCTGGGGAAATCCCCGATGGAACGGGACCCGGATTCTTATGCACAGAAATTTGCGTTCTGTGATGTTCTGGTGGTCGGCGGTGGACCTGCCGGGATTGCCGCCGCGCTGGCAGCAGGTCGCACCGGTGCCCGCGTCATCCTGGCCGACGAGCAATCGGAAATGGGCGGCGCTCTGCTCAGCGACGATGCCCTGATCGACGGACAGCCGGCCCTGGACTGGGTTGCTAAATCCTTAGCAGAATTGGATCGCCTAGAAGATGTTACGGTGCTGCCGCGCACAACTGTGTCTGGCTATTACGATTACAACTATCTGACAGCGCTGGAGCGGGTGACCGACCATCTGGGGCCACAGGCCGATGACCGCATCCCCCGTCAGCGCTTCTGGAAAATCCGTGCAAAAAAGGTCGTGCTGGCCCAGGGGGCTATCGAACGCCCGCTGGTATTTGCCGATAACGATCGCCCCGGCATCATGCTGGCGGCGGCCTTGCGCACCTATATCAACCGTTATGGCGTCATGCCGGGACGTCAAGTTGTTGTCTTCACCAATAATGACAGCGCCTATAAAACCGCCATCGATGCCCATACAGCAGGCGCCAGCGTCGACATTGTTGACCTGCGCGAAAACCCGACCGGCCCACTGGTGAAACAAGCTGAAGCCTTGATGATCCGCATTCATAAAGGCTGCGCCGTGGTATCGACATCCGGCAAGCATGCTGTGACCGGCTGTGAAATCGCCAAACTATCCGCCGATGGCAAAAGCCTTGTTTCAGATACGACCTATATCGGCTGTGATATTCTGGCCAATTCGAACGGCTGGAACCCATCCGTACATCTGTGGAGTCAGGCTCGTGGCAAACTGACCTGGGATACTGAAAAGAACTGCTTCATCCCCGGCCATGCAGGCCCCTGGCTACCGGTTGCTGCCGGATCTGGCACAGGTGCCTATGATCTGGGGGACTGCCTATCACAAGGCTTTGCGCAAGGGGCCGCAGCAGCGAAAGACGCTGGTTTTGGCAGCGGGGAAGTTCCCAAGACTCCTGCTACAGCGCCTCTGGTTGAAGGTCCTGACCGTATGGTCTGGACCATTCCCGGCAAGAAACCGCTGGGCCATGGCAAGGCGAAGCATTTCCACGACCACCAGAACGACGTCGTCGCCTCTGACATTCATCTGGCCGCCCGCGAAGGTTATCTGTCGGTCGAGCATTTGAAGCGCTATACGACGACCGGCATGGGGACTGATCAGGGCAAAACATCCAACGTCAATGCGTTGGCGATCATGGCGGAAATCCGCAATGCGGCGATCCCGGAAGTCGGCACCACGACCTTCCGACCGCCCTATACACCCATCACCTTTGGGGCTGTCACAGGACAGAATCGCAATCATCTGTTCATTCAGGAACGCACCAGCGCGATGCATCCGGCACATGTCGAAAATGGCGCGGTATTTGAAGATGTCGGTGACTGGAAACGCCCTTGGTATTTCCCCAAGACAAGCAAATCGGGCGCAACGGAAACCATGGACGAAGCTGTCCTGCGGGAATGTCGCCAGGTGCGCGAAACCGTCGGAATGTTGGATGCCTCTACCTTGGGCAAAATCGACATTCAAGGTAAGGATGCTGCGGAGTTCCTGAATTGGATCTACACCAATAAATGGGACAATCTGAAGCCCGGACGTGCCCGCTATGGCCTGATGCTGAACGAACATGGCATGGTGTTTGACGATGGTGTCACCACCCGACTGGCTGATGATCATTTTCACATGACCACAACAACGGGCGGTGCTGCACGTGTTCTGGGCTGGCTGGAAAACTGGTCCCAGACCGAATGGCCCCAGATGGAGGTCTATATGACCTCTGTGACCGAACAATGGGCGGTCTGCACCATCACAGGGCCAAATGCGCGGGCCTTGCTGGCGGACGTCACTTCCATGCCGTTGGATCCGGAAACCTTCCCCTTCATGGCGATGCAGGAAGGCACTGTTGCTGGCGCCCCAGCGCGGGTCTACCGGATCAGCTTCACTGGCGATCTGGCCTATGAAATTAACGTCCCTGCCCGCTATGGCCTGCATGTCTGGCGCGCGCTGCAGGAGGCCGGGAAGACTCATGGCCTGTGCCTCTATGGCACGGAAACCATGCATGTTCTGCGCGCGGAAAAGGGCTTTATCATCGTTGGTCAGGATACCGATGGCACCGTGACCCCAATGGATCTGGACATGGACTGGATCGTGTCCAAGAAGAAAGATGATTTCCTGGGTCGGCGGTCCTTCTATCGCACCGATACGAAGCGTGAGGGGCGCAAGCAATTGGTTGGCCTGTTGACGGAAAACCCGAATTTCGTTCTGCCCGAAGGCGCGCATGTCGTGGAAGACGTGAAACCCAAGCCGCCGATGAAAACGCTGGGGCATGTCACGTCCAGCTATTTCAGCCCGAATGTCGGACGCTCCATCGCCTTGGCTCTGGTGGCGGACGGGATCAATCGCAAGGGCGATACCCTCTCTGTCCCGCTGATGAACGGGCATGTGGAGAAGGTGACGCTGACCGATACGGTCTTCTTTGATAAGGAAGGGGTACGCTCCAATGGCTAAAGCATCCAGTCTGTATCCCGGCATTACCATCGACACGCCGCTATCGGGCAGAAACCCGATCCAGGCTGATGGGCTGGTGGTCACCGAATTGCCGTTCCTGGGCAAGATCACCCTGCGCGGTGACGCAGCCGATCCAGCCTTTGCAGCGGCGGTGAAGTCGGTGCTGGGGACGGATCTCCCCACCCAGCCGATGACTTCTCAACGTGTTGGTAATACACGCGTTTTCTGGAAGGCCTTTGACGAATGGCTGATCTGGACGCCAGAAGATGCCGAACAAAAGTTGGGTGCTGATCTGAACGCAGCCCTGACCGGTCTTCGCAAATCTGTCGTTGATGTCAGTGACTATTACACCATTCTGCGCATCGACGGGCCGCGTAGCCGTGACTTGCTGGCCAAAGGATGCGTCATTGACCTGCACCCCCGCGCTTTTCATCCGGGACAGGCAACTGGCACGGGCTTTCATCACGCAACGATTTTCATCACACAGACCGATTCAGATGTATTTGATATCATGGTCCGGTGGAGCTTTGCTGATTATCTTTGGAACTATTTTGCAGATGGCGCACGGGAATGGGCCGCTTAAACCGCCCCAACCCAGACAGAGTAATATTGGTCGCACCAATTTGCATGGCACCATCCGAAAAATCGGTGTTTACTATCCCTAAGAAGTAACGATTTTCTTTGGGAACGAGGTGTCACCGCATGCTGCAAGATATTCAGAGAATTGCTGGGAAAGTGGCGAATGCACCACGGCCCCCGCTGCCAGGCGGCACCGTCGAGGAAGCACCGATTGAAGATTCTCTGGATATGCTGACGCCGGATATAGTCGCGACATATCTGCCAGCAGGTGTCATTTTGGAATATCTGGATAATCATAGTCAATGGAGTGTGCGCCGCGTCACCCTGCTGTCAGCAAACACGGAGGGCCATGACCCCAGCTTTACGGCCTTCTGTCACACACGACAGGATGTTCGACGCTTCAGTCTATCCCGGCCCATGCGGGTAATTGATCCCCATGGTGGGGCGATGCCTTACGACTCCGTACACAGCTTTCTGGAACGCTTCCGCTGCGAAGGCACCGGAGACAGTCTCAGCGATCAGACCCGTTCCATACTATGCGCCGCAAGGGATGAGTTGTCGGTCCTGATGTTCTTTTCCAGATGTGATGGGTATCTGCACCCAGCAGAACGGACCGTTGTTCTCTCCTTC
>JARGPE010000074.1 GCA_029212835.1 Alphaproteobacteria bacterium | reverse complement strand
GCCAATCCCTTCATGGTCGCCGGTACCGGACGCTTTTGTACGGAGGTCATGAAAATTTTGGGCGACAAGGCCTTCATCAAGACCGGGGCGGAAGGAGTGTTTTGTGCCTCCCTGCCGGAATATGGTCTGGGCATTGCGTTGAAATGCGATGATGGCGCAACACGCGGATCAGAAACCATGATGGCGGCCCTGCTGCGCCATATCGGTGTTCTGGAAGGAGCCGATATGGAGGCCATGACCCCCTGGCTGAATCCACAGTTGAAAAACCGTGCCGACAAGATCGTCGGTGATATCCGCCCGGCGGCATCCTGGCTGTCGTTTTAGATCCCCGCGGCATTCGCAGGAACAAAAAAGCCCCCACGCTTTGCATGGGGGCTTTTCTTTAGCGAGGCGGCGAACAGGGAGGAAGGCCGCCCCTCAGGGGACTATGTGTCCTACTGGGGCGTAATTACGCTTTCCAGAAGGGCTTGCTTGCTTCTTTCTCGGCCGCTTTGCGGGTCAAACCGATATCAGCCAACATACGGTCGTCGAGACCCTTTAGCTGACGGCGCTGTTGAGCGCGGGCTTGAAACCGGACCAAGGTGTTGATCGGGTTGATCGTGACGGTGCGCAGGCCATCCAAGGCCGCTGCAGTTGCATCGACCATCAGAGCTGCCAACGGCGCGACCGGGCTTGAATTCCCGTATACTTGATAAACGTTCGCCATGACTTTCACTCCTAATTCTCAGGTTTCACAAGACAGTCCCGGGATTTCTCAGTCTCTGAGGGTTATCCGACCGGCTGTTCTTGTTCGGCATGTTTGCCTTACAAGTCTGAAATAGGCTCTTTTGACAAAACCGACAAAGGATATATTTTCATCCCTCAGATTAATTTTCTGAATGCGAAGGAACTGGGCCATGGTATCACGTTTGCCCCCGTTGAAGCCGCTTCCAGCCTTTGAAGCCGCTGCTCGACTCCTGTCCTTTACGGAGGCAGCGGATGAACTTTTCGTGACTCAAGCTGCCATCAGTCATCAAATCAAACAGCTTGAAGATGCTCTGGGGGTGCGCCTTTTCAGACGTCTCAACCGCGCCCTTTTATTAACAGAGGAAGGTCAGGCCTTTGCTGGTGCGGTACGCCAAGCATTAAGCCAGATTGCCACTGCCGCCGACCGGGTGAAGCGTCAGGATGCCAGCGGCGCGCTGAATGTCAGTTGCCTGCCCTCCTTTGCATCAGCTTGGCTGGTGCCCCGTTTGGCGCGATTTCGGGCGCGCCATCCAGAAATTGATGTGCGCCTATCAGCGGATTATGAGCTGACCGATTTCACTGTGGAAGACATTGATCTGGCCATACGTTGGGGCACCGGCGGTTATGATGATCTGTATGAAATCCGCATGATGACGGAGGAAGTTTTTCCGGTCTGCAGCCCACGCCTGCTCCAAGACCCCGAAAAGCCATTGGAGAAATTGGAAGACCTGCGCCATCACACACTCTTGCATGACGATATCCGCACCGATTGGCGGGTCTGGCTGACCGCTGCGGGGGTAACCGGCGTCAATCCCGACAAGGGCCCGCGATACAACTACTCAAATCTGGTCCTACAGGCGGCGATGGCCGGCGAAGGCATCGCGCTGGGCCGCAGCGCCATTGCCCATGACGCCCTGGAACAGGGCCTGCTGGTCAAACCCTTCGATTTCTCGATTCCCAGCGACTACGCCTATTGGGTCGTCTGCCCCAAAGACCGCGCCGACCATCCCAAGATCAAAGCTTTCACCGAATGGCTGCTGGACGAGGCGTCTCTGGATTAGGGCGTTTGCTTGATAAGACGGAAGTCCTGTGAAAAAAGGACACTATCTGCTCGCTACCAAAGGAACAGGCCACATGACAAAATCTCCCCTGAAACCCCGCGAAAGAATTCTTGTCGCTTTGGATACGCCGGATGTGGCACGGGCTGTTGCCTTATCTCAGGCGCTGGGGGGGCATGTTGGGGGGATCAAACTGGGGTTGGAATTTTTTAACGCCAATGGGCCACAGGGTGTGCGAGACGTTTCAAAGGCCGCATCCGAAAGCACACCAACGCCCCTATTCCTGGACCTGAAATTTCACGACATCCCTAATACGGTGGCAGGTGCCGTGAAATCTGTCATGCCACTAGCGCCCTCTATTTTGAATGTCCATGCCGCGGGTGGCATAGAGATGATGAAGAGAGCCCTGGAGGCTGCAACGGAGGGATCAGAGAGATTGGGGATTGAGCGCCCAATGCTGATTGCCGTTACGGTTCTGACCAGCCTGGACGATGCCGATCTGACCTCCGTTGGCCAAACGACCCCGGCACGTGATCAGGTCTTGCGCCTTGCTGCCCTGACCCAAATGGCGGGCCTGGATGGAGTTGTCTGTTCCTCCCAGGAAATTGCCGCGATCCGTACAGAATGTGGTCCTGATTTCAAACTGATCGTGCCGGGCATCCGCCCAGCAGGAGCGGCGCTTGGCGATCAGAAGCGCGTTATGACACCAAAGCAGGCGATTGCAGAAGGGGCTGATTATCTGGTGATCGGGCGCCCGATCACCGGAGCCGATAATCCAGCATCCGCCGCTGCGGCCATTGCCGCCGAGGTGGAAGCCTGACCAGAGAACCCTTGTTCCCTGCATTCACGCCTTCTATATACGGGCTGCTATGACCGTTGACGCAAAAATCTGCGGGATTACTGATCCCATCGCGATGGAGGCCGCCGTTAAATATGGCGCGTCCATGATCGGGCTTGTGTTTTTTCCGCCCAGCCCGCGCGCCTTGTCCCCGGAAGAAGCGGCCATGTTGCTGCGTCCTGTGCCCAGCCATGTGACCAGTGTCGGCCTGTTTGTGGACCCCGATGACAGCCTGATCGACCAGGTTCTGGCTCAGGTGCCGCTGGATGTGATCCAGTTGCATGGCAATGAACCGTTGGACCGATGCGCCGGATTGCGGGAGCGAACGGGCAAACAGGTCTTCAAGGCGATCAAGGTGCGAGATGCAGAGGATCTGGTCAGCGCCGGTCAATATGCCAAAGTCTGTGACCGACTGTTATTCGATGCAAAACCACCGGAAAATGCGACACGCCCCGGTGGGAATGCGGAAGTATTCGATTGGACTGTGCTGGAAGGCCATAGCTGGCCCGTGCCGTGGTTGTTGGCTGGCGGCCTGACCCCGAACAATGTGAAGACAGCGATCCGGCTGACACGCTGCCCAGGTGTTGATGCCTCTTCGGGTATTGAATCGGCACCGGGCAAAAAAGATCCGGCGAAGATTCAGGCCTTCCTGAAGGCCGTCGCTGAGGCCTAGGCCATTCCCTGTAAAAAAAGTTTAAGCCTTTGATCTAGATCAAAGTCCACGCTGATACCGTCCCCTATTGTTGGGTCAACGTCCTTCGGGGCGCGGTAGTGTCAGGCTAGACTGCAATCTCGCCTGTCCTTCTATCCCATCCAAACTTGCAACCCTGTTCCGCCAGAGTTTAATCAAGCTTCCCACGGTGGAACGGGGTTGAATTTTTCCACCAGGAAATCGACGAAGGCCCGTACCTTGGGCGATAAATGGCGACGCGTCGGATAGACGGCGTTGATCGGCACTTCGATATCCCGATAGAACGGGCGCAGAATTCGAACCAGTTTGCCCTCTTGCACCTCTGGCGCGACAAGAAATTCCGCCAAACGCGCAATCCCCAGCCCCGCCAAAACCATTTCGTGGATTGTTTCCCCGTTATTGGCGGTGAAATTTCCCTCCGCCTTGACCGGAAAATCACTGCCATCCTTCAGCTTGAACACCCATTCATTCAAATGGATGGCTGTGGAGAATGCCAAACGATTATGTTTGAACAATTCTGACGGCTCTTTTGGTTCCCCATGCTGCGCCAGATAAGATGGCGAGCAACAAATCGCCCGGCGGCTGACCGCCAATTGGCGCGCAACCATGGAGGAATCCTGCAATTTCCCAAAACGGATGGCGATATCCTGGCCTTCTTCCACCAGATCCGACAATGCATCGGTTAGGGTCATCTCGACATTCACGTCGGGATACCGACTCAAAAACTCTGGAATCAGCGGGCTGATCTGGTGTTTACCAAAAGCAACACCGCAATTGACCCGCAAGGTTCCCCGAGGTGTGGAGTGGCGCTGGCTGACGGACAATTCCGCCTCTTCCATATCGGTCAGAATACGGGTGCATCGCTGATAGAAGGCATCGCCCTCTTCCGTCGCAGAAAGTTGTCGTGTGGTCCGGTTCAGCAACCGCACGCCCAGTCGATCTTCCAATCGACCGATTTGTTTACTGACTGCCGACGGGGTTAACTTCAACGCCCGGGCGGCGCTCGAAAAGCTCCCCTCTTCCACCACTTTGGTGAAGACAGCCATTTCCCCAGCTCTATCCATTTACTTCTCCACTCCCGACGCTGTTCGGCTTTTGTCGATATAATCCATTTTGCCGACCCTGTTATGGTCATATAGGCACGGATCATTGCGATATGCACGTTATTTATGCCCGTAGCGCACAGATCATTGGATCATTTTCACGATTATTAAGCGATGACGCAATTGCTAAGTTTATACCAACGAAACGCGCATTGCCCGAACCATTTCGGCAACAGCCCTGATTGGGCGCGCGGAAGGAGAATGATCATGAATGCAGATTATAAAAACATCCGCTCAGACTATCTGGGGTCCGATGGTTTCCCGTCCGAAGTTGAGGTGAAGGCCGCGTTGAATCGTGCCAGTAAAGCCCGCAGCGAGGCTTTGCGCGCTGGCGTTTCAGCAATCGGTCGTTTTTTTGTCAGTGGATTTGCCCTGCGGGAGATCGGTCGCCACAGCGCACCCCCCTGCCGGTCCTGAGCCCCCTCCGGTTGTCTAGACAGCGGTTCTCCCCCTTCTGCTGTCCGTGACATCGGCCAAAGAAGCCCTATCTCACTGAGGTAGGGTTTTTTTGTGACTGCCCCCCGATTCAGCTAGGGTGATGAGCAACACATTAACATCAAAATTTTAACGCTTATCGTAGGCGAAAGCCACCGATCGGAACGTATCATGAAACGCAGGACATTTATCGCCACCAGCTTGGCCGCCGGGTCATTCGGGGGATTTACCGGATCATTTGGACTAGGCAGCAGTGCCTTTGCGTCAGATATCCCTAACGGTACAGTCAATCCTGACCGATTGGCGGATTTACTGGTGGATGCGGTCGATCCCTTAATCGTAACGGCTAAATCAAACTATCTGCGCGACGGCGTGGCCCGGCATTATGCACTGCGCAATTATGCGGGCTTCTGGTTTGGCGCGGATACACCCGCCGGAAAGGCAGCCGACCTGAAGGCGGCGCTTGCGAATGCGGATCGCGAGGGATTGAACCCGGCAGATTATGATCCAACCCTATTGCCTGGATGGAATAAAAGCCCGGAACATGCAGAGTTGGCCTATAGCTTCGCCGCCGCGCGATATGGCATTGATGTGCAAAACGGTCGGGCCGATCCCAAGCGGATTGAACCAGACCTGTTCGTCTATTCTCGAGAAACCAAGCCTGACTCTGTTCTATTGCGCCTGGGCCTGGCAACCAATGTACAAGATGCACTGGATAAAATGGCCCCGCAGTCGGAACGCTATCAACGCCTACGTCTCGCCTATGCAGCTTGGCGTGCCCGGGCACAGGACCCAGTCCCAGCCCTCGTTCCGGATGGCCCGACCCTGAAACCCGGCATGCAGGATGATCGCCTGCCCGTTATCCGGGATCGCCTGCGCTATGCAGGGGATACAACCCTGGTCGCATCGGGCACAGATTATGATTCGGAAACGCAATCCGCTGTGATGCGGTTCCAGGCCCAGCACGGACTTGCACCCGATGGAGCTGTTGGCAAGAAATCCATCGCCACGCTGAATCGGAATGCCGCCGATCGTGCCAAAACCATCGCCTTGAATATGGAGCGTCTGCGTTGGATGCCTGATGATTTAGGCCCGAAATATGTGATTGTGAATATCGCAGATTTCCGACTGAATTATGTCATTAGCCGTAAAGTCATTCTGGACATGGCCGTTGTCGTTGGTCGCCCCTATCGCCGCACACCCGTCTTTTCGGATAAAATCCGCTATCTGGATTTCAGCCCGACCTGGACTGTGCCCCCTACCGTCCTGGTCAAGGACATCATACCAAAGTTGAAAAAGGACCCCAGCGCGATTGACAGGCTGGGCTTTGAATTCTTTACCAGCGGCGATGCGGGGGTCATGGTCGATCCGGCAACAATCGATTGGGCAACCGTGACGCCCAAAAGCTTTCCCTATCAAATCCGTCAACGCTCCGGCGACGAGAATGCGTTGGGTCGCGTCAAATTCATGTTCCCGAACGCGCATAACATCTATCTGCATGACAGTCCCCACAGGGAACTCTATGCCTTCACCGAACGGGCTTTCAGTTCCGGCTGTATTCGCCTGTCACAACCTGAGGCTTTGGCTAAGGCCTTATTGGCGCAAATGCCCGACTGGTCGGAAACCCGAATTGAAGAGGCAATGGATCAACCAAAACCGATCCGCGTCGTCCTGCCAGAGCCCGTACCGGTTCACATCACCTATATGACAGCCTGGGTCGATGACCACGGGGATGTGCAGTTCAGACCTGATATTTATGAGCGCGACAAGGTCCTGGCGGCGGCTTTGCCGGCCTAATCGAATTTTACGCGGAGCAATTCCCATTGCCGCCAATCGCATTTCAGGGTAAGAGCGACCTATATTCTCGCAACTCTAGAGAGATGAAGAATGGCGGATCCGGTTCGGCGTACCTTGTTGCGTGCAGCATTTGGAACGGTTGCGATGGCAGCTTTGCCTACCAGCCCGGTCTTCGCGGCGCAAAAAGCTGGCACCGGCGCCTTGTCATTTGTCCATCTGCATACGGGTGAAAAGCTCTCCGTCACGTATCGCCGCGATGGCGCATATGATCAGGGAGCCCTGAAAGCGTTGAACCATATGCTGCGTGACTGGCGCACAGACGACGTCATTCAAATGGATGTTGCGCTGTTAGACCTTCTGGTAGACCTGCGCCATAAACTCGGCACCAAAAAACCGTTCGAAATCGTGTCCGCCTATCGCTCTCCCCTGACCAATGCCACTTTGGCGGCTGCCAGCAATGGTGTTGCCAAAAAAAGCTATCATATGAAGGGTATGGCGATTGATATCCGTGTTCCCGGCTATAAGGCAGAAAGCGTCTATCCCATTGCCCGCTCCCTGAAGGCTGGCGGGGTTGGTGCCTATAAGGCCCATAACTTCGTGCATGTGGACACGGGCCCTGTTCGGACTTGGTAAAGTCAGCCTGAAAATGATGCTAGACTGACCCACCGGGCAGTTTTTCCAGCCAACAACCAGAAATTCGCCATACGCCGTCTTGCAATTGCTGCAGCGAATAATGCGCCATCCAGGCCGACCCGTCTCGGGCAATGATCATAACTGCTTGTTCAACGCGCCCGCCCCGCATTTCATAATCCTTGAAATCAACGAGCTGTGGCGCGATCAGGGCCGTATAGCCAGACGCCACCATCTCCATGAAAACATCTGGATTCGAGAAACGCTGTTGAATTATCGGGGCTGCGTAGGAATAGGCCGCCGTTTTATCGCCAGAGGCAAAGGCGGACAATTGTTTCTCAATGACCCCTTTGACCGCAGCTTGCGCAGAGTCCCCCTGCGCACCTGCCGGGACCGTCCATAGCCCCAGCATAAGTACCATCACAAACCATGCAAACCGTCGTTTCATGATCCAATCCTCTCAAACGGCACGGCTCTCCCTCTTAAAAGGATACGCAACGCCAACGTGAAAGGATCAAAATTTAGAAAGTCAGGCCTTAGCGAACATACAGATGGACTTCGTTCTGTGCTGTGTTGCGCGTATCTGCCAACAGGTTAATCCGTCCTGGCTGAACGCCCATATCGGTCAGCGTGCGCAGCACGTCTTCCGCATTACGGCGGGCCGCAGAGCCATTCAGCGCCACCTGGGCCGCATTGCCCCCATTCGGACTGACAGCCACCAAATCAAACACGGCATCTGGCTTTGCGGTCAGCGCCTGACTGACAGCGTTATACAGCGCCTGCTGATAGGGAACATTGTCCCGGTCAAAACGGATGATCACCAAAGGCTCCGCATTCGGGGAAATTCCGGATGTTGAAGATGCTTGGCTTGCCGCAGCGGCCTCTACCAGCGCAAAGGAGCGACTGGCGATATTGGTGCCATACAGCTCACCATTCTTAATGCCCAAGGCCAGTGTCGTCATGTTCTGACGCTCGTTAGAGACATACAGATTGTGGCGATTGATTTCCTGAGTGACGCTGGTCAGCATCCGGTCCAGATCAACCAGCGACTGGTAAACAGAATCTTCCAGAATACGCAAACGGGCGTGATCTTCATCCACGGCGCCGCTCAGGCCATAGGTTGCCTGTACCGTGCTCAACAAGAATTTGCCAAAGGCGGCTTCGTCGGAAGCATTGCTGTGCAACGAGGACAAGGCGGGTATGGTTTGTTCCACCGTCGCCAAAGAGGCCTGAGCCTGATTCCATTCATCCACCAGGATCGGATTGCCTGGCGTTGTTCCCAGTTGCAGGCGCGACGTGATTGCTGCTTTTGAAGTATGATATGCAGTCGCACTGGCGGCACTGTTGCTGCGAACCGTATTCAGTTGTGATTTCAGCTCCGTCACATTGGCAGTCAATTGATTGAGGTCGCGCTCCATTTGCGCGATACGCTCGCCCACAGCCGTGGTGCCATTATAAACAGCGATACGTTCGGCAGGAACCGTGCCGGATACGCTGGAATTTGATGCACTGGGTGCTGTCGATTGATTGGTGCCTTGTGCCGCCGACCCTGTCGCCGTTGCCGCCGTCGTTGGGGTAGAAGAGCCGCCGGCAGGATCCTGTGAGTCCAGCGAAGGCCACAGGGAATCACACCCCGTCAGCATCACGCAGGTCGCGCCGATCAATCCTAGCATTTTAAAAGAAGTGGTCATGCCCTGCACCGCCCTATCTTTAACGGATCGCCTCAGCGTCCGAAATCCTCCGAAGTCAAAACCTCTGTCACCAGAGGCCCTCCCACGTCGCTCGTCCGTCTTACCGTCTGTATCGCCATCACTCTGTGGGCCCTTAGGTCCCAATCCACCAAAATAGGTTTTCCAATTTTGATAGTCCCAATGATTCCGCGGTCCAGCGCTTAAACGACACTCCCCCAAATCCTAATTTCGAAGTCTGGGTTCGGAATCAAAGACCGAACTCAAAATTCCTCAACGCATCTCTCAAAACTTTCCAACCCGTCAAAACTCTACAATCCAGGTCAGCTTGGCCCCGTCTAACTGCTTGTCTCGAAAGATAAACAGCGCGAATCCCTTACGTCGAAATCAATCCGACTGAGCGGATACTACTTTACCCATTGCGCGGCGACAACCCGCATTCTTTTACAGAATAGCGTCAATCCCATTGGACTCACGAGGTTTTTTCGATTTGAGCGCGCTCTTGGGCGACACTGTGCCATCCCTGCAACACAGGCGGGATAGTCAATCACACCGCTCCAACATGCGTCATCCCCTCCCAATACCACCCTGATTTTACATTTTTGCGAAAATGACCCTTGCCAACCCGTCCCACATCGCCTATCAACCGCGCCGCGTCACTGCACCAGCAGACGCCTGTGCGCCCCTAGCTCAACTGGATAGAGCACCTGACTACGGATCAGGAGGTTGGGAGTTCGAACCTCTCGGGGCGCGCCATTCTTTTCATAAAAATCTGCAAGAAATCGGCGAGAAATCGTCAGATATTTCTTTTTACCATCGCCTGTGCCCGCAATTTTCCGTCTCTGTGGGCAGATCATGACGCATACGTTTATTTTTAATTAATATTTTATATATAAGATTGAGAAAGGATCTGTTTCTAAGAGTCCAGATTGGCACCCATCATATTCATTGGGACGATTTTTATGACCGGATTGTTTGACGCTGTATCAAATCTTGGGATGTCGAATCCCCAAGAATCACCCCATTCAGAAATTACTGATTTATACGCTTTCTGGCTAAAAGGTCGAAATTCCAAGGGATATTTTCCCTTTCAGGATTTCGACATCGTCAATTTCCCGCGTCATCTGGTTACGAAAATCTCGCTGATTAAAGTTCATGCGAAAGAGATGAGGTTTGAGTTCCGTATTGTCGGGAATGATGTGATAGAGCGCAGTGGTTCCAACTTCACCGGCTGTTTCATTGATGAAATGCAAGGTGCAGAACAAGCCCAGCGCCGCCTGGAATTTGCGGTTAAGAATAACCTGCCGTTTGCCGCTGAAGTCGGAATGAGCTGGGCCCGCCATGATTTCAAACATTACGGTGTCGGCAGTGTCCCGTTGCATGACGAGGACGGAAATGTCGTCTATATCTTAAGCGTTCTGCGCATTTATTCTGGGGAAAAATCTGAACCAGCCAACCCATTTCTGAACATCTCGTCCAGCAATCTTCCGATAGAATCGATTGAAGCTTTTGATCAGGCTTTTGATTTTTGGACGAGCCTAAAGGGTGCCACGACCTTTCCCCTGAAATCCGCTATCGACATAACCCGGATTCCCAAACTTATTCCTAATTTGGTATTATTCGAAATAGTAACCAACCCATTAGACTTTCGATATAAATTGATCGGCGAGCAGGTTCGGGAGAAATTATCCCCTGGCACTTTAGGAAAAACCTTACGTGAGCTGCCGAATAAAGGTCCCGGCAGTAACATTTGGACGATTTATGAAACCGTCTATGAAACCGGAATTCCCCGCTATGGTCACTTAAACTATACCGGCCATGATACCGACATAACGGATGTTTTGAACCTGTCCCTGCCGTTTTCCAGCACGGGATTTGATATCACCCATATTTTATCGATCATTCAAATGAAGGTCGCATAAATACAGACAGCCAAGACCGTGACGGTATGATCCCAAGCCCCCTTTCACCCCTCCGTCAACAATGCCACTATAACACCGACTGTGGATTGCCCAGATGGAAAAGGTGCCCCAATGCAGGCGACGAAGACAATTGGATTGGTGGCGCATGATGCGTGTAAACAAGACCTTGTGGATTGGGTGACTCTGCATAGGGACTTATTACTGACGCATCACTTGGTAGCGACAGGAACCACTGGATCTTTAATCGAAAATGCCACAGGTCTAAAAGTGGAGTTGTTGAAAAGCGGGCCTTTGGGAGGTGACAGCCAATTGGGCGCGCGCATAGCCGAGGGTAAATTGGACATGTTGATCTTTTTCACAGACCCCCTCTCGGCAATGCCGCATGATGTTGACGTAAAGGCGCTGACCCGACTGGCGACATTGTATAATGTGGTGATGGCCTGCAACCGCATGACCGCAGATTTTATTATCGAAAGTCCGCTTTTGAACCAGCCCCATACGCGACCGCCCCTGCCCGAGAAACGGGCATGAGTCCCACAACCCGCCTGAAAGCCATCACCGTCGGGTCTGCGACGGTGGATGTCATCGCAACGGTGGCCAGTGATGATATTGAACGGATGACGCTGCATAACAGCACGACGTCTTTCCTGTTGCTGGAACCAGGGCGGAAGGTGGATGCATCGTCGGTGATCACTCAGACTGGCGGTGGGGCCGTGAATGCGGCCGTGTCTTTGGCGCGTCAGGGGCTAGACGTGTCGGCGCTGGTTAAGCTGGGCAATGATCATAATGCAGAGAAAGTCATCGATCGATTGACCCAGGAAGGAATTGGGACGGATCTGGTGCGGACCTGCGAAGGGGACGCGCTGGGAGAGGCGACCGCCGTGTCGGTAATGATCGCGTCCCATGACCGCAATGCGGCGATTTTCACCCATCGCGGCGCCAATGGTTTCCTGGCGGAGGACGATGTCGCGCCAGAGGCCTTTATGGGCGCCGATCTGGTCTATGTTACCAACTTGAGCAATGACTCGGCGGATCGGTTCCCCAGCATTGTTGCCCATGCCAAGGCAGCGGGTGCCTTTGTGGCTGTTAATCCCGGCATCCGGCAATTATCGCGCAAGACCGACCCTTTCTTTGAAAGTTTGCGCCATGTCGACTTGCTGGTCTGTAATTATGAGGAAGCGCGTGCCCTGGTCCCGGCGCTGGTCAACCGCACTGGATGGGAGCGGCTGTCAGCTCCGCTGGCCGATGGGGAAGCCGGGCCGTGTCTGGAGATTGAAGGGTTCCGGCTGACCCTGGCGGATTATACCCGTCGACTGTCGGATCTGGGTCCGCGCTTTATCGCCGTCACCCATGGGGCGCAGGGCTCTTACGTGTCGGATGATACCGGCCTGCATCATCAGCCCGCGATCCCAACAGAGGTTTTAGGAACCGTCGGGGCGGGTGATGCCTTTGCCTCTACCCTTGCCGCATCACTGTTGAGGGGCGAAGATAGTGTTAGGGCGACCCTGTTGGCGGCGCATAATGCCGCATCCGTCGTACGCCATGTTAATGCCCAGGGCGGATTGATGACCCTGGAGGCCCTGACAAAGGCAGCATTTGGATGACCATGCAGACACGAAAATTGGGGCGCAGCGGGCGCATTGTGTCCCGCATCGGCCTGGGCCTCGCGGCGCTGGGGCGGCCTGGCTATATCAATCTGGGCCGCGTGACAGATTTCCCGGATCGGTCAGAAACCGCGATGCGGCTGCGCTGCTGGGCGGTTCTTGATGCGGCACGCGCCGCCGGAATCACCTATTTCGACGCGGCGCGATCCTATGGCTTAGCGGAGGATTTCCTGGCGACTTGGCGCGACAGCCGCACACCAGAAGACATCGTGATTGGATCAAAATGGGGCTATCAATATACCGCTGATTGGCGCATCCATGCCGATGAGCACGAACAGAAAGAACATTCTGTTGCCCGACTGACGCGACAATGGACCGAAAGCCAGGCCATATTGGGGGCTGGCGGGATAGACCTATACCAAGTCCATTCCGCAACACTGGAGTCAGGCATTCTGGAGAATGCCACCGTGCTTACGAAAATGGCGGAAATCAAGGAAAGCGGCACAGCCATTGGGGTCAGTGTCAGTGGCCCCGGTCAGGCAGATGTCATTGACCGCCTGTTGGAAGTCCAGATGGATGGAGAATTGCTGTTCGACACGGTACAGGCGACCTGGAACCTGCTGGAGATTTCTACCGGTCCGGCTCTGGCGCGGGCCCATGATGCTGGCTTGGGAGTGATTGTGAAAGAAGGTGTTGCCAATGGCCGCCTGACCCTGCGCAACCCAAATCTGATCGCTCTGGCCCAGGCCGCGCGAAAACTGGACCTAACCCCTGATGCTCTGGCTTTGGCGGCAGTGCTGGAAAATGACTGGGCCGATGTCGTTCTCAGCGGCGCGGCAACACCCGTGCAACTGGTCGCGAATCTTAAAGCCCTGGAGCTTTACGATGGGGACGGAACAGCCGGACTGGACTGGGCATCATTGGTATCACCCATGATGCCTGCCCGCTATTGGTCTGAACGCGCCGATATGCCCTGGTCCTGAATCCCCTTTCAGAGAGCCGTTACTAGCCCATGTGACAATTCTTTCCAAAAAGAGTAGATAGGTCGCCATGACACAGGATGCGACTGAAAACCCGATGGACGACCAAAGCGATGCTGCCCCACCGCAAAAGCTGGAGGCGGCGATTGGTGCGGAAATCAGGCGTCAACGTAAACGCCAGGATATGACCATGGCGATGCTGGCCGATGCGGCAGGTCTGTCCCAGGGCATGTTGTCGAAAATCGAAACCGGCCAGACCAGCCCGTCGCTTGGGACCTTGGCCAGCGTGGCTGAGGCCTTGGGTGTGCCGTTATCCTCCTTCTTTAGTGCGACGGAACAAAGCCGCGATGTCTCCTATGTGCCAAAGGGTCAGGGGATCGGTATCGACCGGCGCGGCACGCGGGCAGGTCATTTGTATCATCTGCTGGGTCATTCGGTGCGCGGCGCGTTGGAGATGGAGCCCTATCTGATCAAACTGGATGAGGGATCAGAACCCTATGACGAATTTCGTCATGAAGGGATGGAGTTTATCCATATGCTGTCAGGCAAAGTGAATTATCGGCATGGGGACAGACTCTATACACTCAATCCCGGCGACTCTCTGTTCTTTGATTCAATGTCGCCTCATGGCCCGTCAGAACTGTTGGAATTACCTGCTATTTACCTGTCTGTCATCGCCTCGCGGAACAAAACTGACGACGAATAATATTCCTTGCACGACTATCACTTTCCTATTAGTAATATTGCTGCCCAGTCAATAACAGGAGCGGCGTGGAGATGTGTGGCATTGTTGGACTGTATTTAAAAAACCCGGATCTGCGATCCAAGCTTGGTCATTTATTCGCGCCGATGCTGATGGAAATGACCGATCGTGGCCCGGACAGCGCCGGTTTTGCCGTCTATCGTGATGGGGCACAGAACGCCAAGGCAACTGTCTATGATGCTGATGAGCATTTTGATTGGGACGCGATCGCATCAGAGATGACCAATGATCTGGGTTTTGCGGTCTCTGTTTCACGCAGTTCGACCCATGCCATCCTCAGCGCACAAAGCGATGCCGACACAATGCGCCGCTGGCTGGTGACCCATCATCCGGAAGTCCGCATCATGAGCACCGGCAGCACGCTGGAAATTTATAAAGAAATTGGCCTGCCCGTGGACGTCATGGACCGGTTTGGTGTCACCCAGATGAGCGGCAGCCACATGATTGGCCATACCCGCATGGCAACCGAAAGTGCAGTCACAACAGAAGGCGCGCATCCCTTCAATACCGGGGCGGATCTGTGTCTGGTGCATAATGGATCGCTGTCCAATCACCATGGATTAAAGCGCTGGCTGTCGCACGACAAGGGATTGGTGTTCCAGACAGAAAACGATTCAGAAGTTGCCGCAGGGTATCTGTCCTGGCGCCTGTCCGAAGGGGCCAGCCTGTCCGAGGCCCTGGAAGCCGCGCTGAAAGACCTGGATGGATTTTACACCTTCACCGTTGGGACCAAAGATGGCTTTGCGGTGCTGCGCGATCCCGTCGCCTGCAAACCCGCCGTCATGGCCGAAACCGATGATTGGGTGGCCATGTCGTCCGAATTCCGCGCGCTGGCCCGCCTGCCCGGTGTGGAGAAAGCCAAAGTCTGGGAACCAAAACCCGCCACTGTCTATAGCTGGGGCCATGGATGAGTATGATGAGAGAGATTGACCTGACCGAGGGCGATATTCGCCAGTTGAACCGAATCCTGCAACGCCGCGATGGCAATGAGGATGCCAATTTTACAGTCACCAATCCGATGGGTCGCCATGCCCTGGCAGCGGGCCTGATGCATGACATTAAGGTGCAGATCGATGGCCATGTCGGCTATTACTGTGGCGGCATGAACAAACATGCCAGCATCACCGTTGACGGCAATGCAGGGGTAGGCGTGGCAGAGAATATGATGAGTGGACTGGTCCGGGTAAAGGGCGATGCCAGCCAGTCCGCTGGGGCAACCGGCCATGGCGGGTTGCTGGTGGTGGAAGGCAATGCGTCGTCGCGCTGTGGCATTTCCATGAAGGGGATCGACATCGTCGTGCAGGGCTCCGTTGGGCACAATTCCGCCTTCATGGCGCAGTCGGGTCATCTGGTAATCTGTGGCGATGCCGATGATGGTCTGGGCGATTCCATTTATGAGGCAGTGATTTACCTGCGCGGTGAAGCCCGTGGACTGGGTGCCGATTGCATCGAAAAAGAGATGACCGATGACCATCGCGCAACCCTAAAAGGCCTGCTGGACAGGGCAGGGATTGTCGCCGATGCACAGGATTTCCGGCGCTACGGATCGGCCCGCCAGCTTTATAATTTCAAGATCGACAATGTCGGCGCGTATTAAGGATCCATCATGAGCCAAGATCATCCAGATTTACGGGAATCCTATCTGTTCGACAGACCCACCATCCGCGATATACAGCGGGCGGCCGATAAGGGGATATATCACATTCGGGGCGGGGGCGCGAAACGGCGTCTGCCGCATTTCGACGATCTGGTCTTTCTGGGGGCCAGCATCTCACGCTATCCGTTAGAGGGGTATCGTGAGTCCTGTGGCACCGATGTAACCCTGGGCAGCCGCCATGCGCAAAAGCCACTGAAGATCGATATTCCAATCACCATTGCCGGCATGAGCTTTGGCTCGCTGTCTGCCAATGCAAAGGAAGCTTTGGGCCGGGGCGCCTCGGAGGTTGGTACCAGCACCACGACCGGTGATGGCGGCATGACCCAGGAAGAGCGCGGGCATTCATCCAAGCTGGTCTATCAATACCTGCCATCGCGCTATGGCATGAATCCCGATGATTTGCGCAAGGCTGATGCGATTGAAGTCGTCATCGGTCAGGGTGCAAAGCCGGGCGGGGGCGGCATGCTGCTGGGTCAGAAAATCTCAGACCGGGTGGCGGAAATGCGCGACCTGCCCAAGAATATCGACCAGCGCAGCGCCTGTCGTCATCCCGATTGGACCGGACCGGATGATCTGGAAATCAAAATCCGCGAATTGCGCGAGATCACTGACTGGCAAGTACCGATCTATGTGAAGGTCGGGGCGACGAGGACTTATTACGACACCATGCTGGCTGTGAAATCCGGCGCAGATGTCATCGTGGTAGATGGCATGCAGGGTGGAACTGGCGCGACCCAGGACTGTTTCATCGAACATGTTGGAATCCCAACCTTGCCCGCCGTGCGTCTGGCCGCCGAAGCCTTGCAGGAACTGGGCCTGCATCGCACCGGGGTGCAGTTGATCGTGTCTGGCGGCATCCGCTGTGGGGCCGATGTGGCAAAGGCAATTGCCTTAGGGGCCGATGCTGTTTCCATCGGTACAGCCGCCTTAATCGCGTTGGGTGACAACCGCCCGGACCTGGCAGAGGAATATGCAAAACTGGGATCAGCACCGGGCTTTTACGATGACTGGCAGGCGGGTCGTGACCCAGCTGGGATCACCACTCAGGACCCGGAATTGTCGAAACGGCTAGACCCGGTTCAGGCCGGACACCGTCTTGCTAATTTTCTGCGAGTATTAACCTTGGAGGCGCAAACCCTGGCGAGAGCCTGTGGCAAAAGCCATGTCCATAATCTTGAGCCAGAAGACCTGAACGCGCTGACGATTGAAGCCGCCGCGATGGCAAAGGTGCCGCTGGCCGGGACAGGCTGGATACCGGGTCAAGGATTCTAAAAAGATTGAAGGTCTAAAAGACAAACAGGGATTTGTACGAAAGAAGGGAATTGGGGATCATGAGCAAACTGGAAGCTTTTGCGAAGAAGAACGGCGTTAAGTACTTTCTGGTCAATTTCACCGACCTGTCAGGCATTCAACGATCCAAACTGGTCCCGACGCCTGCTATCGCCGAAATGGAAAAGAATGGTGCGGGCTTTGCCGGGTTTGCCACCTATCTGGACATGACGCCCGCCTTTCCTGATCTGTTTGCCGTTCCTGATCCCAGCAGTGTCATACAGTTGCCCTGGAAGCCTGAAGTTGCCTGGGTTGCCAGTGATTTGGTGAT
>JARGPE010000073.1:8280-17780 GCA_029212835.1 Alphaproteobacteria bacterium | reverse complement strand
TTACAGGACAGTGCGCCGCCCCCGGAACAAATGTTCAAAATGGGAGACCGTGTACCATGAGCCAACAGACCCAAGAGCCAGACGATCCGAACAATTGGGGTGATCCGGTAGAATGGTCCCGCAACATGGTCGCGATTGCAGAACGCAGCCAAAAGCTGGTTCAGGATTTCTTGCAGCGCCAGACCGAGACCGAAGAAAGCCCGATTGGCCACGGAGATCCGATGCATATCGGCCATACCTTCCTGGAAATGACCCAGGCGATGATGAAAAACCCCTCCTCCGTCCTCCAGGCCAATATGAATCTGTGGACGGATTACATGAACCTTTGGACGTCGACGACCCGTAAATTCCTGGGTCAGGAGTCTGAAGAGACAATTCTTCCTGAAAAGGACGATCGCCGTTTCCGGGACACAACCTGGACCGAGAACACGCTGTTTGACTATATAAAACAGTCCTATTTGCTGACGGCGCGCTATATGCAATCAGCGGTGCATGACGTCGAAGGCCTGGACGACAAGACGATGAAGAAGATCGACTTCTATACACGTCAATTTGCCGATGCCATGGCGCCAACCAACTTCGTACTCACCAACCCCGAAGTATTGCGGGAAACCCTGGATACTAAAGGCGAGAATTTAGTCCGTGGTCTGGAGCATATGCTGGACGATTTGCATCGCGGCAAAGGTAAGCTGAAAATCTCCATGACCGATCCCGATGCCTTTGAAGTCGGTGGCAACCTGGCAACATCTCCAGGGGAGGTCGTTTACCAGAATGATCTGATGCAATTGATCCAATACGCCCCATCGACTGAAACAGTGCACAAAGTACCGCTGCTCATCATCCCGCCCTGGATCAACAAATTCTATATTCTGGACCTGAGGGAGAAGAACAGCTTTATCAGATGGGCTGTATCACAGGGCCTCACAGTCTTTGTCGTATCCTGGGTTAATCCCGATAAGTCTTTGGCACAGAAGAACTTTACCGACTACATGTTGGAAGGTCCGGTGACCGCGATTGATAAGATCATGAACCTGACCGGTGAACCGGCGGTCAATATGATCGGCTATTGTCTGGGCGGCACCCTGACGGCCGCAACCCTAGCCTATCTAAAGGCAAAGGGGCAGGACAGTAAGGTTAAATCTGTCACCTATTTCACCACCATGATTGATTTCGCAGAAGCTGGAGAGCTGGAAGTCTTCATTGATGAAGAACAACTGGCATCGCTGGAAGCCAAGATGAATGAGCGTGGTTATCTGGAAGGGTCGGAAATGGCGACGACCTTCAACATGTTGCGCGCGAATGACCTAATCTGGTCCTTCGTAGTGAACAATTATCTGATGGGCAAAGACCCCTTCCCATTCGACCTATTATATTGGAATAGCGATTCAACACGCATGCCTGCGGCGATGCATTCCTTTTATCTGCGTAAAATGTATCTGGAGAATAAGCTGATCGAGCCGGGCGGTATTGAATTGGATGGCGTTCCGATTGACCTATCGAGCATTAAGACTCCTGCCTTTGTGCTCTCCACCCGCGAGGACCACATCGCGCCCTGGAAATCGACCTATGCCGCCGTAAACACCTATTCAGGTCCCGTAAAATTCTGTCTGGCTGGGTCGGGGCATATTGCAGGTGTCGTCAACCCGCCGATCCCAGATAAGCCGAAATATGGCTATTGGCTTTATAACCGTAAGATAAAAGATCCTGAAGCCTGGCTGGAAAAGGCGGAACAGCATGAAGGATCATGGTGGCCGGAATGGAAAAGTTGGCTGGATAAATTTGATGGGCCCCAGATTGAGGCCCGCCAACCCGGCTGCGGCCAAAAGACGATAGAGCCGGCTCCTGGTTCTTATGTAAAAGCCAAGATTGAGTGATTTTGTGCTGAAAATGGCGGCGTTCAATGTCCATCCGGCTGTGCCTGAACCATGCGCTGAATGCCGCCAACTTCGCTGGTAAATGTGTGCTTAAAGACGCCCAGAATATGCAGTGCCAATAAAGGGATAAAGGCATGACCAGCAATGTCATGAACCAATTCCAAAATCTCATGCACGGCAGGCATTCTGGTCAGGGGTGAGGGAATAGAGAGGCCCGCAAACAGGTCCAGCGGTTGACCGACAGACCAGGGCAGGAAATACCCAGTCAAAATAACCACCACGATGGACGTCAGAAATCCACCAAAGACAAATCGTGACAATATGGTGAGCATGATGGATTGCGGCGGTGCCGCTGCAAAGCCCCGGTGCACCCGGTGCCAAACGCGCCACAACAGAAACACCCCAATAATCGCGCCTCCCCCGACATGAAACGTCATGGTCGAGCTGCCCCGTTCTCCTTCATGGGTGAAAAACAGTGCGACAATGGCCACGGCTGCAAGCCAATGGGCGATAATTGAAATTTTGTTATATCCGGACTGCGCAACAGCGGGGGACATGGGTCTCTCCAATAAAGGACCTACGTCATCACCCCGCTATAAGATCAGCGTACTGGGCCGTATCCGTAGGTGTGAAGCAAGAAGCGCTCAATACGGTTCAACACAGTGGCCGTGAACTGCAACTGTTCAGCATTAATGCCGCTTTCACTCAACTTCGCCTGTTGTTCATCAATAACGTCATTGACCTTATTTCGAACATTCAAGCCCTTCTCAGACAAACGCACACGAATAGACCTGCGATCATGGGTTGAACGCTCCTGAATCAGGTAGCCATTCTCAACCATTTTCCGAACGTTATATGATACGTTGGATCCAAGATAATAGCCGCGATGCGTCAACTCACCAACGGTCAATTCATCCTCACCAATGTTATAGAGAATCAACGCCTGGATGTTGTTGATGTCGCGAATGCCAAGCCGATCGATTTCGCCTTTAACCACTTCGAGAAATTGTCGATGTAGTCGCTCAATCAATCGAATGACGCTAAGATACTCCTCCTTCACCGGCACATCTCTTTTATCGTTTTACCATTGCATCGACGCACCCGACCAACCGGACCGTCTACGACAATCGTGTTACACCCTTTTATACCCATCGCATAGACGAAACCTTAATCGACGGGCTAAAGCTTTGTCTAGTCTCGTTTTATAGGCTTAACCTTGGCGCACCATATTTATGATGGCAGAGAAATCCAGCCCCTCATTTCCCGAATCGGCAAATCTTTCATACATTTCCAACGCACGGGCTCCCAATTCGGTTTGCGCCTCATAGCTTTGGGAGGCCGTTTGACTCAACCGCAGGTCCTTAAGCATCATCGCCGTCGCAAAGCCAGGCTTGTAGTCACGGTTTGCTGGCGAGGTCGGAACCGGCCCTGGAACAGGGCAATATGTCGTCAGCGACCAGCACTGCCCGGAAGCTTTGGAAGACACATCATATAATTTCTGATGATCCAGACCCAGTTTTTCGGCCAAAACAAAGGCTTCTGCAACAGAAATCATCTGAATGCCCAGCATCATGTTGTTACAGATCTTGGCTGCCTGACCGTTCCCGGCTCCACCACAATGGACAATGGTCTTACCCATCTTCTCTAAAACCGGTTTGGCACTGGCAAAGTCTGCGTCACTGCCGCCCACCATAAAGGTCAGCGTGCCCGCCTCTGCCCCACCGACACCACCGGAAACAGGAGCATCGACCATGGGATAGCCCTTATCAGCCGCCATCTTTGCAACGATACGGGAGGTTTCGACATCTATGGTCGAACAATCGATCAACAACGCACCAGCAGGCGCATTTCCCAGGATCGTCCCTTCATAAACATTCTGAACATGCGGGCCGGCTGGCAGCATTGTAATAACAACATCAGCCCCGCTGACCGCCGTGCGGGCGCTGCCAGCACCAGTCGCACCGGCATTTACCAGAGAGGCAACCAGATCTTCCGATAAATCAAAGACTGTCACATCGTGACCAGCGGCAATCAAATTGCGGGCCATTGGCCCCCCCATATTGCCGACACCGATAAATCCGACTTTCATGCTATTTCTCCCCAACAGGCGGCGCACTCTGATAGGCGCGATTTTTTATCATTCTATCTTACTGCAACGGCTACGCAAATGCTCAGAATTCCAAATCACCTTCGGGGGGGGCCTGAAAAAAAGCATCCACATCGGCTTGTTGGACCGCACTGATCTTATCAGGCGACCATTTAGGTGACTTATCCTTATCGATCAACAGAGCCCGAACCCCCTCATGAAAGTCACTCCCTGGACGTAAAGCATGACGCACCAATCGATATTCCATTTGCATATTGGTATCGAAATCCTGCACCGCCCCGCGACGCAGTTGCTCCAAAGAAACCTTCAATAACGTTGGTGATTTCGTCGACAGATGCTTCAGCATCGTGTGAGCCTCTGCCCCGTCGTCAGCCTGCAGCTGCGCCAGGATTTCTTCCATAGAGGCACCTTCGAAAATTCGATCAATCGTGTCTCTCAGAGCATCCAGTGCAGCCACCCCCGCATCCCCGGCAAATCGGGCGGCACAGGCAGCAACGACCTGATCGGGCGTGCCTTTCGACCAGTCTGCCGATTCCAAATCCGCAAAGAATGCATCCCGCGCAGTCGACGGCATATAGAGATCTGCCAATCCGATTGAAAGCATATCAGCCGCGCCCAACCGCGCACCGGTCAGCCCCAGATAAACCCCGACCTGACCCGGACAGCGCGAGAGAAAATGACTGCCCCCGACATCAGGAAACAGACCAATCCCAGTTTCCGGCATCGCAAAAACTGTCCGTTCCGTCACGATACGGCAATTGCCATGGACAGACAGGCCAACACCACCGCCCATTGTGATACCGTCCAGGAAGGCAATATAGGGTTTTGGAAACAGATGGATGGTACGATTCAGGCGATATTCCGCCTGAAAGAAATCCTGACTCAGAGGGTCTTGCACCTGTCCAGCCTTGCTAACCGCAATGACATCACCACCCGCGCAAAAGGACCGATCCCCCGCCCCTTCAATCACGACCGCTTTAATGCTGTCATCCGCTTCCCATGCTGTCAGCGCCGATTGTATACAGGTCACCATCTCGAACGTGATAGCGTTCAGGGCCTTTGGTCGATTCAGCACGATGAACCCAACACCACCGCGCTGCGACAACAAGACATCCTCAAATTTTTCCATTAAAAAACCCTATTCTGGAAAGGATATTTAAACTGCGGGCAGGATACGGGTTGATCATCGTTAGTCAATAAACTCAACACGAACTTTGCAGTAAGGCCTGAGGGGCACGTAAGTTTTTCCTGTAACGACGCGACTCAGGGTCGCCAGACGCCTGCATGCGCGATAAGGTCTCAAGCAATAAATAAATGTCCCTCTGATCTTTTGGATTCCAGCCATGGCACTGACCCTGTTTTTTGCTCCAGACAATGCCTCTCTGGCCCCCCATATCGCCCTACGCAAGATAGGGACAGCGTTTGATCTGGTTGCGATCGATAAATCGAAAAATGATCAGAATAGCGATTGGTATGCTGCGCTGAACCCCCATCAGCGTGTACCAACGCTGGTACATAGAAACCCTTCCACCGGGGACACGATTGTGCGGGAATCCGCTGCTATCTGCCTGTATCTGAATGACCAATTCCCAGACGCCAATCTGATGCCTCCCGCCAAGAGTCATGACCGGGCCGTTGCATTGGATTGGTTGATTTACCTGACCAATACTGTTCAGGCAGACCTTATGGTTTGGAACTATAATTATCGTTATGCAGAGACCGAACTGCACAAAGCTGAATTGCGCCGTATGACCGGCGCCCGGCTGGTCCAGATGTTCAAAACGCTGGATCAGTATTTGTCAGCTGGAGGCCCTTGGATCAGCGGCCAGTCGCCTAGCTGCGCCGACTATTTTCTGCTGATGCTGGCAGGTTGGGGGGAGCAGTTTGGCATTTCGCCCCTCCCCTCCAGCAATGCCAATATAAAGCGCCATGCGCTTGCCTGTCAGGCTCTGCCCGAAGTTCAGGCGGCATTTGATGCGGAACAGATTTCCTTCTTCTTCCAATGAAGGGGCTGGTGATCCGTGGCATATAAACTAAAGGGTCCCAATACACTGGGCATTCTGTGCGTCTTGACGGCGGTCATGTGCTTTTCCGCCTCAGACATGCTGATCAAATGGCTGGGAGGCTCCTATCCACTGCATGAGATCATTTTTGTGCGGGCCTGTGTCGCGCTGACCATTATTGCGGGCATCTTTGTGCCGCTGGAAGGGGGCTATCGTAACCTGCGGACCAAACGCATGCCGCTGCATGTATTGCGGGGATGCAGTGTGATCGTTGCCAATATGATGTTTTTCACGGGTGTGGCCTCATTGCCCATTGCGGATGCAACCGCCATCTTCTTCGTGGCCCCTCTTTTCATCACGGCCCTTTCTGTGCCGTTTTTAGGAGAGCGTGTCGGACTGCGCCGTTGGGCCGCGGTCAGCATCGGTTTGATTGGTGTCATCATCATCATTCGCCCCGGAACAGACGCCTTCAAATGGGCAGCGCTGGCCCCCATTCTGGCCGCCCTGGCCTATGCAACGATGCAAATAACCGCGCGGCGTTTGGGGGTCACGGAAAAGGCCTCCGTCATGGCCTTTTATATTCAACTAACCTTCCTGTCTTTTTGCACCCTGGCCGGGCTTACCATTGGGGATGGTCGCCTTGCCGAAGGGTTGGACGACCCTAGCTTGCTGGCCCTGTTGCGCGCCTGGCAAATGCCCAGCACCAACGATCTGTTGGTCATGCTTGTTGTTGGCGCATTGTCAGCCTGTGGGGCATATCTGATTTCTCAGGGCTACAGATCCGTCGAAGCCACCATTGCCGCCCCCTTCGAATACATCGCCATGCCCATGGCTGTGATGTGGGGTGTCGTCATGTTCGATGAGTTTCCAGATGCGATCGCAATCGGTGGCATTTTGTTGATCGTCGCCAGCGGCTTGTATTCCTTCTGGCGTGAAAACATCCGCGGCACCCCGATTGCCTCGCAAGCGCCCGTCTTGCGCAATCGATAGCGCAGGGAAATATGACGCAATGGAGACGCGTTAACTGGTTTTCAACGTCGCACGCCGCATCAGGTTTTTACCCCGCCAAAATGCCAGGGCCACCATATCACTGTCCGCCATATCAATTGAATGACGCTGGTTGGATGTATGATGGACGGTGTCGCCTACGCCACACTGGCGGGGTGCGCAGCCTTCGGACCGGAACAAGCCGCCGCCAGCCAGAATCAAATAATCTTCCTCCGGCTCATGGGAATGTTCCAAATAGAATATTGGCTTGAGCCAAACCCCAATGGAAATACGTATGGTTTCGCTGTAAAACATTCCCTCTGGCGATAGCAAGTTGAACCAGCCGTAATTCTGTAGGTAATGCTTCCCAACTTGTTCTTCTACATAAGTCTGTTGCCACGGAATATCCGGTGCCAATTGCACAATTTGGTCCACTAAATTTCTGGATCTGCCGGATGCTTGCTGGGGCAAACGGGTCAGTTTCTCAATAATTGGCAGATAGACTGGGGTCGCCCCTAACCATTCCGGAATTTTCGGAAGGTCATTCGACAAAGGCGCAAGCGCTGTCGAATTGTTCAAAATTTCAACTGCATCTGCATATAGATTTCTAAACGCGCCTTCTGACGCTGCCATTTTCTCAAACGCCCCTCTAGTCCAGAGTCAGTTTCATACCATTATGGCTGGCAACAAAGCCCACCTGTTCGTAGAAGCGCTTTGCCGCCGTCCGGGCTGTGTTGGTGGTGAGCTGGACCAACGCGCAATCCGCGACTTTCGCTTGCTCTATCGCCCAGCGCATCATCTCACGGCCAATGCCCTGACCACGCAGATCGCTGCGCACGCGCACGGCTTCGATCTGCAATCGCCGTTTTGCTTGCAGGCTAATGCTGGGAATGATGGTCAGTTGGAATGTGCCGACTGGCTCGCCGTCCCGCTCCACCAACAGCACGCGGTTATTGGGATCTGCGTCGATTTCGGCTAATGCCTTGAGATATAAAGGATCGGCCGGATTACGGTTTTCCCGTATCCGGCCGAGGTCGTCATCTGCAAGCAAGGCTATGACTGTTGCCAAATCGGCAGGACCAATATCGCGATAGGTTAGTCCCGCCATGGCACGATCTTACCAGGTATCCATTTCCTTTTTCAGATTACCATCAATGGCATCCAGGAATTGGGTCGTGGTCAGCCACTTTTGGTTTTCACCGATCAGCAAGGCCAGATCCTTGGTCATATGGCCGCTTTCAACCGTGTCAATACACACCCGCTCAACAGATTCGGCGAATTTGATCACGTCGGGCGTACCATCGAAGGTGCCACGGGCTTTCAAACCGCGTGACCAGGCGAAGATCGAGGCGATTGGGTTGGTGGAGGTTTCTTTACCTGCCTGATGCTGGCGATAGTGACGGGTCACCGTGCCGTGAGCGGCTTCCGCCTCAACCGTTTTTCCGTCCGGCGTCATCAGAACAGAGGTCATCAGGCCCAAAGACCCAAAGCCTTGTGCCACGGAATCGGACTGTACATCGCCATCATAGTTTTTAGCGGCCCAGACGAAATCACCAGCGCTCTTCATGGCAAAGGCAACCATGTCATCGATCAGGCGGTGTTCGTACCAGATTCCAGCTTCCTTGAAGGTCTCTTCGAATTCAGCCTCATAGACTTCCTGGAAGAGATCCTTGAAGCGGCCATCATAGGCTTTCAGGATGGTGTTCTTGGTCGACAAATAGACAGGGAATTTGCGGTCCAGACCATAAGTCATACAGGCACGGGCGAAACCACGAATTGATTCGTCCAGGTTATACATGCCCATCGCAATGCCGGAGCCTTCAAATTTGAACACCTGGTGGCGGATCGTTTCACCATCGGGATCTTCCGGCGTGAAGGTAATCGACAGCAGGCCCGCCCCTGGGATCAGGAAGTCCGTTGCCTTATACTGATCCCCAAAAGCATGGCGCGCCACGACGATTGGCTTGGACCAGCTGGTCACCAAACGCGGCACATTCTGGCACACGATCGGCTCACGAAACACGGTGCCGTCCAGGATGTTGCGGATCGTCCCGTTAGGAGAGCGCCACATTTGTTTCAGATTGAATTCCTTCACCCGCTGTTCATCTGGGGTGATGGTCGCGCATTTTACGCCAACACCGTATTGTTTGATCGCATTGGCGGAATCGATGGTGATTTGGTCATTGGTTTCGTCGCGCTTTTCAATGCCAAGGTCATAGTATTTCAGGTCGATATCGAGATAGGGCAGGATCAATTTGGACTTAATAAAGTGCCAGATGATCCGCGTCATCTCATCGCCATCAAGCTCTACAACGGGTTTCGCGACCTTAATCTTCGACATGGGTGGGGCTCCCCTCAACGTCTGTGGTAGGAGGGACCGCAGACCAAGCCGCATCGCGCGCCCGGCCCCGGCCCCAATGACTTTCGGCGCGGACCATACAAGACCACCCCGGAACCCGCAATCGTCCCGCGCATGTTGGTGTGCGGAATAGATCGAATAATAATGAACAGCCATAGATTAGCATGTTT
>JARGPE010000073.1:6901-8270 GCA_029212835.1 Alphaproteobacteria bacterium | reverse complement strand
CGACCCACTCTGAAAGAGATCTAGCTGGCCAACCGACCGCGCATATCAATTGGCGTGTGACCATACCGGCTTTTAAAGGCGCGGGTGAAGCCTTCTGGAGATTTGTAGCCATAGCGGCGCGAAATGACCTCAATCCGGTCACCTTTGGCAACATCCTGCAGGGCTACAGTTAAGCGCCAATTGCGCAAATAGGCGGTTGGCGGTTGGCCAATGGTTTCCGTGAAAACCTCCGTAAACCGACTGAGCGACAGGCCCGCGATTTCCGCCAATTCCTGATTGCGCCAGTCCTGTCCCGGCTTGTCATGTATCGCAACCAGCGCGCGGCTGAGCCGCGCGTCTGACAAGCCTGCCAATAACCCAGCACGCGATGATCCCCGCTCTATCTGGACCCGCATCAAGCGCACGATCAGCACCTCACACAATCGGCTGATCACCGGGTCAACACCACATCGCTGATCCGCCAGTTCACCTTGGATCAAGGCAATAAGGCCGGCACTTTGCGAATCATGCTGAAGGTCCAGGGTGATACAATCGGGCAAGGCGGCGACCAGCGGGTTAGACCGGCCATTCCATTCAATCGCTGCGGAAAACAAGACCGCGTTTGGGTCAATCGTTTGCCAATCCTTGTCACGCCGAAAATGCACTGTCTGCGCAAGGCCATCCGGGCCAGCCAATAAGACCAGTGTTGCCTCTGCCAGGGGGGCCTGCCGGACATCCAGGCTGAACCTCTTCAAAAAGGTCGCAAGACGATCATAGGGGCGCATTTCGGTCAATCTATCAGTTTAATCGGATTTTTCTGACTTTAATATCGATATACTCATTCCTATGTCCTAACAATCAAGAATTGGAACCAAGATGTTGCTGCCACGTAAAAAGACGCCTTCTCTTACCCTGCCGACCCTGACTCATGGCCAGTTCGACCTGGCAAATGATGGATCAGAGCGCGGCACAGTGATCTGTTTTTATCGCGGTTTGCATTGCCCGATTTGTGCGACCTATCTGACAGAGTTCCAAAAACGTGTTGCTGATTTTGCGGAACGTGGCGTTAAAACCATTGCCATCAGTTCCGACACGGCAGAGCGCACGCAAGCAATGGCCGACAAGATTGGCGCAGACACGCTGCGCTTTGCCTATGACCTGCCGCTGGCCAAGGCCAGGGAATGGGGGCTTTATATTTCAACCTCGCGCGGCACGACGTCGATTGGAATTGAAGAGCCCGCATTGTTCTCTGAACCCGGCCTGTTTATGGTGACACCAGATCAAAAACTGTACTATGGATCGGTGCAAACCATGCCCTTCGTGAGGCCGCACTTTTCCGAACTGGTTAGCGCCCTAGATTTTGCCATCAAGAACAACTATCCGGCGCGCG
>JARGPE010000073.1:0-6844 GCA_029212835.1 Alphaproteobacteria bacterium | reverse complement strand
CCGAAAGGTAACAATGACTGATACTTCGACCTATACGCCCCCAAAAGTCTGGACTTGGGACAAAGAAAATGGCGGTAAATTTGCCAGCACCAATCGCCCCATTGCAGGCCCAACCCATGACAAGGACTTACCAGTTGGGGAGCATCCCTTGCAGCTATATTCCCTGGCAACGCCCAATGGGCAAAAAGTTACTATCATGCTGGAAGAGCTGTTGGCCAAGGGCTATAGCGGCGCAGAATATGATGCTTGGCTGATAAAGATTGGCGATGGCGATCAATTCGGCAGTGGCTTTGTCACAGTCAATCCAAACTCTAAAATCCCCGCCCTTATGGATCACAGCACAACGCCCCCAACGCGAGTATTCGAATCAGGCGCAATCCTGTTGTACTTGGCGGAGAAATTTGATGCCTTTCTGCCATCGGACCCTGCGGCCCGAACAGAATGCCTGAACTGGTTGTTCTGGCAAATGGGCAGCGCCCCATATCTGGGCGGTGGTTTCGGGCATTTCTATCACTATGCACCGGTCAAAATAGAATACGCCATCGACAGGTTTGCCATGGAAACAAAACGCCAATTGGACGTTCTGGATCGCCATCTGGCCGACCATGAATATATGTCAGGCAAGGATTATACGATTGCCGATATCGCAATCTGGCCTTGGTATGGGAACTTGGTTGCAGGCAAGATTTATGGCGATTCTGCAACTTTCCTGGAAGCCGACGGCTATAAGAACGTCGACCGCTGGCAAAAAGCGATTGCGGCCCGCAAGGCTGTTCAGCGAGGACGCATGGTCAACCGGGTGTCCGGCGACCTGTCCGAACAATTGCACGAGCGTCACAACGCTAGCGATTTCAATACGAAGACGCAGGACAAATTAGACGCAGCAGAGTAACGAACAAACCAAACTGCACCGAATAAAAAGCGGTTCAGGCGCGATCCAGACGGTCATTTCCCGTCCGCGCCTGGGCCGCACTTTCCATTAAGGCGGGCAGGACATCTTCGACATGGTCGACGATGCGGAACAGCTTCAGATAATGTTCCTTCACGAATCCTTCACGCACCTGATGTTCCACCAAATGAACGAAATGATCCCAATAACCCTCTGAATTCAACAAGACAATCGGCTTGGTGTGCAGGTTTAATTGCTTCCAGGTCAGGATTTCAAATGTCTCGTCCAAGGTGCCCAGACCACCGGGTAACACAACAAAACCATCGGACATTTCTGCCATGCGCGCCTTGCGGTCATGCATGGTATCGGTGCGAATCATCTTGCCAACTTCGGATTGGTCCAGAAAATGCGGGATTATGCCCGTGACGCGACCACCGGCATCCAAAACCGCCTGGGACACAACGCCCATCAAGCCA
Organism: Alphaproteobacteria bacterium; assembly: GCA_029212835.1. GTDB lineage: Bacteria > Pseudomonadota > Alphaproteobacteria > UBA8366 > Aestuariispiraceae > Pacificispira. The sequence goes on along the minus strand of JARGPE010000073.1, from coordinate 5,479 downwards.
ACTGCACCACCACCATAGACCAAGCGAATATCCGCCTGCCCCAAAAGAGTGCCCAATTGTCGAGCCGCCTCAGTAAATGCAGGCCTGGTGCCGAAACTTGAGCCACAGTAAACGCAAACCGATCCAATTGAAGAATGCACAGGTACAGTATCCCTTCGCCCCGCAGGGCGTCTATGTGGTAAGATCAACAGTGTACCGCCCCTGACCAGATCGGTAAAAGCTGAAATTTTGATTGAATGTAACGGCAAGAGCGTTGGAATTGCACGATACGCCGTGTCGCATTATGCTGCGGCACGAAACAAGCACCCACACCGAGAGTGGGTATGGGATGAAAGCGGGGGCTAGGGTGAACCGAACAGTATTGATCGGCGTAATCGGGGGCGTATTGTTGCTTCTGGCCTTGTTTTTGACTTGGCTCAGCACGGACAGCCCCCCACCGCCACCTACAGATACCACACCGGCTGTGCAATCAGGTGATGCTTCTAGCTCCACCCAAGACAGCACCGCCCCAGCCCCTGAGAATACGGGCGCCACAACTGAAACGGGCAATGTCACGACAGATTCTAAAGACACAACAGGTGCTTCAGACTCTGGTGTAACAGATCAAAAGACCACACCCAGCTTTGATGTGGTTCGCATTGATCCGAACGGTGACACAGTAATCGCTGGCCGGGCGGAGCCAGGCTCAACAGTTACAATCATCGACAATGACAAAGATCTGGGCTCTGTGGATGCGGATAGCCGTGGCGAATGGGTCTATCTGCCCGGCAGCCCGCTGGAACCCGGCCCGCACGAATTAACCTTGCGATCCCAATTGCCTGAGAAAGAACCGATCGAAGGTGATGGTAAGGTTGTTTTGGTCGTCCCTGCACCGGGCAAAGACGTTGCCGGACGTGACACGGACAGCGACACACCGCAATCCCCAGTCGTGGTTCTGGTTCCAAACAAAGATAAGCCAGGCGCAGAATTGTTGCAGGCTCCGCCGCGCAGCAGTGGCCTTGCAGAGCCGGGCGGGGTCCAGAATTCCGATGGAACATTAAGTGTTGAGACCATCGACTATGATCCAGATGGTAACATTTCTGTCTCTGGAAAGGGTCCACTGGGCTCCGTTATTCTGGGCTATCTTGACAACCGTTTGATCGGCAGCGGGCATGTTGAAGAAGATGGAAAATGGCGCATTGATCCTAAAGAAGAAATAAGCCCCGGCATTTATACAATGCGTTTTGATGCGGTCCGCAGCAATTCTGTCATTGCCCGCTTGGAAATTCCCTTTAGTCGCGCAGCACCACTGACGGATCTGCAAGGGGACTCATTTATCATCGTACAACCGGGCAATAGCCTGTGGCGAATTGCCAGACGTGCCTTGGGCAGCGGCTATAATTACACCGTGATCTATGAGGCAAACGCCGACCAGATTATCGATCCCGATCTGATCTATCCGGGTCAGGTATTCGAGGTCCCAAATAACTGAATTTGGCGCATTGCTGGCTTCAAACCCTCTGGAATTCGAATTGAATTTCCGGTGAGAAAGCCCACTTTAAATTTGAAGTGCACCGCCGCAGATACCTATTGGTAAGGATTTAAATGATGAAGAGCGCGTTGGACACAGTTTTGGTACCCATTCACCGGGAAGGCTATCCCTTTATCCTGCTCTTTGCAGTATTCGGGTTGGGGATCGGGATGCTATGGGCGCCGCTATGGGGTGTCGGCTTGGTCCTGACCGCTTGGTGTGTCTACTTCTTTCGCGACCCGGACCGGGTTACTCCAACCCGCCAAGGACTGGTTATCAGCCCTGCTGATGGTGTGGTGCAAAGTGTCGCCAAAGCAGTTCCGCCAGAGGAACTGAATATGCCTGATACGGCTGTTTGGCGCGTCTGTGTTTTCATGAATGTTTTTGATGTACATGTGAACCGGTCTCCCGTCGACGGGACAATCACCAAGATGCACTATCGACCCGGCAAGTTCCTCAATGCCTCTTTGGACAAGGCCAGCGTGGATAATGAACGCCAATCCTATCGCATTGAAACCCCCACCAATAAAGAACTGGCGGTTATCCAGATTGCAGGACTGGTCGCACGCCGCATTCTGGCCGATGTTGAAACCGGTGACGATGTGCAGGCTGGCGAGCGCATCGGCATGATCCGTTTCGGCAGCCGCGTTGATGTCTATCTGCCCCCAAATGTTGTCCCGATAGTGTGTGAAGGTCAGCGCGCAGTCGCTGGCGAGACTGTCCTGGCTGACATGGGCGGCGTGAAAGGCAAAGAAGGGACACGGGAAGGCGCAATCCGATGACGCTGTCTAGCCATTCTATGACCGCAGGAAAGGGCCTCAAATGTTAAGGAAGCGTCCGTCAGATACAGAGCGCCCGCCCAGGTTCAAGGGAACCACTGTTGCGCGCTTGATCCCAAATATGATTACCGTGGCATCGACTTGTGCGGGCCTGACCGGCATCCGCTATGCCTTGGAAGAGCGATGGGAATTTGCCGTTGCTGCTATCTTGGTGGCCGCCCTCCTTGACGCTTTGGATGGTCGTATGGCCCGTTTGTTACGCGCTACCAGTGATTTTGGGGCGCAATTGGATTCATTAAGCGACTTTGTAGCTTTTGGTGTGTCCCCCGCCCTGATTGTCTGGCTGTGGGGCCTGTCCGGCCTGGGTGGCATTGGCTGGGGTATTGCACTGTTCTTCGCCGTCTGCGGCGGGCTGCGGCTGGCGCGCTTTAACAGCCGTCTGGATAAATTGCCCCCCTATGCTTTCAATTATTTCCAGGGAGTGCCTGCTCCGGCGGGGGCCGCTATTGGCCTGCTCCCCTTGGCAATAGGTTTTGCCCTTGGCACTCCTGACATTGTGCCCGCCTGGGCCGTCGGAATCTGGATGGTCTGTTGCGCATTGTTGATGGTCAGCGAAGTACCAACCTATTCCTTCAAGAAATTTAAATTGGCCCCTAAATTCGTTCTGCCCTTTATGGTCTTAATCGGATTGCTGATTGCTGGCCTTGCCAGCGCGCCTTGGGAGGACTTGCGTATCTATGCACCCTGCCACTATCCATCACCAGCTATCAGAGACTGAAGAAGGAAGCGGAGCGTCTGCAAGCTGATGCCGCAACAAATCAGACAGACTCAGAGCCAGACCAGGACGGCGCGGCCATTCATCCATTACGCAAATCCTGACGCCGATCAGCGAAGACAGCGATAGGTTACGCGATTTTTCTTATTGATGGGACAATCGTTAAAGAACGTGTCGTGATCCCAGACATCAACCCGTTGAGTCCCTTTCGGGCATAATTTCAGCGCCATTTCCGCTAATGCTTCTCGTGTCGTATTGCTGGCAGAATAGCAAATCGCGACAACCGGATCATTCGTTGCGGGCGTTGCCGCAGTCCCCGTTTGAGTTGGCGGTTCAGCACAACCAGACAGCACACCCGCACAGAGTGCGACGGCCAGAACTATATTGCTGCGAGCATTTGTAACGGTCATCTTCATTGCGCGGTTATGCCATGATTTATCCAAAGGAACCAAGCTCGTTTTCATTGGGTTATACGAGCGCCCGCATAGCATCATCCAGCCCCTGCACTGTCATCGGAAACATCCGGTTGTCCATCTGCTGCTGAACCAGTTTGATGGATTGATGATAGCCCCAGCGGGATTGTGGTTGTGGATTGATCCAAACGGATCGATCAAAATGATCCAGGATACGCTGCATCCACAATTGGCCCGGCTCCTCGTTCCAATGTTCGACACTGCCGCCTGGATAGACAATCTCATAGGGCGACATGGTCGCGTCACCGACAAAGATCACCTTATAGTCCTTCGCATATGTGCGCAGAAAATCCCATGTGGAAATCCGACTGCGATGTCGATTACGCATGTCTGAGAACAGATATTCATAGGTATAATTGTGGAAATACAGCGATACCAAATGCTTAAATTCCGTCCCCATGGCATCAAACAGTTTTTTACTGTCCAGGATATGATCGTCCATGCTGCCACCAACGTCATAAAGCGCTATGATCTTCACCGCATTGCGCTTTTCACGCTGCCATTGAATATCGATATAGCCGCCATTGTCCGCCGTGCGCCGGATCGTGCCATTCAAGTCTAATTCCATGGCTGATCCGGTTCGCGCGAAACGGCGCAACCGGCGCAAGGCAACCTTCATATTGCGATTGGATAGGGGCTCGTTCGTATCCAGGTTCTTAAATTCGCGCGTATCCCAGACTTTCACGGCTCGGCGATTGCGACTTTCTTCCTGACCTATCCGCACGCCTTCAGGATTATAGCCATAGGCCCCAAAAGGGCTGGTACCCGCCGTGCCAATCCATTTACTGCCCCCCTGATGTCGTTTTTTCTGCTCTTCCAGACGTTGCTTAAGCGTCTCCATCAGTTTATCGAAGCCCCCCAAGGCCTCAACCATGGCCTTTTCTTCTTCGCTCAGATGCTTTTCTGCCAGCTTCATCAGCCATTCTGTTGGCAACGCCGTCGCTTCTGGCCCCCCTTCGGAAAACACCCCCTGAAAGACCTCTGAAAAGACGCGATCAAAACGATCCAGATAGCGCTCATCCTTTACCAGAGCTGTGCGGGCAAAATAATAAAATTGTTCCGTATCACGGCCACAGATATCCTGGGAAAGACCTTCTAAAACACTAAGATATTCGCGCAGACTGACCGGCACCCCGGCTGACTTAAGCTTATAGAAGAGTGTGGGAAACATTTCTTGCCTCAGTTTATATCGCGATGGAACAGTAACCTTTGCAAAGAGATGATCCAAGCGTCAAAAACCACCTATAAATAAAGCCCTAAACAACTGGAATCTGTAGAATATTCCGAGTGAATTATAAAATAATCACACTTGCCCCTAGAATCATATTATCTTAATCTTAATGATGATCTAAAATAAGAACAATTAAAGACCTTACTGTGACTGAATATAGGTATGGGGTTGAAGAGTTTTCTGAAGAATTGCAAATGCATTCGGGTGTGAAAACATTCAATATTGGGAACGCGGGATGAGAAACATTCCGGTAGAAAATCTGGTAGATGTCGCGCGCAGTTCGCGGCGGGAAGATCGATCCGCATTGGCGGAAGCGATTGGAGAATTATGCCTTAAGACAGGCAGAAATCTGTCCAACAAAGAAAAAGCGCTCGCTTATGACATCATTTCGGCGCTGATCCGGGATGTCGAATCGCAAGTGCGCGCTGCCCTGTCCCATCAATTAGCCGATCAGAAAGATGCACCACACACCCTGATCGTGACATTAGCCAATGATATTATCGAAGTCGCTCGCCCTGTGATTATGCACAGTGTCGTGCTGCAAGATAACGATCTGATCGATATGATTGTCAGCAAGGCGGAGGCGCATCAAATCGCCGTTGCACAGCGTGACACTCTGCCTCAAACAGTTACAGAATCTTTGGTGCGCACCGAGAATTCTTCTGTGATTGCAGCGGCTCTATCGAATGACGGCGCGCAGTTTTCAGAACG
>JARGPE010000311.1 GCA_029212835.1 Alphaproteobacteria bacterium | reverse complement strand
ATGTCGCCGCCGGCATCGTTATTGTCAGAGAAGCAGGCGGTTTCATTACTGATATCAGTGGTCGGGCCTATACGTTCAGCAGTCCAGAGATTGTTGCCAGCAATGAATTGTTACAGCGGAAACTGCTGTCCATGCTGAAAAAGGCATCTCCTTCAGAAGACGCCTAGTACAGCCTGAACCGGCATTTTATCCCAATTTGATTGCATATTGCCTGTTTTGGGCGGTTGTCCCGTGCCCCCGGCTCACGCTATGGTCTTGCAGATATTAGAGTTGCCCCTCAAAAAATGACGGGGGATCACCATATCACTGTGCAAGAGCGACAAACCGTGAGCAATCCTATGCGAGATATCAAACCCTCTCTGAACCGGCACTCCCTGCCCCACTTTTGGCGGTTGTCCGGCGGAACCGCTGCTCTTGCTGCGCTGATGTTCTCCACCATGCTGTCATCGGCACAGGCTCAACAGGCCTATTTTCGGGGTGAGGCGAATAACAACGATTCAGTGATCGTGAATTTGTCGGTGATCAATAAGCTGACAGGGGGGCCAGCCCCCTTGCAGACGCCAAGTTTTGCGACACCCGCTGCGCCACCGGTCAGCACCCTGACCGCCCCTACCCAACCGGCTCCCGCCAAACCGATGCCAGCCAAACCGCAGCCATCGACCTCTGCCGGCCTGGCACCGCCGCCCAGTCAGCCCCCCCAATCAACTCTGTTAGTGCCAGCCGCACCGACAGCATCTTCCGGGGCCGCTGTTGCCGCGACGCCTCCACCTGTGCCGTCTCTGCCCCTGCCAACACCAGCTAAACCAGCGGCAAAACCCGCTCCGCCACCGCCCAAACCACAACTGGCGGCAGAACCCGCGCCAAAACCTGCTGCACCCAAGCCAGCCCCTTCGAAAGCGCCAGCATCAACACTGGAAACTACGCAAACAGCAACAGCGATAGAGCCACCACCAGTCCCTAAACCGGCACCGGCGGCAACACCCAGTCCTGCCCCGATGACACCGCCGCCAGCACCATCCATCACGCCACAGCCAGCCCCCACCGAAACGGCGCAATCCGAAACCCCTCAAGTGGCTTCTGTTAATCTGAGAAATACGGATTCGTCGGGCGTCATGCGCAATGACGATGGCCTGAGTGTTTTATTCAGTCGTGATTCACAGGACCTGCCAGACGCAGCAGAAAATGCCTTGGAGGAGTTGGCCAAAACACTGAAGGGCAACGAAACCCTGACGCTGAAACTGTTGGGGTATTCCGAGCCGATTGGCGAAGCACAGAGCAAGCCTCGGCGTCTGTCGCTTTTCCGGGCACTTGCTGTGCGCACCTATCTGCTGAAACAGGGCATAGACAGCCGCCGCATGACGGTTCAAGCCCTTGGGACCAAGGATGATACCCCTGATCGACCTAAAAATCGCGTAGACCTGATCGTATCGGGAGCGTAACGCATCCCTTCCCGAAAAATCGACCCAACCGTATAATCAGAAAGCGAGATGGCCAGCAATGAGTACACCAACCCCGTTTCTTATACGCATGGGCGCTTTTCTGGTCATCGTCGCCATCGGTGCTGGTCTAATCTATCCAACACTATCCGAAGCGTTCCTCGCCAACCCAGTCATCAATGGCGTTATTCTGGGCGTCCTGGTGATTGGCATTATTCACGCTTTCCGCACCGTGGCAGGATTATTTACAGAAACGAACTGGATTCTGCGGTTTCGCCAAAGCGTCGAAAATGGCTATCAACATACCGAAGGGCCGCCGCGTTTGATGGCGTCAGCCGCGACGATGCTGAGCAAGCGCAGCGAGCGCGGGCATCTGCATATTTCCGCCGGTGGCATGCAGACAATTCTGGACGGTGTCGGTGCCCGATTGGATGAGAGCCGCGAAACGGCACGGTACATGGTTGGACTGTTGGTATTTCTGGGCCTGTTGGGGACCTTCTGGGGTCTTTTGGATACGGTCCGTAGTGTTGGTGGCGTCATTTCAGGCCTCGATCTGGCCTCTGACAATGTGGCGGGCGCGTTTGAGAATTTGAAGCAGGGTCTCCAAACCCCCTTGTCTGGCATGGGCACGGCCTTCTCCTCCTCTCTTTTTGGTTTGGCCGGTTCCTTGATCCTGGGCTTTCTGGCCCTGCAAGCAGGACAATCCCAGAATCGATTCTACAATGAATTGGAAGATTGGCTGTCTGGCCTGACCCGCATCGGGGGCGGCTCCATCGGTGGGGACGGTGATCAATCGGTTCCGGTCTATATCCAAGCCCTGCTAGAGCAAACTGCTGACAGTCTGGAAAGTCTGCAACGGACAATGGCCCGGGCCGAAGAAAACCGCCAATCCTCGCAACAGGATTTCGGTCAATTGAATGACAAACTGTCCGCCTTGGTCGATACAATGCGCACAGAACATGATTTGATGATGCGTCTGGCAGAAGGCCAAAAGGGTCTGAAGGATGTGCTGGTCAATCTGTCCGAGTCTTCGGGCAAAGGCGCGCTTGATGCAGAAGCAGGACGCCATCTCCGCAACATAGACACACATCTGGCCCGCCTGCTGGAAGATACCGCCCGCGGTCGAACAGAGACTGTTCAGGAATTGCGCAGCGAATTGCGTATCCTGGCCCGCACAATTGCCGGTCTGAAGGATAGCGGCAATGCATGATCGGTCCCAGTTGCTTACTGGCATAAGGAGTCGTTAAGACATGGCCTATGCCCGTCGACAACGCGCCAATCTGGATATCTGGCCAGGCTTTGTAGATGCGCTGGCCTCCCTGTTGATGGTGATCATCTTTCTGCTGATGATCTTCGTCGTTTCACAGTTTTATCTGAATGAAGAAATCGTTGGTCGCGACAAGGCCCTGGAACGTCTGCAGAACCGCGTGTCAGAACAGGCCGATATGCTAGCGCTGGAACGAGAAACCTCCGCAGAC
>JARGPE010000072.1 GCA_029212835.1 Alphaproteobacteria bacterium | reverse complement strand
AGATATCCTGTCATCGCGCGCCGACAATCCGACCAAATCAACCCAACATCCAATCGCCGATGCGCTAAAAGGGATCGGTGTTAAATGGGTACGCCAGATCGACAGGACCTATGACGTCACCAAAGTTCGCGATACACTGAAAGAGGCGCTGACCACAACTGAGACAGGGCCAAAGGTCATCGTCGCCTCTTCGGAATGCATGCTCAACAAACAGCGGCGGGAACGCCCGATCCAGGCCAAAGCCATTGGTGATGGCAAGCGGGTTGTAAAGCCTCGTTTTGGCGTTGATGAGGATGTGTGTACCGGTGACCATGCCTGTATGCGCCTGTCTGGCTGCCCGTCGCTGGGGATGAAAAGCCTGGATGATCCACTGCGGGATGACCCTGTCGCTTCCATTGATGAATCCTGCGTTGGATGTGGGAATTGTGGCGAAGTGGCGGATGCCGCTGTCCTGTGCCCATCTTTCTATCGGGCCGATATCGTCCATAATTCCGGGCGGTTCGAACGGGCTATGGCACGATTTAGCCAGCGGATCATTGGCGCGCTGCAAAACCGGCGGGCAAAAGGTCGCCTGTCCTTTGGGGAGGCCGCATAATGAGCAGCACAGAAAACACATTCCAGGCTGTTGCCGGTCAGGACCAGACCAAAAATATCATTAAGCTGGCCATTCTTGCCGTCGGCGGTCAGGGTGGCGGTGTGCTGTCTGACTGGATTGTGGATGTCGCCGAACGCAACGGCTATCGCGCCCAGGCGACCTCCGTCCCCGGCGTAGCACAGCGGACCGGGGCGACAATTTACTATATCGAAATGATGCCGGATTCTGATCGTGACCCGGTCTTCGCCCTGATGCCTGCCCCCGGTGATGTTGATATCCTGATTGCCGCAGAAATTATGGAGGCTGGCCGCGCCATCAATCGCGGTCTGGTCTCTGCGGATCGCACCACGTTGATCTCTTCCAGCCATCGCATGTTTGCCGTTTCTGAAAAGATCGTACCAGGCGATGGACGCGCCGATAGTGCTGTTGTTCTGGCCGCCGGGCAAGAAGCGGCCAAGGCCTTCGTCTGCTTTGCGATGGATAAAATTGCAACGGAAACGAAAAGCCATATTTCCTCCTGCCTGTTGGGCGCATTGGCGGGGTCTAAGGCCTTACCCTTCTCGGCGGAAAGCTACCGAGAAACAATCCGCGCCTCTGGCCGGGGCGTTTCTGCCAGTCTGAAGGCCTTTGATCGCGCATTGGAGCGGGCTGAGACAGGGGGAGAGGTACCCGCAGTAATTCCCGAAAGTATGACCCAACCAACAAACCTATCTGGGCCAAAGACCCTGATGGATAAATACAATAGTTTAGTAAACCGAATTCATGCCCTACCTGAGCCTGCCCATGATATTGCAAAACGGGGCCTGCAGAAGGTTGTGGATTTTCAGGACCTGGCCTATGGCGCGGACTATTTGGATCAGTTGGAGCATGCCGCCACAGCGGATCGACAGGCTGGCGGTGAGCATCATCACTTCCGCTATACCACAGAAATGGCAAAATACCTAGCCAATGCCATGGCCTATGATGATGTTATCCGGGTTGCAGATTTGAAGACTCGCGGAACACGATTTGAGCGGGTCCGTCGGGAAATGGATGTTGATGCCGAAACGGTAATGCAGATTACGGAATTTATGCATCCCCGTGCGACAGAGTTCTGCGGCCTGATGCCCCATCGGATTGGACGTTTTGTCCAAGATCGGCCCAAGCTGGTGGCCTTGTTGGATCGATTGGTCAATCGTGGGCGGCGGGTTCGGACAGATGCGGTTCTGCCTTTCATGAGCCTGTATCTGGTGTCCGGTCTGCGCCGCTGGCGTCGTGTCCTGTTGCGCCATCATATCGAACGCGCCCATTGGCAGGCATGGCAGACCCGCGCCCAGGCCACGCTGGCCACTGATTATGCACTGGCGGTGGAAATCATTCTGTGCCGCCGATTGGTAAAGGGATACAGCGACACCCACAGCCGGGGCCTGTCAAAATTTGACCGTGTGCTGGCCGGTGGCGACCTGGTCGCGGGCCGGTCCGATGCCGCTGATTGGCTGCGCCGACTGCGAGAGGCTGCCCTGTTGGATGAAAAGGGGGAGGCCCTGGACGGCGCCCTGGCCACAATCCATTCCTTTATTGATGACACGCCCAAGGCGGCCTCAGCATAAAGAGCCTAGCCCATCGGTCTTGCAAAGAATTGGCAAAGACGATGATATCGACATAGTTGTATAAATTCAGGGTATTGTTATCCATGACCTTAAAGACAGAGTCAGAAATCTTCCCGTTAAAGGGCGTGCCGGAAAAGCCGGATATCGTGCTGGAACGGATTCTGCCCTATTTGATGAATTGTCTGACGTTTCGTCTCAATCAATTGCTGAACCAAGACCTGCGCAAGCATGGCCTGACGATTTCCAACTGGCGTATTTTGGCGGTATTGGACGTGAACGAGACCGCATCGATCAACGAATTGGTTGAATATGCCATGATCGAGCAATCTACCGTCAGCCGCCTGATCATGCGGATGGAGGAAGATGGTTTGGTGCGACGCGACCGCATTGACGAAGATGGCCGCGTGAGATCGATTTCTATGACAGAGGAAGGCCGCGCGAAATACGCCATTGTGGAACAGATTACGCTATCCCATTCTGAACGCGCCCTGATTGGCCTGTCCGGTTCCGAAAAAGCGATCCTGGAAGGTTTGATTTCCAAGATGCGCCACAATATCGAAACCTATCCCCTGCCGAAGGATTCCGCTTAACGAGTCCTTGCGGTCGCAAGTTGGTATTGGCAGAAAGTCTTCCCTAACAATGCCCTAAGTTAGGCTTGCAAATCTAGGCGACAATCGCATCGGGAACGAAGACGGAGTTTGCCTCAAACCGTTTGCCTGCGCGGAAACAGAATGCCGGGCGCACCAGTTTCTCTGCAACGACACTTTCGCCGCTATTATCAGACAGCTTAAAACGGCCCGTCTCAATCTTCAGGACACTGATATCCGCTTCTCGGCCCACCGCAATGCTGCCGAGCTGATCTTCCATCCGAATCAATTTTGCAGGATTGCTGCTGACCATCGCGATCACCTGTTCCAGCGGAACCCCCAGATGCAGCAATTCTGACATGGCAATTGTCAGATTGAATGGCGCAACCCCAAAGAAAGGATTGGTCGCGCGATCGGACCGGTCTGTGGCATCAGGAATAGCAACGTTATAGCCATGCATATCCGCCCCCAGAGTGAAGGGAAGTATACCGGCCCCCAGAACACGCCGCGCGGTTTCAAAACTGAAATGCGATCCATGTCCGACATCAACTTTGATATTCTTCTGATGCACCGCTTCCAACAGGATTGGATGAATCTCCCCTGCTTCGGACACAAACCCACCGGGATGACGGGTAAAGGGATGCGCCAACACATCCCCTTCCTTCATCAACGGCACCAATTCGCGGATCAGCTCATCTGGTGATGGCATTGCCCCTGTCGCACTGGTCGGCCAAAGCTGACCAAGATGGATATAAAGCGGCAGGTTGGTCGCCATCGCAATTTCCTGCCCGATCTTTATGACCTCCATTCCCCAACGGGACTGACCGCCAATCTCGGCATGGGCCTTGATACCTTTTACCAAGTCCAGATTGTCGCGCGTCACCTTGATCGTATGCTCTGCATTCACGCCGTTGGGACCATAAAGTTCTGGATACAAATGCCCCTCAAGCCCTCCCACAAGATAGGTCGAGATGAAAGCCAGGACTCGGCTGATTGAGGGCTGGACGATAAAGTTCCGAAAGCCACCAATGGTCATGCAACTGGGTCCCCCCTGATCAATCAGGGTAGTCACGCCGGAATAGACACCTACAAGATCAGGCGACAGGCCAAATTTTCCTGTCACATGTTCATATACATGCGCATGGGTGTCGATCATGCCCGGAATCACATGATGATCGGTGACATCAATTCGGTCCGCGGTCGGGGCGGCTGCGAGGCTGTCACTGACCGCTGCAATTACGCCATCGCGGAGTCCGATATCATATCGCCCGTTCAACCCGGAAGCGGGATCAATCAATGTCCCATTTTCCAACACGATATCATAGGGCTTCACATCGCTCATCGCGGGCATCCTTTATCTTTTTTCGACACGCTTTGGATGAAATATATCGCGCTGTGTTCCTAGGGAAAAGATAAAAGTAGTAATAGCGAAAATTATATCTACACTTATTCTCTGAAACCCTTTACCGTTGCGATGTGCAGTGCAATATTTGACCGCACAATAAGGTCTGCATCGACGCACTTTTCACAGTGTTACCAGCAGAACCAAGACACCTCTGAACGGAGGGTTTTAAAAATACAAGGAATGGGTGAGATGGACAAAAATCTGGGTGCCGAAGAGCAGGGAATGGGCATAGGTGCCCGCCTCGAGCGGAAAGAAGATGATCGCTATCTGAACGGCAAGGGTCGGTATATTGCCGATATGCGTCTGCCGGGAATGCTGGAACTCGCCTTTTTACGAAGCCCGATGGCTCATGCGAGAATTCTGTCACAAACAAAACCGGATGCGACCGAAAACACCGTGTTCTTTGCCCGTGATCTGGAGGGGGTGTCAGGCATTCGGGCGGTGTCTGGCTTGCCGGGATTTAGACCGTCAACACAACCCATTCTGGCCGAGGATAAAGTGCGCCATGTTGGGGAATTGATCGCAGCATGCCTTGCTCCATCACGCGCTCTGGCAGAAGACCTGACAGAGCAGATTGATATCACCTTCGACGAACTGCCCGCCGTTCATGACATGACCAAGGCACGCAACAAGGATGCCGCCCTGGTGCATGAAGACTGGGACGAGAATGTCTTTCTGGAGAGCGCCGTTGATATAAACTTTGAAGCTGCGGTTGCACAGGCAGATGTCATTGTCCGTCGTGAATTCAAGACGGCACGGCAGTGCATGGCCCCTATTGAAGGGCGTGGCCTGATTGCCGCCTGGGACCGAAATCTTGAAGTTCTAACCCTGCATTCGGCAACGCAAATGCCGCATATCGTAAGAACCGGCCTGTCAGAATGTCTGAAACTGGATCATGGCCAGATCCGGGTGATTGCGCCAGATGTGGGTGGCGGGTTTGGCTATAAGGGAATCCTGCTGCCAGAAGAAGTCTGTGCCTGTTTCCTAGCGATGAAGCTGGATCGCCCCATCCGCTGGATTGAGGATCGCCGTGAACATCTGATCGCCGGTGCCAATTGCCGAGAGCACAGCTATGAGATCACGGGCTATGCAAAAGCAGATGGGGAATTGCTGGCGGTTGATTGCAGCGCGATTGTCGATTCAGGTGCCTATTCCAGTTATCCCTTCTCCGCCTGTCTTGAAGCTGCCCAGGTCGCCAGTATTCTGCCCGGCCCTTATCTTATGCAGGGCTATCGCTGTAAGACCTGGTCGGTTGCCACCAACAAACCCCCCATACTGCCTTTCCGTGGTGTCGCCCGAACCGGCGTCTGCTTCGCCATGGAGGTCCTGTTGGACAGCATTGCGAGAGAGCTAAAGATCACACCGGAGGCCATTCGCCATCGTAATTTGGTGCGGCCGGAACAAATGCCCTTCACCAACATTACCAATAAATTCTTCGACAGCGGAGACTATCCCGAGGCGTTGAAGCGCGCAGTAGCAGCGATCGACATGACGGGCATTCGCGCAGAACAGCAGGCCCAGATCGGGCGCACCCGGATCGGGGTGGGGCTGTCGATTTTCTGCGAACAAGGGGCGCACGGGACGTCCGTTTATCACGGCTGGGGCATTCCGATGGTCCCGGGATTTGAACAGGCCATTGCGCGCCTGACGCCCGATGGCGGCCTGGAACTGCGCGTTGGCGTACACAGCCATGGCCAGGGTCTGGAAACAACCTTGGCGCAGATTGCCAATAGTGAAATCGGAATCGACACAAAAAAAATCAAACTGGTCCATGGGGATACCGCCTACACGCCCTATTCGACAGGAACCTGGGGATCGCGTTGCATTGTCATGGCTGGGGGGGCTGTTGGCACTGCCTGCGCATCCCTGGGGGAGCGTATCTGCAAAATAGCAGGCCATTTGCTGCAGGCCGACCCTTCAAAAATTATCCTAGAAGATGGCATGGCCCGCATTGGCAACAGCGCGATCAGCATCGAGGAAGTTGCCAAGACCTGGTATTTAAAGCCGCAACTGCTGCCCGATGACGTTGACCCCAGAGGATTGGAAGTGGTCGAGGGCTATAAGACGGTCAAGGATACCGGAACGTTTTCTTATGCTTGCCATGCAGTGAAGGTAGCGGTTGATCTGGACCTGGGCCATGTGCGCCTGCTAGATTATGTCATCGTTGAAGATGCCGGCACCATGATCAACCCCATGGTTGTCGATGGCCAGGTTTACGGAGGTGCGGCCCAAGGCATTGGCACCGCCTTGTTTGAGGAGATGTGCTTCGATGCATCGGGGCAACCCTTAGCCTCCACTCTGGCGGATTATCATTTGCCTCTTGCTTCTGATCTTCCTGCGATCCGGATTGAGCATATGGAAACCCCATCGCCGCTGAGCCGCTTTGGCCAGAAAGGGATCGGGGAAAGTGGTGCCATCGGACCACCCGCCGCCATTGCCAATGCGGTCAATGATGCCCTCTCCTTCCTCGGGGCGGAGGTATCGGAAGTTCCCATCACTCCAGAACGGGTTCTGGCAGCGGTCGGATTCGCCCGGCGAAGCCAACAAACGAAATCAGGGGACGCAGCATGAAACCAGCCCCGTTCAACTATGCCGTCGCACATTCCCTGGACAATGCCCAGAAAGCTCTCGCAGGCGGGCAGAATAAACTCGTATCCGGCAATCAATCCCTGGGACCAATGCTAAATCTGCGCCTCACACGTCCAACGGGGCTGATCGATATTGCCCAGCTTACGGATCTGCGGCAGGTCGAGGATTTTGGCGATCGTGTACGATTTGGGGCGGCCACCACCCATGCCGAGATTGAGGATGGACTGGTTACAGATCCAACCGGCCATTGGATGTGCGATGCCGCCGCCAATATTGCCTATCGCGCGGTGCGCAATCGTGGCACGATCGGTGGCAGTCTGGCCCATGCCGACCCGGCAGCAGATTGGGTAATTGTGATGACCGCACTGTGTGCAACAGCCCTGATCCGCGGATCGGATCAGGGGGCAGATTTGCGCACCCTTCCAATCGAAGACTTCATAACAGGCCCCTATAGCACAGCATTGGGCCCCGATGATGTGCTGGCTGCCATCGACGTACCACGGCCTGGCAAAGGGGCCCGATGGGCCTACTGGAAATACACAAGGCAGGTTGGGGAATTTGCCAAGGCCAGCGCCGCCATTCTGAGTGATCCAGAGAATAACAGACTGCGGATCGCAATCGGTGCCCTTGGTCGACAGCCAGCCATCCTGTCCCAGCCTCAGGCGATCCTGGATGGACAAGTATCCCCGATAGATGCGCTGCAAAACGCGATCCCGGATCAACCTGTTGAAACATTGAACTTGCATGCGGTCGCCCTGTCCCGGGCCCTCGCGCAACTTGCAGAGCGCAAGGAGAATGAAGCATGACCGATACAACGATTCAACTTGTCGTCAATGGCACGCCCGTCTCCCAAACCGCAGAGCCCCGCACGCATCTTGCTGATTTTCTGCGCGAAGAAATGTTGCTGACAGGAACCCATCTTGGATGCGAACAAGGCGTCTGTGGGGCTTGTACCGTGTTCGTGGATGGCAAGCCAACGCGGTCTTGCATCACCCTGGCAGCCGCCTGTCGGGGAGCCGAAATCCGCAGCGTCGAAGGTTTCGACGACGATCCCCTGATGCGCGCCTTGCGCGTCGCGTTCAAAAAACATCATGGCCTGCAATGTGGCTTTTGTACGCCTGGAATGCTGGTCACCGGATATGATATTGTCCGACGACTGCCTAACGCCGATGCGGAGCGTATCCGTAAAGAACTGTCCGGGAATCTATGTCGTTGCACAGGTTATGCCGGGATCGTCGCGGCGATCACCGACGTACTGGAAAACACCCCACCTTTGGCGTTGGTACAACCGCAGGCCAGGGAACAGCAACCTGCATCACTGGCAGCAATCAGTTTGGAATCTGCTCAGAATAGCCCCACAGCACAAACAGCAAAAGGGGATGCATCAACGGCCATACCAGACCGACAATCACTTGTGGGGGCCCCCACCCTGTCGCGGACACTAACCTTTAATACGCCCGCCGACGATATTTGGTCCGTCCTGTCGAACCCAGAAAAAATAGTTTCCTGCATTCCCGGCGCACGTTTGGACAGCGCCACGCAGGATGGCAGGCTGCAAGGGCAATGCGCTGTCTCCATGGGCCCCATAAAGGCTGCCTTTGTTGGCACCGCAAAAATGGACCTTAAGGACGCGGAAAAGTCAGGTCATGTCATTGGCCAGGGTCGCGATAGCCTCAGCCGGTCTCAATTGGATGGCATGCTGGATTTCCATGTCACCCGTGCCGAATCAGGGGAGACGATCTTGACCCTGGACATGACCTACAAACTTACCGGTACGCTGTCTCAATTCAGTCGCCCTGCTTTGGTAGCAGAGATTGCCGACCGCATTTTGATGCAGGTTGCATCGACCGTTGAAGCCCGCGCTCAGGGAAAAGAACCCGATGCAAAGGCGCAAGCCAGCCTGAATGGCCTATCACTTCTCACCGCCGCATTTCGGGGGTGGATCAGAAGAGTCTTGTGGTTTCGCTAACTTCCATTCACTCTTTTGTAGGGGAAAGTTATAACAATGACATTTCAGTTGGTTCAAAAAATGCAACCCGATGATAATCAAAAGAGTTCCACAGATCCTTGGCGGGATGGGTCGCTTACATCTAGGCCTGGTGTGTTAATTCGACGCCTGCATCAGATCCATACAGCGCTTTTCGCCCAGGAATGTGGGGATCAGAACATTACACCCGTGATGTATTCCGTTTTGTCTGCCCTGCAACAAACCGGCGCAGTTGATCAGACGACCCTGGCCAATGCGGTGGCGATCGACAAAACCAATATGACCGATATTCTGGACCGATTGAAGAAGCGGGGGCTTATCAAACGGCGCGTCTCCACCAGTGATCGTCGCATCCGCCTGACCACGCTGACCGATGAAGGCAGGGAAATGCTCGCCGTTCTGGATGCGCGGGCAAAGCGTGCCCATGAACGCACCATCGAGGTATTGGCTCCACAGGACCGCGTTAAATTGATCGAGATGATGACGCAAATCATCGACGCGAACACCCCCACAAGCTGACGACAGCCGGGTCGCTTCCCTTATTTCAGGAGCTTGATTGTGTCTCATTCTGCTGCAGTCACGCAAAAATCCTATGAAAAGCTAATCGCTGTTGTGCCGGTGCTAACCCGCATCGCACGACTAAAAGATCTGGTCCCAAACCTCCCGGATCAGACCCTGCTGCATGCCGGTCCCCCTTTCACAGATCTGGCAAACCTACCAGCCCCAATGCGCAATGCGATCACCGCGACCGCGCAACTTGAAGGCTGGGCCAAGTCTGAAGCGGAGATGCTGTCCCATTTGAAGTCTGGCCAATTACATCTGCGCCCAGCGCAGGATTTTGGGGTGGTTACGCCCCTGGCCTTCATTGTCGGCCCCAGCGTCTTCTGTGTTGAGGTGACGGACAGTGCGAAACCTCAAAACAAACGCGTTTCGCCCTTAAATGATGGCCCATTGCCCTATGCATTGCGTCTGGGCAACGGACATCCAGACGGTCTAGCCCTGCTGCGCCGACTGACAGACCATATTGGTGCGGCATTGGCAGAGACACTGACAGACGCGGTTCCATTACTGCCAATATTGGACCATGCCTTACGCCATGGCGATGACCTTCATGGGCAGGTTGCCGCCGCACAGACTCAAATAAGGGGTATTTTTCCAGAGACATTAGAGGATGAAGCGTCGGACTATCTGGACACGGCTAACCAGTTTGCCTTGAACATCATCATGGCCAGCAGTGCGCTGATGATCGGGGCTGGTGCCGATGTCACGGACAGCGCCATGCTGGTTGCCTGTGGCGGAAATGGTCAGGATATGGGGTATAAGCTGGCGTCAGATCCAAAAACCTGGATCACACAGCCCGCCCTGCCCCCCATCGGACCAAAATTCAACGGACAGGAGGCCGCAAGCGCACTGCCTGCAATTGGTGACAGCGCGGTAATTGATGCGTTAGGCTTTGGTGCTGCTTGCCTGCGGACCACGCCCAGCCTGGCGGAGTCTTACCGCGACCATGTGCATCCAGATTATTTCACACCAGCCGCCCATGCCCCCTTTATCGGGCCGCATCCTGCGCTTTCCGACCAAAGCATTCATGTCGGGCTGGATCTAACCCGGCCGCGAACCTGTCTTGGGATCAATCTGGGAATGGTCGAGAGTACCGGCAAGATTGGCCTTATTGGCCGGGGTGTTTCCCCCTGGCCTCAGGAATAGACCATTTTCAGGTAGGGGTAGTCTTTATGGATAATGGAGAGGCCAGCGACACAATTCCTGCCGTATCTACCCGGACACTGTATTGCCGTAAGGCAGGTAACAACCAGCCAGGCCCGCAAGCCCCGTCGCGTAGATCAAAGCACGCCTTATGCTGGGGACAATGGATCGACCCGGCCGCGACATGCCCGTGGGCCAGTCTGGCGAACTGATGCGGGCACAAGCCTTGATATGCGACAACCTCGTCCTCAACCCTCAACAGGATAACAACAGCCTCGTCGACAATCACCTCTAACGGCTTGTCATGAGACAGATCCGCAAGAGAAGCTATCGGGCACCATTTCCCATTACCATTGTCCATCACGTCACCGAATTCTGAAAAGAGTGTATTTCATGACCTCACAGTCGCCCACAGAGTCAGATTTTATCATTCCAACGACCACATTCTGGCAAGACCTGATCCCGGCTGGTGACCCAAAGGGCGCACAGGCCGCGTCTTATCGCTATGGCTATCCCGCCATGATGCCAGACAAACGGGCCTTGTTGCTGCCGCTTCGCAAACTGCCAGAGGGAGACCGTGCCGTCGCCTCTCTAATCGCAAATCAAGCCAGCTTCTCCGTCATCAGCGCCCTGACAGATGCCATGGCTGATATCGCAAAATCCCTCAAGCCAGATCAGATTGTGGGCCTGCCCACCCTTGGCCTGGCCTTTGCCCCCATGATTGCTGAAAAGCTAGGGCATTCCCATTTCATCCCTTTGGGCTATTCCCGCAAATTCTGGTATTCAGATGATCTGTCGGAACCGGTCTATTCAATCACCAGTCCTGACCGCAGCAAAAAAATATATCTCGATCCCAATATCCTGCCCCGCCTGAATAAAAAGCGCGTCATCATTGTCGATGATGCAATATCCAGCGGTTCCACAATCCTCTCTGTCTTGAGACTGCTGCGCCGTCAGGATTGTGAGGTCATCGGCATTCTGGTTGCCATGCGCCAAGGTGTCTTGTGGAAAACCACCCTGGAGCAAGAGTTTCCAGGATCATCCGCCCTGGTCAAAAGTGTGATCGCAGCCCCCTTGTTCGAACATCAAACAGACGGCTGGGTCCCAATCCCCGAAACAATCGACACCACGGCGCAATAATTCAAACACACCAGTACGAACTGTTCGGGAGAGGGTTAGATTCCCATATAGGCCTCTTTGATTTTGGGATCATTGCCCAGCGCCGCTGTGGTACCCGAAATTGACACATGCCCGGTCTCAATCACAAAGGCGCGTTCCGCAATTTCAAACGCGGTCATGACATCCTGTTCCACCAACAAGATGGTCAGCCCGGACTTGTTGATTTCCAACAGAGTATCGCCCAGGCGATCAACCAATCGCGGTGCCAGGCCGAGCGAGAGTTCATCAATCATCAACAGGCGCGGTTTTGACATGATGCCGCGACCAATCGCGCACATTTGCTGTTCTCCCCCCGACATCGTTGTCGCATCTTGGGTCGAGCGTTCCTTCAGAATTGGGAAGAGGTCATAGACAAAGGAAAGGTCCTCCCGAATAGCCTCGCGGTCATCCCGCAGATAGGCACCCAGCATCAGGTTGTCCTGAACCGACAGGCCCTTAAACAAGCGCCGCCCTTCGGGGACATGAGCGATCCCCGCTTTCAGCACTGCATCAGGCAGACAGCCAACCAATTCCTGACCCTCAAGCTTAATACTGCCAGCCGTCGGCTTAACGATGCCCGAGATTGTGTTCAGAAGCGTGGTTTTCCCCGCACCGTTAGAGCCAACGATGCAAGCTATCTCCCCCTTCTTAACTGAGAGGGAAATATCCCAAAGAACGCGCACATCGCCGTAGCCAGCCTGTATGCCGTTAATTTCAAGAAAAGCTTCAGGCATGATGAGACTCCGCTTTAACTCGCGCTGCAAATTTGGACCCCAGATAGGCTTCAACAACCTGTGGGTCCTCGATAACCGTCCTTGGATCCCCCTGGGCAATCAACTCCCCATGATGAAGAACCAGAATCCGTTGAGAGATTGAAAGAACAACCTTCATCAGATGCTCGATGATCAGGATTGTGACTCCACGAGCGGCAATCTTACGGATTAAATCCAGTGCCCCATCAATTTCGGTGGCATTCAGGCCTGCATTCACCTCGTCCAGCAACAGTACCTTCGGGCGCATGGCTAAACTCTTTGCCAGTTCCAGCCGCTTTCGATTTGGCAAAGCCAAGGAGGACGCCGCTGTATCCGCCACATGGGCCAGTCCGACAAATTCCAGTTCCTCCCGCGCAAGCACCATCGCCTCCTGTACTGAGGTGGATCCCCCGCCGAACATGGCCCCAGCCGCAACATTCTCCAGAACCGTCATCTTTGGGAAGGGCTGAACGATCTGAAACGTCCTGGCCAACCCCCGTCTAGCGGCCTGGAAAGCCTGCTGGCGGCTGACATCTTCACCGGCGAAAATCACTTTGCCCGATGACAGAGGATGAACCCCCGTGATCAAATTGACCAAGGTCGTCTTGCCAGCCCCATTCGGTCCGATCAGACCAATGATCTCGCCTTCTTCAAGGCTGAAGGAAACATTATTGACCGCGTGAATCCCACCGAACTGCTTACCGACATTTTCCAATCTGAGGATCTCTGTCATGAGCCGGCTCCTGATTTTGATGATCCTATGGAAAGTTTTCGTGAGACAGCGGCATAGAGTTGAAGATACTGGATCTTCAACAATCCATTGGGCAGGAAGAAGATCAGGAACACGATAATACCGCCCAGGATCGCGCGGTTCCATTCCAGGAAATTCGCCCAGAAAATTTCTTCCAATAGTATGAAAACACCGGTGCCCAGGATCGGACCCAACAAGGTTCCGGCCCCACCCAGAAGAACCATTACCGGCACCTTCAAGGTCAACAGGATGGAGAAGCTGTCCGTAGGATCAATATACCCAACCCACGAGGCATAGACCGCCCCGACCGCGCCGCAAAACACTGCAGACAGCGTATAGGCAACGATCTTGAAGGCCGTAGTATTCACACCAACCATGTTTGCAGCATCTTCATTCTGACTGATGCATTTCAGACCAAATCCCAAGCGAGATCGGTCTACATAGACTGATGTAACAAAGGCCAGCACCAGAATTCCCAGCATTACATACAGAACAAGCCCCGCAACTTCCTGCGGATTTCCTTGCAGCAATGGGACATTCAGGCCGTCTCCACCTCCGGTCAGGCTGCCCCAGGAGGATGTGATCAACCGGGTCAATTCGACAATGGCGATGGATCCAATGGCGAAGTAATGGCCCTTTAGGCGCAGAATGATGGCCCCCAACAAGGCCGCGAATACAGCGACAAGAATCGTCGCAAACATCCAAGCCAGCACCAAGGGCACGCCATTACGCTGAGCAATAGCCCCTGCATAACAGCCGATTCCAAAGAAGGCTGCGGTTGAAAAGGATGGGTATCCGGTAAAGCCACCAATGAAGTTCCACGACACCGCCATGACGGAAAACATTGAAACTGATATTGCGATCCGGATCGTATAGTTATCCGCGAGCAGCGGCGTGGCGGCAATCATAGCCACCCACAGCGCAAAAGCGCCGAAGCAAAGGAGCTGTTTCATTATTCGTATCCCTTAACACCGGCAATACCGGTCGGTCGCACAACCAACAAAATCAGCATCAAGACAAAGCCAACTGTCGTCGCATTTTGTGGTCCGATCGTGTAACCGGCGATGCTTTCAATCATCCCCAGCGCGATTCCGCCGATCAGCGCACCGGGCACACTGCCCAAACCACCAATCACGCAGATGACAAAGGCCTTGCCCAGAAAGGTCCCAGTCAGATTTGTCGTGATGGGAAAAACCATAGAGAAAATCGCGCCAGCCGCCCCGGCCATCAGGGCACCAATCCCAAAGGTGATTGCATAGACATGGTTCACCCGGATGCCCATCAGGGTCGCAGCCTGACGATCCATGCGCACCGCGACAATGGCGCGCCCTATCTTGGATGCCCGCATCACTAAAAACAGTATGGCAGTCAACAACAGTGCCAACCCCATTCCCAGCAACCGATCGATTGGCAGATAAAGATCCCCAACGGAGAGTGTTCCCAAATCCAATGTCACACGGCGCGGTGTTGCCGTGAACAACACCGTCATCAAGTTATACAGGATCATGTCCAGACCAAAGGTCAGCGTCAGGGTCGTCAGAACCGGCGCCATAACAACCTTATTGATAAAGAAATACTGCAGCCCATAACCCAAGCCGAACAGAATGATCGCAATGATCGGCAGGATTACAACTGGGTTCATCCCCGAATACTGCCACGCGAAGAATGTCAGATAACCGCCCAGGATGATGAAAGACCCATGCAGCATATTGATGATGTTAAGAACGCCCCAAACCAACGAGAAGCCAATCGCGATACAGGCATAGAGCGAGCCTAAAACAATTCCGTTAAGGAGGATTTGGAGAATGTCCACAATGCGCGTCCCGATATGATCTTATTTTAGCGAAATGAAAGAGTCCGTTTGCGGAGAAGGGGGGCGGTCTTGTCTTCAAAGTCCGCCCCCGGCCTGTCTCGCAAATTACGCGCTTTAGTCGATCATTTTCAGATCAGCATTTTTGATCGATTCCGGGTAGAGAACTTTAATTGCGTCCCCCTGAACCTGGATGATTGGCATTTCACGACCCTGGTTCATTCCATTATCGCCAAAATCAATCGGGCCATAGAATGTCAGGATGTCCGTCGCTGCCAAAGCATCGCGAACCGCCTGTTTGTCCTTCGACCCAGCGGCCTGAACAGCGCTGACCAGAACATCCGCAGCGGCAGCACATGACGCATGGACATAGTCTGGATCAGACTTATAAGCAGCGGTGAAATCGGCATAGAAGGAAGCCGTTGTGCTCCACGGCCCAACCGCATCGGTATAAGCCGTCGAATGGTGCCACCAGGTTGAGCTGGTCACACCATCAGCCAGTTCGCCCAGACCTTCGGTGAATTCACGATAGGCCGGTCCAGTCACCATGGTGATGATCGGGGATGTCACGCCCATATCCGACAATTGCTTCCGCCCCAGAATAAGATCCTGCGTATAGCCGGTCATATAGACCCAATCCGGGTTTGCGGATTTGATGGCAGAGACAGCGGCGGAATGATCCATCGTGCCAACCGCATAAAGCTCATTATAGACAACATCCAAACCGCCCGATTCCGCCGATGCGGCCAGAGCACTGGCCATGGATTTCGGGAACACATCATCGCGGCCATAGATCGCTACAGTCTTCAGATCCGGTTTCTGTGCCTTAAAGAACTCAACCATGGACTCAGTCATGCCGGTATTGGGCGCAAGCGTGCCAAAGAGGTACTTAAAGCCTTGGTCATAGACAGAGGTTGAGGAAGCGACACAAGCCAGCATCGGGACCTGATAGCGTTCTGCTACGGCAGCAATGATCTTGGTATGGCCGGAGCCGAATGGCGCCATCAGAACATCAACATTATCATCGGTGATCAGTTTTTCAGCCAACTGACCCGCACGCTTTCCATCCGTCTGATAATCATACTCAACGAATTTCACCTGCATTTTCTTGCCGTCAACATCAATACCACCCGCAGCATTGATCTTATCCAGCCACAGCTTCCAAACGTCCTGCTGCTTCTTGCCTTCATCGGCCAGGCCACCCGTCAGCGCCAGCGGTGCCCCAATGACCAGTACATCATCTGCAGCCACGGCAGGCGTAACAGCACTTGCCATCGCAAGGCCAAAAGTTAAACCCGCTACTTTCAGTCCATTTTTGAGTGTCATATTCATGTCCACCACGTCCTTCCTGTTCAAAAGAAATCCCAAGACAGCCTTTTGAAAACAGCTGTTCTTAGCCCAAACAAGCAAGGGTCATGCCAAAGTCGTAACTATAACTATTGTAACTACATTTTTAAAAATGGCCCGAAAAATCAACACGATTTTGTATAAAAATTAGCCAACTAAAAACTGTATGGTGAAAAAACAATCAATCTTTAAAAGCGCCACTGAAACGCAGTTCCCCCACACCAAATGAAACGGGCGGCCAGAAAATTCCGAACCGCCCGCTTAAAAGCATCCTTTAATCTGGGCCTTTAAATGCCCTTCTGATCTGCTGATTAAAGACGTCCAGCTTTCGCAGCCTGCTGCACCTCTTTGCTCTGATACTTCGACCACATATCGGTCAGAAAATTGAGCGAGAGTGGGTCAAGGTCGTATCGAGGCAAAGGATCTTCATCCCAATGCCCAAACGTATCCTGTCCCCGCACACAGAGCGCCGTGCGACGCCCCAATGTCGAACCAACATGCGCCCCAATGTAGAAGAAAGCCAATCCGATCCGACGATCATCCGAGTAATTCCCCAAACTGCCATGGGCAGTGCGAACATGATGCATGGAGAATTCACCGGGTTCCAGTTCCAGGTATTTGGCCTGATCATCGTCGACACCACGAATGGTTTGACCTTTCGCGAGAAGATTTTTGGGATCATAGGTTTCGTCATGCTCAAAATCTTCGCCCAGGTGAGAGCCCGGAAGCACCCGAAGGCATCCATTCTCTTTATTGCTGGGGGTGAAGGCCAACCAAACCGTGACAGAGTCATTCGGGGTCAGACCATAATAGGCTGAATCCTGATGCCACGAGACGAACTTGTCACTACGGGCCGCCTTAGCAAACATCGATGACCCGAAGAGTAAGATATCTGGCCCCAGAAGCGATTCAACCGCATCTAAGATCAACGGGTTCCTGGCCAAATCAACCATCCAGGGAGACGCAATATGCGCTTTGATCTTCATGCGCTTGTTGCAATCCTCCTGAAGCGTCTCCTCCATCGCTTCCAAACGACGACGGCAGTCCTTCGCATGGGCTTGCGTGATCGCACGCCGCTTCAAAAAGTAGCCGTCGCGTTTGAAGCCGGCCACTTCTTCTGAGGTCAGATATCCACTCATCATCATGCTCCCAAATCACGCGTTATTAGTTCAAACGCATTTCTGCTGTGGCCAGATTAGCCGGGGAGAGAATCACCGGCTTACCATCCTGAATCTGAATGATTGGCAGGTTGCGGTTATCATTCAGTCCATCTTCCCGGAATTTGATCGGTCCATAAAACGTTTCGATATCCAGGTTCTGCAAAGCCGTCCGCACAGCATCACGATCCAGTGTGCCGGCTGTTTCAATTGCCTTCTGCAGGGCGATTAATGCTGCGGCTGAAGAGGCATGGACATAATCAGGTTCTTCGCCAGAGGCCTTAACCACTGCATCATAGAATGCCTGTGTCGTGCCAAAAACATCATCCCCAGTATAGTTTGCAGAATAATGCCACCAGGTTGCACTGGTCACGTTTTCAGCCAATGGGCCCAGATTCTCAACAAACTCCCGATAGGCAGGCCCGGTAATCATGGTCACGAT
>JARGPE010000071.1:17632-18031 GCA_029212835.1 Alphaproteobacteria bacterium | reverse complement strand
AGAGCATTCGCAGCCTTCTGGCGTTCATAGATCGGGGTGGTGCGCAGCGGGCGGGCTGCGGTCAGTTCCTCATTCGGGAAACGGACCTTGAACCGGCGGGAGTAGTTTTCCCGGACGCGGGCATTGGTATAGGCCATGGTCGTCCAATCGCCATAGCGCGATACATCCATACCCCAGATATCAAAGCCTGGATCCCCATTGATCATCCAGTTCGACAGGGCCAGACCAACACCGCCCCCCTGGCTGAAACCAGCCATAACACCGCAGGCGCACCAATAATTCTTCAAGCCACGCACCGGGCCAACCAACGGGTTGCCATCAGGCGCAAAGGTGAATGGGCCATTGATGATCTGTTTGATCCCGGCACGCTGGAATGGCGGGAAGTGACGGAAGCCAACT
>JARGPE010000071.1:0-17622 GCA_029212835.1 Alphaproteobacteria bacterium | reverse complement strand
AGCGATGGCGCGATGCGATCAATATCTTCCGGCAGCAATTCATGGCCGAAATTCCAGGGGGTTTCTTTTGGCGACCATGGCACACAGGCCTTTTCATAGGTGCCCATCAACATGCCCTGGCGTTCCTGGCGCATATAAATCTCGCCATCGGGATCAACGACATGCAGCACTTCTTTGCCGGTCGATTTATTGATTTCCGCCACTTCGGGCATGTCTTCGGTAATCAGATACATGTGTTCCATGGCCAGAACCGGCAATTCCAATCCAACCATGCGCCCGACTTCCCGCGCCCACAGACCGCCTGCATTGACGACATGATCAGCCTGAATGGTTCCTTGTTCGGTGACGACGGTCCAGGTGCCATCCGGATTTTGTTGCAGGTCCGTAACCCGGTTGCGCAGATAGATTTCTGCGCCCTGCAGCTTCGCCGCCTTCGCATAGGCATGGGTCGTGCCCGACGGGTCCAAATGCCCATGCAACGGCGTCCATAATGCGCCCAAGAATTCATTGGGGTCCATGATGGGCAGGATTTTTTCCGCCTCTTTCGGTGTCATCAACTGGGTTTCAATACCCAGCAATCTCTCCTGGCTCTGCATCACTTTCAGCAGTTCCAGACGCTCCGGCGTGGCCGCCAGGAACAGCCCTTCGGTCAGGTGAAAGCCCGTTGACTGGCCGGAGATCTCTTCGATCTCCTTATACAGATCAATGGTATAGGATTGCAGCTTGGCGACTTGCGGGTCGCCGTTAATGGTGTGAAACCCGCCCGCCGCGTGCCAAGTCGACCCTGATGTCAATTCTGATCGCTCGATCAGGACAACATCTTTCCAGCCCAATTTGGTCAGGTGATACAACACCGAACAACCTACTACCCCACCACCAATAACGACGGCCTGCGCATGCGACTTCATTTGACCAACCCTTTGAATGAGAAATAAACATCTAGCGCAGACAATTGCGCGTCTTTTGCCGCCACGACAATCGCCTTGCGACTTCAACTGTCCGAATCTTGCCAATCGTGTCGGTATCGGAAAAGTATTTTGACGTCGCATCGCAGCCAATTTCTGGCATTTCACGCCGCTATTAGAATTGACGGAAATTCAAAACAGGGAGCAAGCTTATTGCCAGATATAACCTGGAATGAGCGCTCCTGCGCCGTCCTTCTGAAAGTCAAAAGGCCATGCCATACGATCCTTACGTTCTTGGTTCCAATCGAAAAATTGATCCGACTCGTCGCCCGTCCTCTCTGACCGAATTCCTGCCGGACGGCACCCCCAATGATGGCGATCGGGTGGAGATCGGGCCGACCGATCTTGCCTTTGCAGAATGGAAGGCACTGGGGCTGACCATGCCGGACATCCCCTCACTGCGGGACTATCGCCTGTCGCGACTGGTGGAGCAGGTCAACAAGCATGATCTGGGCGGGCTGTTGATGTTTGATCCCTTAAACATCCGCTATGCCACCGACACGACAAATATGCAGATTTGGGTAATGCATAATTTCTGCCGCGCCTGTCTGGTGCTGCCCGACGGGCATATGGCGCTTTGGGACTATACCCCGGCGCGCCATCTGTCTGCCCACCTGCCACTGGTCAAGGAAGTGCATCCCGGCGCCGACTTCTTCTATATGGATGCGGCCCAGCGAGCCGAAGAGCGCGCTGCCCTGTTTGCACAGCAGGTTGATACCATCGTGCGCGCTCATTCCGGCGACAATAGACACCTGGGTCTGGATAAGAGTGAAATCGCGACCTATTGGGCGCTGGAGAATATCGGCTTCAAGATCAGAATCGGTCAGGAAATGACCGAACATGCGCGCAAGGTGAAGAATGAGAATGAGCTGAATGCCATGCGCTGTGCCATTGCGGCCTGTGAATCCGCGATGGCCGAAATGCAGGCAGCTGTTATTCCCGGCATGACCGAAGTTGCCGCCTGGGCGGAACTGCAAAAGGGCAACCACATTCGCGGCGGAGAATGGATCGAAACCCGCATCCTCTCCTCTGGCCCCCGCACCAATCCGTGGTTCCAGGAATGCGGCCCCCGAATTATGAAAGAGGGGGACATCCTGGCCTATGACACCGATCTGGTTGGTCCCTATGGCTATTGCGCAGATCTGTCACGGACCTTCAAAATTGGCGATGGCAAACCCACCGATGCAGAGCGCGAGGTCTATCAAGTCGCCTATGAGCAGATTCAGAACAACATGCAGCTGCTAAAGCCCGGTGTATCTTTCAAGGAATTGATGCAAGGAGCCAAACCTCTGCCAGAGAAATTCCGCGCACGCCGTTATAGCGTCATGTATCATGGCGTTGGTCTGTGCGACGAATATCCTGCCATTATGTATCCGGAAGACTGGGAGTCGACAGGCTATGATGGCATGCTGGAACCCGGCATGTGCGTCTGTGTTGAGGCCTATGTCGGCGAGGTTGGCGGCACCTGTGGTGTGAAGCTGGAAGACCAGGTTGTGATCACTGAGACCGGGTTTGAAAATCTGACCAAATATCCATTCGAGCAACGCCTGCTGAGCTAGAGCCTTGCAGAATAGGGCAACGCAGGCTGTATTGGACCTATCGAAACCGCGAATGAAGATAGTGGTCGTTTGATATGTGCCGATGGCTCGCCTATTGGGGTCCGCCCCTGTTCATGGAAGACTTGGTCACCAAGCCAGATCATTCCCTGATTCATCAAAGCCTGCATGCGGCGGAGGCTAAATCAGAAACCAACGGCGATGGCTTTGGCATCGGCTGGTATGGGGAACGTCCAGAGCCGGGCCTGTACCGCGAAATCCTACCGGCCTGGAACGATGACAATCTGAAACATCTATCGGCGCAAATCAGATCGCGCTTGTTCTTTGCCCATGTCCGGGCATCCACCGGCACATCGACGACGCGGTCCAACTGCCATCCCTTCACCCATGGGCGCTGGCTGTTCATGCATAATGGCCAGATCGGCGGCTATGCGAAGATCCGGCGTAAACTGGAACAGATGCTGCCGGATTCGCTGTATTGTGGGCGCCAGGGCACCACGGATTCAGAATTGATTTTCCTGTTGGCCCTGTCCCTTGGATTGGACGACGATCCAATCAGCGCGATGCGAGAGAGCCTGTCCTTGGTCGAACGGGAAATGACCGCCGCAGAGGTCGAAGACCCGCTGCGCTTCACAGCCGCCTTGTCGGATGGGAACAGATTGATCGCCTTCCGCTATTCCAGCGACCCCTTTGCACCAACCCTGTACCATACGGGATCAGGCTCTGGCGCATTGACCGTTGTATCCGAACCGTTGGACACGGACCGTGCCCGCTGGACAGCGGTTCCAACCCAGCACGTGCTTAGTGTCTATCAGGATGGGCGGATGGTGACGGAACCGCTCACCCTTTGACCGGTTCCGATAGGGCCGGAAGCCCTGGCCGAGCGGAATTGCCAATCCGATGACTTCGGGCGCCCAACCAAACGCAGGCCAGAACAACAACAACGCCAGAAAGCTGCGTGTCGCTCAATCTTTCACCCAAAAGCAGCCACCCCAGAAGCACCGCCGTCAGTGGGCTAAGAAAGCCGAAATTCGTTACCGCTGCTGGTCCCAGTCTTTCGATGCCGCGAAACCAGAAAAAGTAGCTGATCGCAGCCCCAAACAGACCCAACCAAGCAAATCCCAATCCATTCATAAGTGTCAGGCTGGGAAGTGGCGGCTCAAAAATCAGCGCCAGCGGCAGAAGCAACACACCCCCTGCAGTCAACTGCCATGCGGTGAACGCCAAAGCGGATACGGGCGGGTGCCACCGCCGGGTCAACACGACACCGATCGCCATTGACACCGCCCCTACCAAGGCAGCGCTGATCCCGATGACATCCAACTGCGCTTGAGGCCCCAATAATAAAAGCGCGACGCCACCAATGCCAAAAACAGCAGCCGCAACACCCAGCAGGCACAATGGTGCCCCCAGAACCATACGGGACAAGAACAGGACCAATAATGGCTGGACCGCACCCAGAGTCGCCGCAACACCGCCCGGCAATCTGTATGCCGCAACAAAAAGACAGGCCCAGAATATCGTAAAGTTCAATCCCCCCAAAATGCCGATCCGAATCAGCCATTTGCGGGGCGGAATCCGGCGCGTCACCATCATCAGCAACAAGCCAGCCGGCAAGGCCCGCAAAACGGAATCCGTCAGGGGGTAACCATCCGGCAGCATTTGTGTCGTCACAATATAGGTGCTGCCCCAAATCACCGGCGCAGACGCAGCCAACATCAAATCAAGTCTTCTAGACATTCCAATCTCCATTTATCTTGACATCAAGATAAAACTATTTGCTTTGACGTCAAGATAAAATTCGATACGCTATCGACATGGATCATGTGGACCGCATTCTTGCCCAATGGCAGCAGCAACGGCCCGACCTGGATGTCGGGCCCATGGGCATTATTGGTCGAATCAAGCGATTACATGATCGGCTGTTTGAGGAACATGACCGCATCTTCAAAATGTATGGATTAATCGGTCCCAGCTTTGACGTCCTGGCAACCTTGCGGCGTGCGGGACCACCCTATGCCTTGACACCAACAGAGTTGATCAACTGGACAATGGTGACATCTGGCACAATGACCAATCGTTTGGACCGTCTGGAGGAAAGCGGCTTTATCGAGCGACGCCGAAATCCCGAGGATGGCCGGGGATTTCTGATCGCCCTGACAAGCGCCGGATTCGATCTGGTCGACGCCGTGGTCACCGCCCATGTCGACAATCAACACCGTCTTATTGCAGCATTATCGCCGAAAGAGCGCCAGACCCTGAATGCATTGATAAAGGTCTGGCTCTCCTCCTTGGACGAACCCCGCGGCGATTAAGCGCGTGAACAATTGCATTCAGGATCAGTGTAGCCGCATCCAGGCGTCGACATGTCGGTTGTTTCCCGGCGTGACCAGATCATAACGCGCAACCCGGAATGCAGGCTTCCCTCGATCTTCTCCACCCAGAAATCCAGGAATTTATGGAGCTCTGGATATTTCGGGGCGATATCGAGATGTTGCCACAGAAAGGATTGCAGCACGGACGGATGATCCGGCATGTGATAAACAATCTCCGCAGTCGCAAGACGATATCCCTTCATCTGTTGCGCAAGGTTGCCCAGAGGCTTTTCTGATGCGTCATATGCCGGGGAAAGAGGGGTTGAAAAAGACTGAGTCATAAACAATCTCCTGACTGGCGAATACAGCACAGAAAGGGAAGCGCCCCAGGTTGAACCTGTCGTATTATTTCAGTGTTTCAGGGACGCATCCCTTTGATAAAAGTCTGCCATTGATTTTCTTCGCGCCGCAACAAAAATGTTATAAATCAGGCAATTAGCAGCAAACAGCTAAGAGTGCTGATAAAATTTAAAACTCCCTCTTGAAAATTTTGTTCGGTTTTAATACATCCTCCCCACGAGGATTGGCACTCTCATGCCAAGAGTGCCAATCTTAATCACAGCGTGACAAACCTTTGTCTAAAATTGAGGAGGTTCAATCATGGCATTCCGTCCCCTGCACGACCGCGTTGTTGTGCGCCGCGTTGAAGAAGACACCAAAACTGCTGGGGGCATCATCATCCCCGATACCGCCAAGGAAAAGCCGATGCAAGGCGAAGTCATTGCCGTCGGGAATGGTCAGATCCAAGAAGACGGCAGCGTCCGTGCCTTGGATGTGAAGGCGGGCGACCAAGTGTTGTTCGGTAAATGGTCCGGTACGGAAGTTAAGATCGACGGCGAAGATCTGTTGATCATGAAAGAAAGCGACATTCTGGGCGTGATCGAAGCAAAGGTCGCGACCAAGAAAGCCGCGTAATCAAGAAGGCTGCCTTTTCGGGGTCTTCTAAATCCCGTTACTGCCACATCAAATCAAGACAAACGGAGTAGCGATTATGTCAGCTAAAGACGTAAAATTCAGTTCTGATGCCCGTGAGCGGATGCTCAAAGGCGTCGACATTCTGGCCAATGCGGTCAAAGTGACCCTGGGTCCGAAGGGCCGCAATGTGGTCATCGACAAGTCCTTCGGCGCACCGCGCATCACCAAAGACGGCGTCACGGTTGCCAAGGAAATCGAACTGGAAGACAAGTTCGAAAACATGGGCGCCCAGATGCTCAAGGAAGTTGCCAGCAAGACCAATGATCTGGCAGGCGACGGCACGACCACCGCGACGGTTCTGGCCCAGGCCATCGTCCGCGAAGGTGCTAAAGCTGTTGCTGCGGGCATGAACCCGATGGATCTGAAGCGCGGCATCGACATGGCTGTAGAAGCGGTCACCGCCGACATCGCCAAGCGCGCCCGCAAGATCAAGCAGAACAGCGAAGTTGCCCAGGTCGGCACGATCTCTGCCAATGGCGACAAGGACGTCGGCGAAATGATCGCCAAAGCCATGGAAAAGGTCGGCAATGAAGGCGTGATCACGGTTGAGGAAGCCAAGTCCCTCGACACCGAACTGAGCGTCGTCGAAGGCATGCAGTTCGACCGTGGCTATCTGTCACCTTACTTCGTGACCGACAACGAGCGTATGCAGGTGGAACTGGAATCCCCCTACATCCTGTTGCACGAAAAGAAACTGTCCAACCTGCAAGCCATGCTGCCGGTTCTGGAGCAGGTCGTCCAGAGCGGCAAGCCGCTGTTGATCATCTCTGAAGATGTCGAAGGCGAAGCCCTGGCGACCCTGGTCGTTAACAAGCTGCGCGGTGGCCTGAAGGTCGCTGCCGTTAAGGCTCCAGGCTTCGGCGACCGCCGCAAGGCAATGCTGGAAGACATCGCGGTCCTGACCGGCGGTACCGTCATCTCCGAAGATGTCGGCATCAAGCTGGAAGCTGTGACCCTCGACATGCTGGGTTCGGCGAAGAACGTCTCGATCACGAAGGATGAGACCACCATCGTCGATGGCGCTGGCAAGAAGAAGGAAATCAGTGCCCGCGTTGCTCAGATCAAACAGCAGATCGAAAACACCACCTCTGACTACGACCGCGAGAAGCTGCAAGAACGTCTGGCCAAACTGGCTGGCGGCGTTGCCGTGATCCGGGTTGGTGGTGCAACCGAAGTCGAAGTGAAAGAGAAGAAAGACCGCGTTGATGACGCCCTGCACGCAACCCGTGCGGCTGTCGAAGAAGGCATCGTCCCTGGTGGCGGCACCGCCCTTCTGTACGGTCTGAAGGCTCTGGACGGCCTGAAGGTTTCCAATGACGATCAGAAGGTCGGCATTGAAATCATCCGCAAGGCGCTGACCGCGCCGGCCCGCCAGATCGCTGACAATGCCGGTGCCGATGGTGCCGTGATCGTTGGTAAGCTGCTGGAATCGAAGGACACCGATTGGGGCTATAACGCCCAGACCGGGGAATTCGTGAACCTGATCAAGGACGGTGTCATCGACCCGGCTAAGGTCGTTCGCTGTGCCCTGCAGGATGCTGGCTCCGTTGCTGGCCTGCTGATCACCACCGAGGCCATGATCGCTGACAAGCCTGAGCCGAAAGGCCAGGGCGGCGGCATGCCCGATATGGGTGGCATGGGCGGCATGGGTGGCATGGGCGGCATGATGTAAGCATCACCGCTCAGCCCAGTGCTGAGTCTAGAAAGGGCGGCCTCCTTCAGGAGCGCCGCCCTTTTGCTTATCCAACCACGGCGAGGTGGATGGAAAGGACGGCTGTATCGCCCGGCACGATCAGGGAGTAACCTGATCCCGTATCCCATAAGGCGGTTTCACCCGTCTCCAGATTTTGCTGATCCAGTTTTGCCCTGCCACAGAGACAATAAACAGCATTGAGGCCTTCCGGTGGGGGCAACAGCGTATCATCGCGCAGCACTCGAACCTCCGCCTTGACCCGCAAAGGATCAAACATGACATTGAAATCCTGAATAGGGCCGCCCAGCAATTCACTGTCGATAACCTGGTCACCCCGGAAATCAATGGGCTTTTGTGGCAAGGCGTCAATGACCGCCCCGGTCTGACGGTCCTTCAGGCACATGCCCGCACCGGAAACAACCGTCAAAATTCGATGCCGACCTGGAAAGCTGGAGAAGGGACCGTCAGTGCTGACATCCGCAATACTCAATCGCCACAGGAAACCGTCATCATCCTCTTTTAGGACGATTTCCCGAGTGATCCCGCCACCGTTTTTCCACGGTGTTTCCTTATAATCCTGCGCCTTAAATATTTTCATGCGCGGGACCCTAGAGCAAATCCCGAGTAAACGGAATCGTTTACGACAACGCATTTGCAAAAAAATAAAATGCCAGAGCATCGTGAGCTCACGCGAACGCATGATGCTCTAGTACAGGGCTCGTCATTTTTTGTATTGAAAATCGAAGCCTTGCCTTCAGACCTACAAAGGCCCACTTGAATCGTGAAACTGAAAAGAGGCTGTCATGGCGAAAAAACCAGAAAAAGACCTGGACTCCACACTCGTGGCGGCGGCAATGGCGCTGTTTGCAGAGCGCGGCTATCAAGCGACGCGGCTGCAAGACATTGCAGACCGGGCCGAAATCGATATGGGCACATTGCGCCAGCACGTTTCCCATAAACTGGATATTCTAAAGCTGTTCCTGCGCCGCCTGGATGGGGACGTGTTGGGAGAGGATGCCGGGTTTGGACCAGAAGAAACTGTTCGCGATCGCCTGTTCGACCTGCTGATGCGGCGTTTCGATGCTTTGACCCCCTATCGCCCAGCTTTGCAGGCTGTCATTCATGACCTGCGCAGGGACCCAGCCGCCCTTATGTGCCTTGCCCCCTACGGGATGACTGCTTTGGGCTGGTATCTGGAAGCAGCAGGCACATCTGTCGACGGGTTGCGCGGTGCCGTTCGGGTCAAGGGACTGAGTGTGATCTGGCTGCACTGCCTGCGTATCTGGGAGAAAGATGACAGCGACGACCTGGCAAAAACCATGAAGGCCCTGGACAAGGCTTTGGGCCAGGCAGAGCGCGCCGCGAATTGGATGCAAGCAAGGGCACACCCGCGCCACCCCCCAACCGATGGGGAAACCGTCGACCCCTCATTGGGCGCGCAGCCATGATCCTTTCAGGCGCACGCTGGGCGACCCAACCGCCCCCGTTGCGGTAAGCGACAGAAGGTCTTCTGAGGCATTGCCGCGCTGCACCTTTATGGATGCGGTCAATGTTTCCAATTCGGGCGATAAGCGTGCCTGACCCTGTGCTAGGACATCGCCTGCCCCTTGCAGCCGCATCTTTGTGCCAAGCCCATCTGGTGCCAGCACGACAGTACCAGTTACCGCGCCAGGGCGGCCAAACGCATCCCGAATATAACCCCGCAGCCGTCCCACATTGCCGATCTGACCTCCGCCACGTGACCGCAAAACCAGGGACGCCATTCCAGTCACATCAATCGTTCCCGACAGGTTGGCAACAGCATCATCCAGCCCCGTCCCGATTCCAACCAGACTGCCAGCCAAAGCAACAGAGCCATCTGGCACCAGCGGCAGACCCGCCCGTGCTGTAAACAGACCCAGATCCGCCGTGCTGTTCTGCAAAGTGATTGCCACATCTACGTCATCCGTTGCCCGTGTCGCAGTGACATCTCCCCCCAAGCGAAGCCCCGGCATCGCGGCCGTGACATTCGTACAGGCAAAGCCATCAAGCCCGTCACCATCACATCCAGCAGTCAGATCAAATAGGGTCAGATCATATCCCCCCAGACTGCCATTGAAGCTGCCATCACTGACGGTGATCCGGTTTTTCAGACCCGGTGTAAAGACGCCATTCACCCGCGCATCGCCCCCCTCCCCCAATGCTTCAAAGGCATAGCCGATACCCCGGTCCGGAGCGAGGGACAGGTCCAAGGTCACAGCCGTGGGCCCAAAGGAAGCAAAACTGGCCGCTCGGCGTGCGCCCAGGCCAAAGGCCCCTAATATGCGATCCAAGGCTGGAATCTGCGCCGTAACTTGTGCCTGACCGGTTTGAGCCGCATTCAAGGATAGCTCCGCCATCACCTGGGCACCGGCCAAATTTCCTATCGCCAAGGCCCCTTGCACGCCATCGACATCCTGTTGCTTGCTGCGCAGGTCCAGCGTAATCCCGCTGGCGGGGACACTGTTTAAGATCACCCGATCCAGATACAAAGTTATCGTCTGCGGCGCGCGGCCAAAGAATGGTATGATTTGCGTCAGGATATCCGTAGGGGCATTCAGCTTGTCCGATCCCGCGGGCCAATAACGGTCCAGATTCAAGGAATCGCCCTGCAAAACAACTTGTAGAGAAGGGGTCACACCAGAATCGGAGACAGAAACAGCCCCCGCCCAAATCGTGTCATCCAGACGGCCTTTGATTTCTGTCAGTTCTGTAACATTGGGCGTGATCAGCATCTTGGCAGTTGCATCCACCGAACTGATCCGATCCGGGGGAAGTGAGTCCAGCATCGAAATCAAATCTGGCACCTGCCAGCCCAATAGGGGCCGGACGTTGCGCGCAACCAGCCCAGCTTCTCCGTCAAACTGCCACGCATCATTGATCGCCTGGAAAGTCCCAAGGAGGCTTAAATCCGCCGCCCCTGGCAGCGCGATACTGGCCCGATCAATGACCGCAATTCCCCCACCGGCAGCAAAGGACAAAGTGCCCTTGCGCAGGGTCTGATCGCGAAATGCTATGGATCGGGCGGACACCATCGCGGTAATATCAAGGCCAGAGAATATACGCAGCCCCTGCAAGAAATCCGTGGCCAATCGACCGCTGGAGGCGCCTGTCTGCGTTGGATCTAGCCCCGTTAAATCGACCTGCGAGAGGTCTAACTTCATATCCAGGGCCGGGCGTGGGCCAGAGACCAATGTCACAACCCCCGTCCCTGTCAATTGGCGGCTCTGCAGACTCTCCATCGTGATGGTCAGGATGTCCTCAGGGCTAGACTCGATACGCGCATCCAGGGTGGCTGGTCCTTCACCCAGCAGGCGTGTCACAGCATCAGCCTTTAGGGTGGACAGGAAACCAGCTTCCTCCAAAACCAGGGTGGCCTTGCCCGTCCATCCGCCTTCCTCTGTCGGACGCCCTTGGATTGCCAAGTCGCTGGCACTGGGACCATGACCAATCGACAGAGTCACGCCTCCATTCATGCGCCCCTCCACAGAAACGCCCAATGGTTCTCCCAGGACACGCGCGTCGCCATCAAAGGCATAGAGACGCTGAGGCGCAGTTTTCGGGTTGGCACCCAGAGTCAGGCGACCATTGATCGCCTCCAACTGGTCTGGCAACCAATCGGGACCGTCCAGAAACCGCAGACGCCCTTCCTCAATCACAACTGTTGTTGCACCGTCATAGCGCCCAGTCGCAGCAAGACGCAGTGGGAACTTCAAATTGGCCTCTACCAGTTCCAAATTTTCCGGGATTATTCGCCCAAACAGCAAGGCGCGCAGATTTAGACTGCCGCGCAGCCACCGGATCGTACCAGTCGCGGGCTCCCCCGTGACAGCGATATCAGCTGCCGTAATGCGTGGTTGTGGTAAAATCTCAATCTGCAATCCGCCGCGCAGAACGACAGTCACCCCTAACTGCTTTGTGATAAGGGCGGCGATATCCGCCTTGTAGGGGGTCCAGTCAACCATGCGTGGCCCAACCCAAAGCATCGCAAACAAGCCCAACACGATCGCTACAATCGCCCAGACTTTTCTGCGGCTCTTACGCCGCCTCTTGGTATACTGTGGCGTATCCGCCGTATCCGCCATTTTAAAGAAGATCCCCTTGTCCCAAACCCGATTACCTTTCGCAGGTCTGCCTAGACGTGGTCAATAGGAAGCGATTAGGCTAGGCCTATTCACGATCGACAAAAGGTGCATCTCATGGCTGACATCGTTAATCTAAGAACGGCCCGCAAGCATAAGGCCCGGGCCGAAAAAGCGGCAACGGCAGAGGCCAATCGGGTGAAGCATGGAACCTCGTCCAAAACCCGAAAACTAGTCGCCGACAAGAAAGCGCTGGACCGCCACCGACTGGACGGAAAAAAGCTAGAGGATTGAATGATTTAAGCCTATCACTCGATCAAAAGCGTGTTAAGTTAAGATATTATGCACGGAATTTCTGATATCACCGGAATTGCAATTGTCGCTGTCGCCGCCATGCTGTGCGGTATGACAATGGTGCGGCTGCGCCAACCTGCCATTATCGGCTATATCTTTGCTGGTTTGATCCTGGGGCCAAACGGTCTGTCCCTGGTGGAAAACCGCGAAACAATCGATTTATTGGCCCAATTGGGCGTGATCATGCTGCTGTTCTTCATCGGCATGGAACTCAGCCTGCGCAGCTTTCGCACGATCTGGAAGGTTGCGATCATCTCAGCCCTGGCCCAGATCGGATTGTCCGTGGGGGCGCTTTACATTCTGGGTGGGTTGTTTGACTGGCCGGTTGAATGGGCCATTTTGTTTGGCTTCTGCCTCGCCCTGTCTTCAACTGCGGTTGCGGTAAAGGTCTTGGAGGAAACCGGGGAGCTGCGCAACAATACCGGGCGCCTGACGGTTGGCATTCTGATCGCCCAGGATCTGGCGGTCGCCCCCATGCTGGTTGTGATCTCCAATATGTCCGCTCAGAAGGAAGGCGGTTTGATCCACATGATTGTGGAAGTGTCGCTATCCATCGGGATACTGCTGGCAATCATTCTTTTCCTGACGCGGCGATCCAAGGTCAATCTGCCATTCCATAAGATTGTCAGCCCCAATTCGGACCTAAAGCCCTTGGCCGCACTAACCTTCTGTTTTGGCTTTGCTACGATTGCAGGGGTCATTGGCCTGTCGCCAGCCTTTGGGGCCTTTCTGGCCGGCCTGATTGTCGGCAACAGCGCACAGCGACAAGAAGTGCATGAGAATGCCGGGCCGATCCAGGCCATCCTGATCATGGTCTTCTTCCTGTCTATTGGCCTTTTGATCGACCTGCCTTTCGTTTGGGATAATATCTGGTTGATCCTGGGGCTGTTGCTGTTCGTGATCATCTTCAAAACAGCCCTGAATGTCCTGATCCTACGATTGCAGGGACAAAGCTGGCAGACCGCCTTTTCTGTTTCTCTGGTCATCGGGCAGTTGGGGGAGTTTTCCTTTGTCATGGCGGCGCTGGCCTCGTCAGTTGCCGTGATCAGTGATGAAATCCATAAAATGATCGTGGCGCTGACGGTGATTTCGTTGATTGTCAGCCCCTTCATGTTCGACCTGAACCGTCGTATCAAACATCGTGCCGCCAGTCGCATCTCCAGCCTTAGTGGCCTCTTTCGCTTTGCCTATTTCCGCGAATGGCAGGTCACCAAACAAGCCTCTAAGGCCTGTTATAGTGGTGCATTTCAAATCGCGACCTGGACACAATTACGACTGGAGAAACTGCGTCGGGAAGTGGGTAAGAGACTGGATGCCAACGAGTCCCAATCCCGGATTGGCGGAACCATAGATGGATCAGCCACAACCGTAATCGCCGATGCGGAAATGGACGAAACGCTGCCAAAGCACAAAAAGGCTCCGCCCAAAGCAGTTTCACCGAAAACATCAAAACCCAAAACGAAACAAGCCCCCGATAAAGGCAATGCCTGACCTATCCTACGAGCGCGCCTTGATCGGCGAGATTGGAGTACAAGGCCCCTGCCTTATCGCGGGTCTGGATGAAGTCGGGCGTGGCCCCTGGGCCGGGCCTGTGATCGCCTGCGCCGCGGTTCTGCCAGACCTCAATGCCGATGATGCCGGCCTGCCGCAAGAGGTCGTTTCCATCATTGACGATTCCAAGAAGTTGACCGCAGCCCGTCGCGACGCCCTCTACACCGTGTTATGTGAGACTGTCGCTTTTGGCATTGGATCGACCAGCGCCCAGGAAATCGACCAGTTGAACATCCTGCAGGCCAGCCTGCTGGCGATGCGCCGTGCCCTTCTGGCCCTGCCCGTCCCAGTCATGGGCGCGCTGGTTGATGGCAATCGCGACCCGCGACTATGCCTGCCAACACAGTTGATTGTTAAGGGCGACAGCCATTCACTGTCTATCGCGGCGGCCTCGATCCTGGCAAAGGTTCACCGCGATCGGCTGATGTGTGATCTTGCCCGCGACCATCCCGGTTACGGATGGGATCGCAATATGGGCTATGGCACAAAGGTCCATCAGGAAGGGTTAAAAACATTGGGCGTCACCCCGCACCATCGCAAATCCTTCGCCCCGATCCGCGCGCGACTGGAAAGCGACATCAAGATATAGAGTCCCCGCTTGCCATCCGGACTCTACATGTAGAAAAATTCAAGTAGAATCAATTACTTGTTGACCAAGACTCCTTAAAGAATCATGATTCAGGTCCTGGCAAACACATAGGCACATGAAGAATCATGGTAAAACTTCCTCAGAATCAAATTCTGAAAGGAGACTGTATTGAACAAATGCGGTCACTTCCAGAAAACTCAGTAGATATGATCTTTGCAGACCCGCCCTATAACTTGCAATTGGCTGGTTCTCTTTACAGACCCAACCATTCTAAAGTAGATGCGGTGGATGATGACTGGGATCAATTTGATAATTTCGATGCATATGATCGTTTTACACGCGACTGGCTGGCAGCAGCGCGCCGTATCTTAAAGCCCACGGGCACGATCTGGGTCATCGGCAGCTATCACAACATCTTTCGGGTTGGAACGGCCTTGCAGAACATTGGTTTCTGGATGCTGAACGACGTGATTTGGGTAAAAACCAATCCAATGCCGAATTTCAAGGGCCGTCGCTTCACCAATGCCCATGAAACCATGATCTGGTGTTCCAAGGACAAGGATGCGCGCTACACCTTCAATTACGAGGCCATGAAAGCCCTGAATGAAGACCTTCAGATGCGCAGCGATTGGACCATGCCCATCTGCACGGGTGGTGAACGCCTGAAGGATGAGACAGGATCAAAGGCCCATCCGACGCAAAAGCCGGAAAGCCTGTTGCATCGTGTCATTCTGGCCTCCACCCAACCGGGTCAGGTCGTGCTGGATCCTTTCTTTGGTACGGGGACAACCGGGGCAGTTGCGAAACGTCTGGGCCGTCGCTGGATCGGGATTGAGCGGGAGGATAAATATATCAAAGTCGCCAATGCCCGCATCGCCGC
This sequence comes from Alphaproteobacteria bacterium, assembly GCA_029212835.1. Classification (GTDB taxonomy): domain Bacteria; phylum Pseudomonadota; class Alphaproteobacteria; order UBA8366; family Aestuariispiraceae; genus Pacificispira. Next base: position 2,584 of record JARGPE010000071.1, on the reverse strand, counting down.
GGAACCGGAAGCATCCGACAGCGAGGCGATTGCCCATACTACGCCGAAACGCAAAGAGCCACGCATCCCCTTTGGTTTGCTGGTTGAACGAGGCATGTTGAGCCCCGGCACAGTGCTGGTCAGCCCTTGTAATCGCCACACAGCGAAGGTTCGGGCCGATGGCACCATCATCTCTGCCGACCATCGCGGGTCCATCCATCAAGTAGGGGCGTTGGTTCAGGGGGCTCCCTCCTGCAACGGCTGGACCTATTGGCAGGTTAAATCCGATCTCAAGCATGCAGCTGTTCCAATCGATGCCTTCCGGCAGCGAATTCGCGCAGAACTGCACTGATCTCAACGAGTGCGTGGTCTTGGTTCGCCTAATGTGATCCAAGACCACGCAACAATGCGTACATCCTAGCAGCAACATGCAGATAGGGTGAGACAGATGTCCGTGCGGCGATTGGTTTACTTTTCCCGATCTTTGACGGGACCATCGGATGAAGATATTTCCGCAATCCTGGAGACAAGCCGTCATCGAAATAAACAAGAGGGCGTAACCGGATTACTCCTTCACCTGCAAGGTGTGTTTGCGCAAGTCCTGGAAGGCCCCCCCAAAACGATCAGTGCTGTGTTGGATCGGATCAAACGGGACCCTCGTCACAATCAGCTCACAATCCTGACGGATGAAACAGTGTCGCATTCTGTCTTTACAGATTGGTCCATGGCCTACGTCGACACCGATGTGTCAAATTTACTTAAGATTGCGGGTCTCAGCGGGGTTGAGGATGCCATGGAAGCCTTTGCCAACAGCACGCCCAACGCCGCGCCGCCTGTAGTTGATCAAGTGCTGAACGGCCTTTCTCGCCAGTTGGAAGCCACAATATCGCCCCAGCATTGAGGCTCGTTTATTTTAGCAACGGTGTTTTGCCGAGTTCTTCATGCATCCAGTTTCGAAATGCCGCGACCTTTGGATCGCTCAAGGCTCCTTTACGCATCAGCATTCGATAGCGCAGGGTTGATTGCGTGGGCATACCAAATGGAGCCACTAAAATCCCTGAATTCAGTTCGTCTTCAATCAGAATAGACCGCCCGATCATCACCCCCCGCCCGGCAAGGCAGCTGAGAATGATCATATGGCTATCGCTGAAGCGTGGGCCACGGGTAACGTCTATTCCCGCCACCTCCTGTTTTGCTAGGAACCCTCGCCATTCCAGCAATTGACCCTGTCGCGCATCAGCATCATGCAACAATGTATGATGGGCAAGGTCAGCATATGATGTCAAAGGCCGCGCCGGATCATTTAATATGTCGGGACTGCACACGACACCCAGTTGATCCGCCCCCAAATCCTCCACATGGAGATTCGGATAGTCACCCACACCATAGCGAATTGCGATATCGACATCCTCTGTTTCCAGATCGACCGTTCGGTCAAACGTCGCCAGCATCACATCGATGCCAGGATTGTTTGCATAGAAACGATGCAGGCGCGGGCCCAGCCATTGAGCCCCAAAGGAAGACAAACAGGTTACTGTCAGTGTCCGGTTGGATTGACCTGAGGTGATAGCCCGTGACGCCTGGTCAATAATATCCAAGGCCTCGGTCAAGCGGGGTAGATAGCTGCGCGCTATATCTGTCTGCATCAATCCCTGCGGCAAGCGCCGAAACAATGGCTGACCCAGCCAGGCCTCTAATTGCTTAACCTGCTGGCTGATCGCAGAAGGCGTCACCGCCAATTCATCCGCAGCCGCAACAAAGCTGTCATGCCGGGCTGAGGCCTCGAAAGCGCGAACCGCTTTCAGCGGGGGAAGTCGCCGCATCACACACCTCGTGATTAAGTTTTTCTAAGCCTAAGGGCTCGATCTTCGCGTTTGCGGGCGATCAGCGCAATCCCTATTTTGTTCTTCAACAGAGCACGAGATCGAGATTTACAGAAGGAGTGAAGATCATGAGCGATGCTTTATACCATACCACTTATACCGGCTACGCCCATCAACTAACTCGGGACGGCCTGACCCTGAGCGGTCTGATCAAATTGTGGCATTTCCGCTGGAAAAGCCGTCGTCAGCTGGAAACCATGACCGATGAGCAACTGGCAGATATTGGCCTAAGCCACAAGGAAATGCTGCTGGAGGCGGTCAAACCATTCTGGGTAAAATGACCTGAAGGCGGTCCCCTATTCGCCCAAAGGATATTTCCCCAGACAGGCCGAGGTGAACCCCTCGGCCTTTTTTTGATTTCTCAAAGACTTAGAATTTTTCCAGGGTTCATGATGTTATCGGGGTCCAGCGCCTTTTTCATCTGGCGCATTACCGCGACCGCATCGCCATGTTCGGCGGTCAGGAAATTCATCTTACCATAGCCGATGCCATGTTCCCCCGTGCAGGTTCCCCCATAGGCAATGGCGCGATGGTTCATACGCTCCACCAGGGCCTTGGCCCGGCCCATCTCGTCCTTGTCTTCCGGGTCAAACATCAGACACAGATGATAATTGCCATCCCCAACATGTCCGACAATCGGGGCATAGAGGCCAGACTCCTGAATGTCCTGTTTGGTATCCAGGATACAATCTGCCAGTTTTGAGATCGGCACACAGGCATCG
>JARGPE010000310.1 GCA_029212835.1 Alphaproteobacteria bacterium | reverse complement strand
TTGATGGAAGATGTTGAAGGCCTGGATAAGGGTGCCAACAATTTGTCCCAAGCAATTGATGGATTCCTGGGCCGACTGCGCACCGCATAAGGCACCAATACTGCGAGTGATATGCCGGGCGCGCGCAATACCGCGCCCCCGGCTCTATGCGTTTATCTTCTGGCGCGCGCAAACTGTCACAATCCTATGCTTTTAAAATGTGATCACATTTGTTATTTTAGTCTCAAGATTAAAAAACTGACACTATTCGCCTTCGGAAGGATTCCTGTAAATGACTGAGATTAGACGCAATTTGGATGCTAGTGAACTGGTTCGCCTGGATTTGGCCCATCACATGCACCCATTTACCGACCATAAATCCCTGGCCGCAGAAGGGGGTTCACGGATTATTGCGCGGGCGGATGGCGTCTATCTTTACGATTCCAACAATAACAAGATTCTGGACGGCATGGCTGGCCTGTGGTGCGTCAATGTCGGCTATGGGCGTGACGAACTGGCTGATGTTGCCTATCGTCAGATGAAGGAATTGCCGTTTTATAATACCTTCTTCAAGACGGCCCATGCCCCATCGATCGAATTGGCGGCCAAAGTGTCATCAATCCTGCCGGAAGGCTTCAATCATGTGACTTTTGCCAATTCGGGATCAGAAGCAAACGACACCCAATTGCGGATGGTTCACCATTATTGGCAATGTGCCGGACGACCCGACAAGCGTTTGGTCATTGCACGTGAAAATGCCTATCACGGATCAACCGTGGCGGGCGCGGGTCTGGGTGGCATGGGCCCGATGCACAAGCAAGGTGGCAAACTGATTCCAACCATTCATCATATCATGCAGCCCTATTGGTATAAATTGGGCGGGGATATGACCCGGGAAGAATTTGGCCTGGCGGCTGCAAAGGCGCTGGAAGACAAAATTTTGGAACTGGGTCCAGACAATGTCGCCGCCTTTATCGGGGAACCGATTCAAGGCGCTGGCGGTGTGATCATTCCGCCATCGACCTATTGGCCGGAAATCAACCGTATTTGTAAGCAATATGACATCTTGTTAATCGCCGACGAGGTAATTTGCGGTTTTGGACGCACCGGGGAGTGGTTCGGCAGCAATACATTTGGCATCGAACCGGACCTGATGACCATGGCGAAAGGCCTGTCGTCGGGATATCTGCCCATAGCGGCCACCGGCGTTTCAGACCGGGTCGCGAATATGATCATCGATAATGGCGGAGAGTTCTACCACGGCTATACCTATTCCGGGCATCCGGTTGCCAGCGCCGTTGCGCTGCGCAATATCGAAATCATGGAACGCGAAAACCTGGTGCATAAAACCAAGACTGAAACCGGCCCCTATCTCGCCAAAAAACTAGAAGAAATCAAAGATCACCCTCTTGTTGGTGAAGTGCGCAGCATTGGCCTGATCGGCGGCATTGAATTGGTGAAGAACAAACAAACTCATGAACGCTTTGAGCCTTTGGGGCGTGTCGGGACGATATGCCGTGACCATTTCTTCAAGCGTAATGCAATCATGCGCGCCTGTGGTGACACAATGGTCCTATCACCGCCATTGATCATCCAACCGGCAGAGATAGACTTACTCATCAATGTTTTGCGGGAATGTTTGGATGCAACAGCAAAAGACCTAGGAATCATGTAACTTTAGGTGTCACAATGCGCGAACCACATTGACAGACCGCATTGGAAAATGTCCTGATTTGGGGAAGATGACATTGCCGCCTGAAAACGGCAATACGGGACACAGATAATCCGGCGGATAAGACTGAGAACAGTCACTGTTTCGGATTAAAGATCGATCGAACAAGGAGAACAGGGAATGACAGATTTTAAACAAAAGGGACTATCACGTCGCACCATGCTGAAATCGGCAATTGCCGGGGCTGGTGCTGCTTGGGCTGGAATCAGCTTGGGGCCCAAAGCTTTCGCTGCCTCCCATGGCGAAGAACCAAAAGTCAATTTCTACAATTGGGATACCTATATCGGTGAAACCACGTTGAGTGATTTCGAAGGCTTAACGGGAATCGAAGCCAATATGTCTCTGTTTGCAGACAATGACGAATTGTTTGCAAAACTGCGTGAAGGCAATCCTGGTTTCGACGTCATTGTGCCGTCTGACACCTATGTCGCGCGCATGCTGGCGGCTGACATGCTGGAGCCTCTGGATTATGCCTTGATCCCGAATTCTAAAAACATCGCACCTGCATTCCGAGATGCCGCCTATGACCCGGGTCACAAGCATTCCGTGAACTATATGTGGGGCACGATGGGTCTTGGCATTCGCAAGAGCAAGACCGCCGCTGGCGTGACCAGTTGGAAGGATGTGTTTGAAAGCGACAAATATGCGGGCCGTATCGCGATCCTGTCGGAAAGCTCCGCCATGATCGGCATGGCCTCGATGTATCTGGGAACCGGCATGAACCCGGATACCGCAGAGAAAATCAATGCCGCCGTCGATCTTTTGATCAAACAAAAGCCAGCCTTCAAGACCATAGCCGAAGACAACGGTCAGGATCTTCTGTTGTCTGGCGAAGTCGATGTCACCATCGAATGGTCGGGCGATATCGGTCAGGTCATGCTGGAAGATGATGACATCGACTATGTCATCCCCAAGGAAGGCTCTTTGATCTGGGCTGATAACTTGGCAATTCCAAAGGGTGCCCCGCACCCAATGAATGCCCATAAATTCATCAACTATATCCTGGATGCCCAGGTTGGTGCGTTGATTGCTGACTACATTCAATACGCCACGCCCAATCAGGCTGCACGGGCTTTGTTGAATGACAGCTACAACAAGAACCCCTCTGTCTTCCCGCCGGAAGATGTGCTCGCCAAATGCGAATGGCAGCGCTATCCCGGTGAAGAAATCGCCCGCATTCGCGACGAAGCCTGGACCCGTTTCCTGGCCGCCTAATCGCATGCAGTAAGTGCCTGCCCG
>JARGPE010000070.1:9019-18144 GCA_029212835.1 Alphaproteobacteria bacterium | reverse complement strand
CGGGACCGGCTAAATGTTGGACTGTGTTGGGCTGGCAAGCCCAGCCATAAGAATGATCGCAACCGATCCAGCGCGCTGCATCACTTTGCCAGCCTGCTTGACTTGCCCGGAACGGACTTCATCTCCTTGCAAAAAGGGCCGGCAACCAAGGATATTCAGGATTTATCACTTGGCCCCCTATTGCGGGACATGGGCAGCGGATTTCGGGACTTTTCTGATACCGCCGCCGTGATGCGGGATCTGGATCTGATCATCACTGTTGATACATCGGTGGCCCATTTTGCTGGTGCGATGGCCCGCCCTGTCTGGGTATTATTGCCCTATGCGCCGGATTGGCGATGGATGCTGCATCGGGACGACAGCCCCTGGTATCCTTCCATGACATTATTCCGCCAGACCAGCCCCGGTGATTGGTCAGAACTTTTCACCCGCGTCCGCCAGGCTTTGATCCGAAAATTACGCAGTTTCAGCTAATCTGGATCCCTCTACCTATAAAGAATTCCCTTTGTCTCGGTTTGTTCTCATAAGTTAAAATGGAACAAAACAAGAAATAATACTCTCTTTGCTTGATAAGCCTCCCCATTCACTCAGCCAATCACACTAAATAGACACGCGCTGACTATCTGCGTTGCATTTTATCTTGTTCAACTATTCCACAACAACTTGCTGTTTGCCTGTTTTTAGCTCCATATTCGTTGACTAATAGCCTATTCCCATGATATCCCATTAATTCCCATAAACGTAGTATCTGGCGTAATGTGCGTGACGTGTTTCTGAAGAAATTCGCGAACCCTAAGTAACTTATTGATAGTAAACAGGATTTTATAAGTTAACCCGGACACACCCATTGGGGGAGGTGTTCAACTGGCAAAAGGTGGCCTTCGGCATGACGCTGTTCGCTGGCACATTCGAAAACAAAGTTGACCGGAAGGGACGTGTTTCCTTGCCGGCCGATTTTCGTTCCGAATTGCCGGAAGGGGGCGAGCGCATTGTCTATATCTATCCGTCACCCCGCCACGAAGCGTTGGAAGCTTGTGACAAGGCCTTCATGAAACGCATTGTCGAAGCGATTGAAGCGCGCCCGCTGTATTCAGATGACGAAGAAGACTTGAATCAATCCATTGTCGCGACGGCCCGCAAGGCATTGCTGGACGAAACAGGACGTTTGGTTCTGCCACCGGATCATGCTGCCTATGCCGGGATTTCAGACCTGGCGGTTTTCGTAGGCCAGGGCAACCGTTTCCAAATTTGGTCGCCAGAACGGTTCAAGGGTCACAGCGAGCAGGCGCGTGCACGGGCCAAGAACAAGACCCTAACGCTATTACCTGTGCGCGGACCAGCGGGAGGTGACGCATGATCGCGACATCTCAAGACCCGCACTTCCCCGTAATGCTGCCAGAAGTTCTAACAGCCCTGAATCCGGTTGCCGGAGAGTCCTATTTGGATGGCACTTTCGGCGCAGGCGGCTATACCAAGGCCATCTTGAATGCCTGTGATTGCCGCGTCTTTGCCATTGATCGCGATCCAGAAGCAATTGCGCGCGGCCAGGCGCTGGTCAGCAGCCATGCCGATCGTCTGACCCTCCTCACGGGCACCTTTGGGGATATGGAACATCTGTTATCCAACGTCGGCGTCACCCAATTGGATGGTGTTGTGCTGGACCTGGGTGTTTCCTCCCCCCAAATTGATACACCAGAACGCGGGTTTTCCTTCCGCTTCGATGGTCCGTTGGATATGCGGATGGGACTGGATGGCCCCAGCGCCGCCGATGTTGTCAATGAATGGCCCGAAGAAGAACTGGCGCGCATCATTTGGGAATATGGCGAAGAACGGTTCTCGCGCCGGATTGCCAAGGCCGTTATTCGGGTTCGGGCTGAAAGCCGCATTGAGACCACGACACAACTGGCCGATATCGTCCGGGGCTGTGTCCCGCGGGCCAAAGACAAAATTGATCCTGCAACCCGTACGTTTCAGGCGCTTCGCATTCAGGTAAATGACGAATTGGGCGAACTGGACCGTGCCTTGTTGGCGGCTGAACGCCTGTTGGTGCCGGGCGGTCGATTGGTGGTCGTTGCGTTCCACAGCCTGGAAGACAAGCGTGTGAAGGCCTTCCTGCGCGCACGATCCGGTCGTGCAGGCGGTGGAGGGTCACGTCATATGCCCCAGGGTGCAGCAGAGAGCCGAAGTCCATCCTTCACCCTGATGACGACGGGCACGGTAAAGCCAACAGCATCAGAAACCGCCGTGAATGCGCGCTCCCGCTCTGCCCGGTTGCGCGGCGCATGGCGGACCAGTGCTGCGCCCTGGAGTGACGCACGGACCGATATGAATGATGGAGGGTCGCGATGAGAGTCTTAGTTATCGCCATTTGGATCGCCATGGTCACCATCACTGGCTACACACTGTTTCATATCAGCTTTCAGGTCGAGGCGCTGGATGGCCAACTGGCCGAGTTGAACCAGCAAATTCGGGATGAACAAGAAACCATCCATAATCTGAAGGCAGAATGGTCCTATTCCAGCCGACCGGATTGGATCGAATCATTGGGCAAAGAGTTTCTGCCTGAAATGCATTCGTTGGAACCATCCCAAATTATGGCGATCGAAGAAATTCCCTTTCGTCGCACCGATCCGCAAGAAGCGGAAGCGGGCGCTGAAGCCGCCTCAGCGGCACCATCTGGCTCGACAGAAGTCCTGCCAGCGACCCTAGTGAGGACCTCACAATGATCGGACCGTTCAGAAAGACACGGCGTCCAATGCCACCAGAGTTTGCTCCGCCCCGGCACCGTCAGCATTCGGACCGCCGCCCAGCCCTTCCTTGCGCGCCCATTCGATCCGACGGCAGTTTCCGCCGCGCCATTGATATGGGTCGCGCGCGTTTGCTAATCACCGGCGCGGTAATGGCATTCGCTTTCACCGCTGTTGGTGCGCGCTTGGTCGATTTAGGTGCCTTCACCAACCAGGATGTGGCGTCAGTTCAAACCCATGCCATCATCAATCCTGATCTGCAGACGGAAAAGGCAACGATCACTGACCGCAATGGCGTGATCGTAGCAACCAGCCTGACTACAACCGCCCTTGCAGCGCGCCCAGACCGGCTATTGGATCCGGTTGATGCGGCCCACCGCTTGGCGGATCTGTTTCCAGAGCTGGACGCCAAAGATCTCGAAGCAAAGCTGACATCCAGCTCTCCTTTCGTTTACATCAACCGTAAACTGACGCCCAAAATGGAACAGGCAGTGATGCAACTAGGCATCCCAGGTCTGGAATTTGAGCGCGCAGAAACCCGTGTCTACCCGCATGGCCGTTTGCTCTCGCATATCCTGGGTTACACGGATGTTGATGGAAAAGGCCTGTCTGGAATCGAACGAGGCCTGGAAGATCGTCTGCGGACCAGCAAGGAACCGCTACGCTTGAGCATCGACCTGCGCTTTCAACACGTCGTGCATGAGGAATTGAGCAAGGCCGTTACAGAGTACAGCGCCGAGGGTGGTGCTGGCGTCGTGATGGATGTGAATACCGGTGAGATCATGGCCATGGTTTCGCTGCCTGATTTTGACCCAAACCGTCCGGCCAGCACCCCTGATATCAATCACTTCAACCGTGCGACTTTCGGCACGTATGAATTGGGATCAACTTTCAAAATCCTCAATACCGCCCTGTCACTGGAATCTGGTGCTGCCACATTGTACGACGGCTACGATGCCACAAAGCCTATAAAGATCAGTCGATTCACAATTTCCGACTATCATGCCAAGGGTCGCTTCCTGACCTTGCCGGAAATCTTCATATACAGTTCCAATATTGGTTCTGCCAAGATGGCTATGGATGTTGGTCCGCCGGCACAGAAATCATTCATGAAATCCATGGGCTTTCTGGATCCGATCGCCCTGGAAATCCCTGAAACCGGGCGCCCGATGTATCCTGACCCCTGGTCCCCGATCAGCACAATGACAATTGCCTATGGTCACGGCCTGTCGGTGACACCACTGCATTTGGCAAACGGCGTATCGGCAATTCTGAACGGCGGAAAACTGCTTCCCCCCACACTTCTGGCACGCGATCATGTTCCAGAAGGCCGCCGTATCATTTCTGAGCGTGTCAGCTTTGACATGCGCCGTCTGATGCGGTTGAACGCAACCGAAGGGTCGGGCAAGGCCGCCTTGGTTCCCGGCTATATGGTTGGTGGCAAGACCGGAACAGCGGAAAAGCCCAGCAGCAACGGCGGTTACAAAAAGCGGGCGTTGATCTCATCTTTTGTTGCGGCCTTCCCGATGAACAAGCCCCGCTATGTAGTCTATGTCGTTTTGGACGAACCGCATGGCACGAAAGAGACCTTCGGCTTTGCCACGGGTGGCTGGGTCGCGGCACCAGCGGCAGGCGCAATTATCGAACAGATTGGTGCAATTGCGGGTATTGCTCCCATTCAAGAGAACGCGCCCGAAATTCAACAAGCCTTTGCCATAGAACTGCCTGGGGAAACCAAGAAACTCGCCTCTCTGCAGCAATAGGCAAAGGGGTAATGACGTGAATGAGGACACAAGGACGGAGATGAACGCAGACAGGATCCTACCTGATATCCCCCTAACCGGACTGACGGCTGACAGCCGCCAAGTCCGGCCAGGATACCTGTTTGCCGCAATTCCAGGCACCGTCGCTGACGGTGCCGCCTTCATTTCCGATGCTGTTGCTAAAGGCGCCGTGGCAGTATTGGCGCCGCCAGGTATTTCCGCTGGCATGGTTGGAGCTGATGTCACCTTGATCACCGATGCCAATCCCCGCCGTCGTTTGGCCCGGATGGCTGCCGCATTTTATGCGCCACAACCTGACACGATTGTCGGCGTGACTGGTACAAATGGCAAAAGCTCCGTTGCTGGCTTTACCCGTCAACTTTGGGCCGCAACAGGTCTTAAGGCTGCCAGTATTGGAACCTTGGGCATTGAAGGACCCGGCTATGCTGGTGGGGAGGGTCTGACGACTCCAGATGCAACCGACCTGCACCGTGAATTAGCAACCATAGCCGAAGCAGATATCGATCATGTGGCGATGGAGGCCTCCAGCCATGGTCTGGACCAATATCGCCTGGACGGCGTGCGGTTCAGCGCCGCCGCCTTCACAAATCTAAGCCATGAACATCTGGATTATCACCCGACAATGGAAGCCTATCGCCAGGCCAAAATGCGCCTGTTCGAAGATTTACTGACCCGGGGTGGCAGTTGCATTGTCAATACAGCAGCCGCAGAACATGACCGCATTGCCGCCATTGCCCAGGAGCGTGGCCTGCGCATGCTGTCCTATGGCCTAGTCAATGGCTCAATTCGCTGCATTGATGCCGTCGAGGGCCGAGGCGGATACGCATTAACCCTGGATGTGATGGGCGAGCGAGTTTCCGTGGATTTCCCCCTGCCCGGCAAGTTTCAGGTTGAAAATGCACTTGCCGCCTTGGGGCTGGTGATTTCAACAGGCACCGATGCGCGCCTAGCTGCACAGATGCTGTGCCGGCTGGAAGGGGTGCGCGGGCGAATGCAATTGGCTGGCACACGCCGCAACGGCGCACGGGTTTATATCGATTACGCCCATAAGGCCGAAGCCTTAAAAACAGTCCTGAACACTCTTCGACCCTTTGTGAAGGGACGTCTGGTCGTGGTCTTTGGTTGCGGCGGAGATCGGGATCGCGGCAAACGCCCAATCATGGGAAAATATGCAGCAGAATTCGCAGATCAGGTAATTGTCACCGACGACAATCCCCGCACAGAAGAAGCTGCTGCAATCCGCGCCGAAGTCATGGCAGGCTGCCCCGACGCCACCGAAATTGGGGATCGCGCCGTTGCAATTGCTCAGGCGGTTTCCGGGCTGACAGGTGATGACATCCTGTTGATTGCCGGAAAGGGCCACGAAACCGGTCAGAAGATTGGCTCCACTGTCCATCCTTTTGACGATGTCGTTGAAGCCAGGAAAGCCATCGATCTTGCAGACAACTCCACCGATGGAGGTGCAGCATGAAGCAGCGCGCCATCCTTTGGACCTCCGAAACTGCACGGCTTGCAGTTGGCACCCGTTCCAGTGAGAAATGGGCCGCAACGGGGGTTTCCATTGACAGTCGGACTGTTGCGCCGGGCGATCTGTTCGTTGCCCTGAAAGGCCCGAACCATGACGCCCATGACCATGTTGCCCAGGCGATTGGCGAAGGTGCCGTCGCAGCCATCGTCAATGCCGAGTGGGCGCAGGACAAGGCGTTAAGCTTCCCTCATTTGATCGTGAAAGACACGATGGAGGCACTGATCGCATTGGCCCGCCATAAGCGCGCCACCACAAAAGCTAAAATCATTGGCATCACCGGCAGTGTTGGCAAAACCGGAACCAAAGAAACCTTGGCTGCCGCCCTTGCCAAAATTGGTGAGACCCATAAGACCATGGGGAATCTGAACAATCATATCGGCCTGCCCCTGACCTTGGCACGGTTGCCGGACTCAGCGCGTTTCGCTGTGCTGGAAATGGGAATGAACCATTCCGGCGAGATTAATGTCCTGTCACGCCTGGGCCGTCCAGATGTGGCCATCATCACAACTGTCGAGGCCGTTCATCTGGAATTCTTTGATGGGGTCGAAGCAATTGCAGATGCGAAAGCTGAGATATTCAGCGGTATGGACGCTCAGGGAACTGCTATCCTGTTTCGCGAGTCCCCAGTATTCGATCAATTGAAATCCCATGCCATGGCGTCGGGCATTCATAAAGTTTTGACATTTGGCACCCATGAAGACGCCAATATTCGTCTTATTGATAAGTCGTTGCACGCGGCCTGCAGCGCCGCGACCGTGCAGCTCAGCAGCAAGACCCTGGATTATTGCATTGGGGCTCCGGGCCTGCACTGGGTCATGAACAGTTTGGCGGTTCTGGCGGCAATTAAGGCATTGGGGGAAGATCCCGTCGCTGCCTCTGCGACATTTGCAGAAATCCGGGCACCACGCGGTCGTGGTGCCTATCGACAGGTGGCGCTGGCCAAGGGCGGCAGTTTCGGATTGATTGATGAAAGCTACAACGCTAGCCCTGCTTCAGTACGCGCCGCAATCGCCGTCTTGGGCGGAACCCATCCAAAGGACGGGGGTAGGCGAATTGCCGTTCTGGGCGATATGCGTGAATTGGGCCCCACAGGACCGGAACTACATGCAGGACTGGCTGAAGACCTGAAACAGGCAAATATCGATCTGATTTTCTGTTGTGGGCCTCTGATGAAATTCTTGTGGGACAAGCTGCCACCTGCGCAACAGGGCGCGTATGCTGAAATCTCAACCAATATTGTTGACGCTGTCTGCTCGGCCCTAAAGCCCGGAGACATCATTACTGTAAAAGGGTCCCTTGGGACAAACATGGCCCCCATTATCCGCGCGCTGGATATGCTCGGCTCTCAAACCAGCAGGGCTCCCGTTGCCCAGGCTGCAGGAGGATAATTTATGCTCTACACCCTCCCATTTGCCGACAGCTTCCCCGGCATCAATCTATTCCGTTACCTGACCTTCCGGACCGGTGGCGCGATCATGACATCTCTGCTGGTCAGCTTCCTGATTGGCCCGGCGGTCATTCGCTGGTTGAAGTCGAAACAACGCGGGTCCAGCAATATTCGGGAAGACGTCCCCGAAGGTCATTTGGTCAAGGCCGGCACCCCTACCATGGGCGGTGTCCTGATCCTGATTGCCCTGGTACTGTCCACCCTGTTATGGGCAGACATCAAGAACCATTATGTCTGGATCGTTCTATTAGTGACGGTTGGTTTCGGTGCAGTTGGGTTTACCGATGACTATCTGAAACTGACAAAGCGTAACTCTAAAGGTCTACCGGGCAAAATGAAGCTGTTGGCACAGTTTGTCATCAGCGCTGTTGCGGCCCTGTGGTTCATGTCCGTCACCGATGAACCTGTTGCAACCGGGCTGGCCATTCCCTTCCTTAAAGACACTTTAATCAATCTGTCCTGGCTTTTTGTTCCTTTCGCATTGTTTGTCATGATCGGTGCCTCCAATTCCGTCAATCTGACAGACGGCCTGGATGGACTGGCCATCGTGCCGGTAATGATTGCAGCGGGTTGCTTTGGCTTCATTGCCTATCTGGTCGGAAACACGGTTTATTCCAGCTATCTGGGCATCCACTATGTCGAAGGCAGCGGCGAACTGGCGGTTTTCTGTGGCGCGGTTCTGGGTGCTGGTCTGGGATTCCTGTGGTTCAACGCCCCGCCCGCCATGGTCTTTATGGGCGATACCGGTTCCCTGTCCTTAGGGGGTGCGCTGGGCGCCATCGCCATCGTAACAAAACATGAAATTGTTCTGGCCATCATTGGCGGCCTGTTCGTGCTGGAAACCGTTTCTGTCATTGTCCAGGTCGCCAGCTTCAAAATGACGGGCAAGCGTGTCTTTGCCATGGCACCGCTGCACCACCATTTTGAAAAGAAGGGCTGGAAAGAATCTACTATCGTGATCCGGTTCTGGATCATCGCCGCTATCCTGGCCCTAGTTGGCCTTGCCACCCTGAAATTGCGGTGAGGCAATGACACAGACACACAACATCCGTGCCCTCACCTTATTCGCCGATCAGCCCGTCTTTGTCGTCGGGCTTGGTGCGTCGGGTTTGGCTGCCGCCCGCGGTCTGCGCGCCGGTCAGGCGGACGTTCTGTGCTGGGATGATAATGAAGCGACCCGTGATGCTGCGGTCAATGAAGGCTTTGTAATTGATAATCCGACGACATCGACCCGCCTGAAAGACGCTGCCGCCCTGGTTCTCGCACCGGGTATTCCATTAACACACCCAACACCTCATCCTGCTGTTCTGGCAGCACAAGCAGCGGGCATAGAAATTCTGGGCGATATTGAATTGTTGTTTCGGGCAGAACCAAAGGCCCGATACGTTGGAATTACCGGAACCAATGGAAAATCAACCACCACCGCTTTGGTTGGCCATATCCTGCGTCAGGGTGGTATGGATGTCGCAATTGGCGGCAATCTGGGAATTCCTGCCCTGACCCTGCCAGAAGCAGCCATTTATGTTTTGGAAATGTCATCCTATCAGTTGGATCTGACCCCCAGCGCCATGTTTGACATAGCGGTCCTGCTGAATATCACCCCGGATCATTTGGATCGG
>JARGPE010000070.1:0-9009 GCA_029212835.1 Alphaproteobacteria bacterium | reverse complement strand
ATCGGCATGGGGATTTGGCAGGCTATGTTAAGGCTAAGGAACGCATCCTGCGGCCCCGGAATGCTGACAGCCTGGCAATTATTGGGACTGATACAAACGAGACGGCCGATATTGCCAACCAGATGATGATCGACGGGCGCGCAGTCAGCCGGATCGCCCATAATACGCAACCAACTTCAAACCTGATCGACGCAGGCGAATGCCCCGCTTTAGCAGGGGATCACGGCAAGCAAAACGCAGCGGCCGCCTTTGCCATCGCGCAAGCTTTGGGCCTGTCGCAAGAGAGCATTCTGGATGGATTGCGCAGCTTCCCAGGCCTGGCCCATCGGCAGGAACGAATTGCGACATTGGATGGCGTGATCTTCATCAATGATTCCAAGGCAACGAATGCGGATTCTGCCGCCCGTGCCCTGTCTGCCTTTGAAGGGATCTATTGGATCGCCGGTGGCAAGGGCAAGGACGGTGGCTATGGGGCGTTGGATTCTTATCTGCCCCGAGTTCGCCATGCCTTCCTGATCGGGGATGCTGCCAAAACCATCGCAGATTGGATCGGAAAACGTGTGCCAATCACGCTGTCTGGAACAATGGAAAACGCGGTTGATGCCGCTTATGAAATGGCCCGCAAGGAGCACGCGCCCGGTCCCGTCATCCTATCACCTGCCTGCGCCTCTTTTGATCAGTTCAAAAACTTTGAGGTTCGGGGCGATGCGTTCCGCGCCCTTGTCCTGTCGCTGCCGTCAAAATCTCGCACGGTTTTCTCAACGAGGGAGGCCGCATAATGGCCATCGCACGCAATGATACCTCAGTTCTGGGTCGCTGGTGGTGGACGGTCGACCGTTGGACCTTAGGCGCCTTGTTGACATTGGCGGTGTTAGGCCTGTTGATGACCCTATCGGCCAGCCCCTCCGTGGCGGAAAGAATCGGCGCGGACCCAATGCATTTTGTGCGTAAACAGGCGATCTTGCTGATCCCGTCCCTGTTGGCAATGGTTGGCGTTTCCCTGATGGATCCCCGCGCCATTCGCCGTCTGGCCCTGCTGATGTTGGGTGGGTCTATCATATTGTTGATCGGCACGCTGTTTATAGGCGCAGAAATCAAGGGCGCAACCCGATGGGTATCCCTGGCTGGCGTTACGATCCAGCCATCCGAATTCGTAAAGCCCGCCTTTGCCATCATCGCAGGTTGGATGTTCGCCTCCCAACGGATGGGTGAAAAAATGCCGGGCTATGCCTTTGCCGGTCTGTTGTACTTGCTGGTTGTCAGTCTGCTGCTGCTTCAGCCCGATGTTGGTCAGGCTGCCGTGGTTACGGCAATTTTTGGGGTGCAATTCTTCCTGGCTGGCCTGCCGATGATCCTGGTGATTGTCATGGTTCTGGGTGGGATTGGCATGCTGGTCAGTGCCTATTTTGTTTTCCCCCATGTGCAGAGCCGGATTGACCGTTTCCTGGATCCGGCTGCCGGAGATACATTCCAGATCGACAAGGCACGCGAGGCCTTCATGAATGGCGGCCTGTTCGGGCGTGGTCCCGGTGAAGGCATTGCCAAGGCCAGCCTGCCCGATAGCCATGCCGACTTCGTTTTCGCTGTCGCCGGTGAAGAACTGGGGTTGATCGTTTGTTTGATTATTGTCGGCATCTTCACCTTTATCGTACTACGCGGCTTTTCCCGAATTCTTCAGGATAATGACTTGTTCGTCGTTGTGGCCGCTACCGGCCTGCTGGTCCAATTTGGCCTGCAGGCCTTGATCAATATGTCCTCGACCCTCGGTCTGATCCCAACCAAAGGTATGACCCTGCCATTCCTGTCTTACGGCGGCTCGTCCCTGCTGGCTTTGGGAATTGGGATGGGCATGTTACTGGCCCTGACACGAAAGCGACCGGGGGTGCTGGTATGACAGATAGCCCATTGATCGTAATGGCGACTGGTGGCACCGGGGGGCATGTATTCCCGGCGCAAGCATTGGCCGAAGAATTGAAGAAGCGCGGCAACCGCCTGGCCCTAATCACCGACCGACGGGGCGATGCCTATTCCGGCCCCCTCGGCGAATTGGATGCCCACACGATCAGCGCGGCTGGTGTATCGGGCAAAGGACTGATCGCACGGGGCATGGCCGCATTTCAATTGTTGATCGGTTATTTCCAGGCACGGTCCCTATTGCTGCAGATGAAGCCCGCAGTCGTTGTTGGATTTGGCGGTTATCCCAGCGTGCCAACCATGCTGGCTGCCAGTCATTTAGGAATCTGCACAGCAATCCATGAACAGAATGCGGTTCTGGGTCGGGCAAATCGTCTGTTGGCGTCGCGCGTCAATCGCATCGCGCTCAGCTTTGACGAGACGGATGGACTGCGCCCAAAGGATCAAGACAAGGCCCTGCGCACCGGCAACCCTGTTCGTCCCGAAATCGCTGCCCTGTCCGGCCGTCCCTTCGCTCCACCTGGCCCCAATGATCGCCTGAACATCCTTGTTGTTGGTGGCAGTCAGGGTGCGCAGATCCTGGGCGAAGCCGTTCCCGCCGCCCTGACCGGATTGTCCCAGGAGTTGCGCAATCGTCTGTCAGTTGAACAGCAGACCCGCGCAGAACAACTGGATGCCGTCAAAAGCACCTATCAGTCCGCTGGTATACGCGCCGATGTGCGCAGCTTCTTTGATGATATGCCGGAACGTCTGGCCCGCGCCCATTTGATGATCGGGCGCGCCGGGGCATCGACAATGGCAGAAGTCGCAACCGTCGGCCTGCCTGCAATCCTGATTCCCTATGCCTATGCCATCGACGATCACCAAGCCGCAAATGCGGCGCGCCTCAGCGATGCTGGTGGAGGCTGGGCAATTCCACAAATGGATGTAACCGCAGCGGATTTGACCCGTCGGCTTGAGCAATTATTGGCCAATCCTTCTGTCCTGAGCGCCGCGGCCCAAGCCTCCGCGCGTACAGGTATTCCCGATGCAACGATCAGGCTTGCGAATTTGGTCGAAAGCCTGGCGACAGGCAATGGCAGTGTTGGCGCCGTTCAGGCCGGAAATGCCAGAAAGGAAGCCGCATAATGCAGATACCCCTCACCCTTGGTCGACTTCATTTTGTCGGGATTGGCGGAATCGGCATGTCTGGCATTGCCGAAGTCATGCACAATCTGGGTTATACTGTTTCCGGTTCTGATATGGCGGAAAATGCCAATGTCCTGCGCCTGCGCGGATTGGGCATTGATGTTAAGATCGGCCATCTGGCAGAGAATGTTACTGGCGCTGCTGTCGTTGTCGTATCAACCGCTGTGAAGCGCGAAAACCCAGAAGTTGCCGCGGCCCGCGCTGCATTGATCCCTGTCGTGCGTCGCGCTGAAATGCTGGCCGAAATCATGCGACTGAAGTGGTCCATTGCGGTGGGTGGCACCCATGGCAAGACGACCACCACCTCACTGGTCGCACAAATGCTGGACAGTGCCAAACTGGACCCGACCGTCATCAATGGCGGGATCATCAATGCCTATGGCACCAATGCGCGTCTGGGCCAAGGCGACTGGGTCGTTGCCGAAGCCGATGAAAGTGACGGAACCTTCGTCAAGCTGCCCGCCACCATCGCGATCGTAACCAATATTGATCCGGAACATATGGATCATTACGGCACATTTGATGCAATGCGCGATGCTTTCCGCACCTTCGTCCAGAACATTCCCTTCTATGGCTTTGCCGCCCTGTGCCTGGATCACCCGGAAGTTCAGGCCCTGATCGGTCGCATTGAAGACCGTCGCATCATCACCTATGGCTTCAGCCCACAGGCAGAAATTCGCGCGGCAAAAGCTGTGCCCGGTCCTGATGGATATGACCTGACTGTCGAAATATCCCCCCGCACCGGTAACAAGCGGCAGATCACCGATATCCGACTGCCAATGCATGGTGACCATAACGTAAAAAATGCCCTTGCCGCGATTGCTGTTGCGGTGGAAATGGGCCTGTCCGATGACACGATCCGAAAAGGCCTCTCCGATTTCACAGGCGTAAAGCGCCGCTTTACCAAAACCGGGGTCTGGAACAATGTTACGGTGATTGATGACTATGGTCACCATCCAGTAGAGATCGCAGCGGTTTTAAAGGCCGCCCGCCAGGCCACCAAGAACAATGTGATCGCCGTTGTACAGCCCCATCGCTATACCCGATTGCACGACCTGTTCGAAGATTTCTGCACCTGCTTCAACGATGCCGACAGCGTGCTGGTCGCGCCCGTTTATACGGCCGGGGAACAACCAATCGAAGGGGCGGATCGGGACCATCTGGTTGAAGGCCTGCGCGCACGGGGCCACCGGTCTGTTGCAGGGTTTGATGGTGAAGAGGACCTTCCTGCCGCCATCCGCAATCTTGCAAAGCCTGGCGATATGGTGATCTGCCTCGGTGCTGGTTCCATCACCTACTGGGCCAATGCCCTGCCAACAAAATTGGCGGAGGGAGCATGATGATGGCCCTGCCTATAGATAAGTTCAGCAACGATCTGATCAGCCGCCTGCCCAGCACTACCGGTCGCTTGAGCGAAGACAGTCTGCTGTCCAAGGTTACTTGGTTCCGAGTCGGGGGCCCTGCGGAGGTGCTGTACAAACCTGCTGATCTGCAAGACTTGCAAAACTTCCTGGCGGCATTGCCTTCAGATATTCCGGTCACACCGATTGGCGTTGGATCAAACCTGTTGGTGCGCGACGGTGGGGTTGCCGGTATTGTTCTACGCTTGGGTGGCGCCTTTGCCGAGATCATAGTGGACGGCACAGAAATCGAGGTTGGCGCAGCCGCCCTGGATGCCAATGTTGCAAAGACTGCTGCCAATGCGGGTCTGACCGGGTTGGAGTTTTATTCCGGCATTCCCGGAACCATTGGCGGCGCGTTGCGCATGAATGCCGGTGCCTATGGGACCGAGACCAAGGATGTGCTGATTTGGGCAGAAGCCTTGGACCGCACAGGAAAGCTGCATCGTCTCAGCGCCGCCGAAATGGGCTTTTGCTATCGCCACAGCAGCGTTGCAGATGACTGGATCTTCGTGCGAGCCCGATATCGTGCGACTGTCGGTGATAAGGCGGGAATCCTGGCGAAGATGGCAGAGATTCAGGAAAGCCGCAGCGCAAGCCAGCCAATCCGCAGCCGCACCGGCGGTTCCACCTTCCGCAATCCGCCCAATGGCAAAGCCTGGCAGACCATTGATGCCGCTGGTTGTCGTGGCCTGACGGTTGGGGGCGCAATGGTGTCGGAACAACACTGTAATTTCCTGATCAACACCGGCGCAGCAACGGCTCGTGATTTGGAAACACTCGGTGAAGAAGTTCGCCGTCGGGTCAAGGACAGCCAGAATATCGACCTGACCTGGGAAATTAAACGCATTGGGAGGACCGCCGAATGACAAAGAAAGTAACGGTCCTGCTGGGCGGTTGGTCCGCCGAACGCGATGTGTCGCTTGCCTCTGGCAAAGACTGCGCCGCGGCCCTGGAACGCGCAGGCTATGATGTTACCCGCGTTGATATCGCTCGGGATATTGGGGCGATTGTAAAGGCCTTGGATCCGCGCCCTGATGTGGTGTTCAACGCGCTGCATGGTCGTTGGGGCGAAGATGGCACGATACAGGGATTACTGGATATCATGGCCATTCCCTATACCCATTCTGGGCGCGTCGCCTCTACCCTGGCGATGAGCAAACCGCTGTCGATCCAATTGTTCCGCGATGCCGGCATTCCAACGGCAAATCACGTTACCATGCCGATTGAAGAACTACGGAATGGCGTTGATCCCCTTCCCCGCCCCTATGTTGTGAAGCCCGCGCATGAAGGGTCTTCGGTCGGCGTCTATATTATTGAAGAAGGCACCAATGGTCCTGACTTTGGTGCCTGGACATTCGGTCTGGCCATGGTGGAGGACTATATCCCTGGCCGCGAATTAACAGTTGGCGTCATGGGCGGCAAAGCCATGGGGGTTACAGAATTACGCCCGTTGAGTGGCTTCTATAGCTACGAAGCGAAATACACCGACGGAAAGACTGAACATCTTTGCCCTGCGCCCATCTCAGAGAGCTTGGCACAGAGTTGCATGGATTTTGCTGAACGTGCCCATGTCGCCTTGGGCTGTCGCGGCGTCAGTCGGTCCGATTTTCGATATGATCCAGCAACGGAACGACTGGTGATTTTAGAAACCAATACCCAGCCCGGCATGGCACCGCTGAGCCTGGTGCCGGAACAAGCACGCCATATGGGCATGTCCTTTGAAGAATTGGTCACTTGGATGGTGGAGAATGCGGAATGCGATTCATGACACGGGGCAAGAAACCAAAAGGACGGGCCGCAAAGGCAACCCCGGCACGCCGCCGGGGGGAAGCCGCCCAAAAGCGCGCACGCCGCATCGACCATGATCGCCTGATGCGCGGCTTAAAATTTGGCGCACTTGGCGCCGCTGCCCTGATGCTGATCGGTGGGGGTGTCGCATCCTGGCAGATGAACCTACCCGGTCAGATCGCAGACTGGACAGAATCGAAAGTAATGAACACCACGGCATCCCTGGGATTGGCCGTTAAGGAAGTTTATGTCATCGGCCGCCAAGAAACGGATCGGAATGACCTGCTGGCAGCACTGAACATTCAAGTTGGTGATCCGATTCTGGGATTCAGCCCAGAATCCGTAAAACAGCGTGTCGAACAATTGGGATGGGTCAAATCAGCAGAAATCCGTCGCACTTTACCCGGCATTGTCGTCGTTAAAATCGTGGAGCGCCAAGCCGTTGCCATTTGGCAGAATGACGATCAGTTCGTTCTGATCGACAGCGATGGCGTAACCATCGGGGCAAAAGATGTGCTTCGTCATGGTCACCTGAAACAAGTCGTCGGGCCGGATGCGCCAGAACACACAATGGAACTGTTGAAAATGTTAGCGCAGGAACCAGAGCTGGAAGACCGCGTATTGGTCGCCATGCGTATTGGGGCAAGGCGATGGAGCCTGCGTCTAAGCGGAGGCATTGATGTGAACCTGCCAGAAGAGAATGCCGACAAAGCATGGCACAAATTGGCAGTTTACCAACGGGAACATGAGATTCTGTCGCGGGCGATTACTGAAATTGACCTACGTAATATTGATCGCATAACCGTGGAATTGACCAAACCCGCATTACAGGAAGTCAGCGGTCGCAATATGGGTGAGCAAACGTAGCGAATAGTGGATGGGTATAGCAGGGCAATACACGTCATGGCATCCGGCCCAATGTCGGAACATCGCGGATCAGGTTAAGGAACAACGAAAGTGGCAACGCGCAAACTCACAGCTTTAGACATCGGATCCACCAAGATCTGCTGCTTTATTGCGGAAGTCTCCGAAGCGGGACGCATTCGCGTGACGGGGATGAGCCATCAGCAATCTGCCGGACTGAAAGGCGGTATGGTCGTCGATATGGAAAGCGCCTATCGCGCCATCCTATCAGCCGTGCATTCAGCCGAACAAATGGCCGGAACAACCATCGAGGATGTGATCCTGTCCATCAATGGTGCACGCCCTCACAGCACGACCCTGTCCCGAGAAATGCAAATCGGGGGCGGTGCAATTCGCGATCCTGATATCTCGAGACTGCTACAGGAAGCCCGTGAAAGTGTCCAATTACAGGACCGCATGTTGCTACATGCCATTCCAATTGGATATTCCGTCGATGGCGGCCCCTTGCTGAAAGAGCCTCGTTCCATGCATGCCCAAACCGTTGGGGTAAAAATGCATGTCGTAACGGCGAATGAAAGTGCCGTCCAAAACTTGGTAAACTGTGTCGCACGCTGTCATTTGACTGTCTCAGATTTTGCACTGGCCCCCTATGCCGCCGGTCTGTCCGCTCTGGTGGAAGACGAAAAGGACTTGGGCGCAACGGTGATCGATATGGGGGGCGGCACAACCAGCTTCAGTGTTTTCTATGAAGGTGCTGCTGTCTATGGCGATTGCATACCGGTCGGCGGTCAGCATGTAACCTCGGACATCGCACGGGGATTGTCGACGACCCTGCAACAGGCGGAACGGTTAAAAACCCTTTATGGTTCCTGCCAACCCGCCCCGTCAGACGATCGCGAGTTGATCGATGCACCGCGTATTGGAGAGGAAGAGGACACATCTCCGAATCGGGTACCCCGCAGCTTCCTGGTTTCTATCATCGCACCGCGTCTGGAAGAAACCTTCGAATTGGTACGCAAACGCATGGAAGCTTCCGGTGCGAATGGAATGGCCGGTCAACGGGTTGTTCTGACTGGCGGCGCTAGCCAATTGCCCGGAGTTCGGGAAATGGCAGGCAGAATATTGAACAAACAAGTGCGCCATGGACGCCCATTGAAGGTTTCCGGGCTGGCAGAAGCAACCGGAGGACCCGCTTTTGCGACCGCTGCAGGCCTGTTGCACTTCGCTGTGGACGATTGTGGGGAGGCCCGTGGCGGCTCATCGCAATCATCTGCGAATCAAAATGGACTCATGGCTCGTGTTGGAGGATGGTTTCGTGGCTTTTAAGCAACACTACAACAAAAAAATGCAATTTTTGTCAGAAAAGATGACTGAAAAGCGGTCCTTTTTTGGCGAATCACGTGAGACTCGCCTCAGCTGTCGCGTTTCACGAATCCAGTACGGCTGTCAGACACCATCGCTCGAAGGAGGCGAATATGAGCATTAACTTCAAAGCACCCCAGTCGGATGCTGATCTTAAGCCGCGGATCGTGGTCGTAGGCGTCGGTGGCGCCGGTGGCAACGCCGTCAACAATATGATTCGCTCTAATCTTGAAGGCGTGGAATTCGTCGTTGCAAACACGGATGCACAGGCCCTCAAACACTCCCAGGCGGATCTCAAGATTCAACTTGGTGCGACCCTGACCCAAGGTCTTGGTGCCGGGGCCCGCCCAGAAGTCGGCCGCGAAGCCGCCGAAGAATCCATGGCCGATGCAATGGAACATCTGGCAGGGGCCAATATGGTGTTCATTACCGCCGGTATGGGCGGTGGCACCGGAACCGGCGCTGCCCCCGTTCTGGCCCAGGCCTGCCG
>JARGPE010000309.1 GCA_029212835.1 Alphaproteobacteria bacterium | reverse complement strand
AGCCCTTTTAACAAGGACGAGGTCACGACGCGATAAAACACCATAACACCAGGAACATTGTTATCCAGAGGGGGCGCGCGCCCATCACTCCATTGAATCAAAGCTGCCGCCGCTAAATACACGCCCGACTCATCACGAAAGTAACCCGAGACGGGAGGAATTAGCTCACCTTTGGTCTGCGGCTGCGATCGGGCCGCGTCGATCAATTTCTTCAAACCGTCCGGAAAAGAACTAGTATCTGTATAAGAATGCGATGCATCACGACTGGTCCCAACAATAAGCCGGTTCTGAGAACCAACAGTCAGGCAGCCATCCATATTGGCACCTGCAATGACCCAATCCAGGATGTTATCTTTTACCCAAGTAGCATTGTAGTCGACGATTATGTTTTGTGCGCCTTCGTTCCAGAACGAATATTCAATAACAGCTTCCCGAATATCATTCTCAAAGAATGACATACCAGATCGTACTAAATGTAGAGAGGTTGTCGTCGCAATTTCATTCTGTTTCTTTACGGAATGGTACAGCAATCCAGCGATTGCCATGACAAAAACTAACAAAAGCGCAATCACAGGAACCACCTCTATGGCAACAGTGATCGGCTTAACCTGCCGAGGTCCAAAATCACTTTTCATTATTTCTTGCATCTATAATTTACTTCATGCGCCAATGCCTGAACTACCTACCGATCATTGTGCTTGAATTTTAAATAGCTTCTGGCTTTCACCCCAAAATAGCTAGAAAAATCTAACAAAACTTTAATATTCAGCCTCTAGCCAGATCTAACAATTTCCCGATTGTCAGCGAATAATTCAAACTTCAAAGCGAAACAATAGCGCCAATTCTGTCCGCAGCACGCTGCAACGGGGGAAGATAGTGTTCCAGCATCTGCTCCCGACCAATGCGGCCAGCATGGGCGCTGATATTGATTGCAGCATTGGTATATCCCGCCGGATCACGCAATGGCAATGAAAGGGAAATGAGTCCAACTTCAAGCTCTTGCTCAACAATCGCATAACCCTGATTGCGTATGTCATGAATACGACTGCGAATTTCGGCAGGCGTTGTCAGAGTAAATTTAGTAAAGCGCACCAAATCTGCAGATGCCAGATAGGCATTCAAAGCCTGATCTGATCCAAAGGCCAACAAGACTTGTCCCAAAGATGTTGCATGGGCCGGCAGGCGCACGCCAACATAGATTGCATCAGACAGGATCCTGTGCGGGGCGCTGGACCGGGCGACATAAACAACCTCCCCCTTGTCCAACAACGCGATGCTACTGGATTCCTTCGTTTGGCGCGTCACCTCTTCCAGATAGATCCGTGCGCCCTCCCAGAAGGTTAAACTGGACAAATAGGCTTGTCCCAATGTCAGAACCAATGGGGTAAGTTCAAAATACTTGCCGTCGCTGGTCGCATATCCCAAATCCACAAGAGTCAGCAGAAACCGACGCGCCGTGGCACGCGAGGTAGCAGTGCGCCCTGCAACTTCCGTCAAAGTCATACGCGGATTGTCCGGCCCAAAGGCGCGAATGACCGACAGGCCTTTTGCGAAAGAGGCAACAAAACTGGAATTGTCCGAGTTCATAAAAACAGCCTCAATCAATTTGTTCGCAATATGAACAATATTTTATAATACGAACAAACAACTTGCGTCAAGGAACATCCAGGTCCTATCGTCCATGCTGTATTTCGACACATGTCGTTTATCGACTAGACGATGAGGCAAAGCATGGCGGCCATCCAAACACTTAACGACGCGATCCGGCACAATGTGAAATCCGGGGATACCGTTGCCTTTGAAGGGTTCACACATTTAATCCCTTTTGCAGCAGCCCATGAGGTTATCCGGCAAGGGATCACAGATCTGACCCTGATCCGCATGACCCCTGATGTGATCTATGATCAATTGATCGGTATGGGGCGCGTGAAAAAGGTAATCTTTTCCTATGCTGGCAATCCAGGAGTGGGCCTGTTGCGCCGGATGCGCGATGCCGTAGAAAATCAATGGCCCCGCGCGTTGGAGATGGAGGAGCATTCCCATTCCGCCATGGCGCAGGCCTATGAAGCGGGTGCCTCTGGCCTGCCCTGCGCTGTGTTTCGTGGCTATCTGGGTGCGGATCTAAAACGGGTTAATCCCAATATCAAATCCGTCACTTGCCCGTTCACAGGCGAGGTCCTGGCGGCCGTGCCCTCTCTGCGACCAGACGTCACCGTGATCCACGCCCAAAAGGCAAACCGAAAAGGCGATGTGCTGATTGAAGGCATTATCGGTGTTCAAAAAGAAGCCGCCCTTGCGGCCAAGCGTGTTGTGGTGACGGTAGAGGAAATTGTTGACGATTTCGACGACCTGCACCCCAATCTGTGCATCCTGCCAAGCTGGACCGTCACCGCCGTTGCCCATGTTCCAGGCGGTGCCACGCCTTCATATGCCCATGGCTATTATGATCGGGACAATGGTGCCTATCTGGAGTGGGACAAAGTGTCTGCCGACCGCGAGCTGTTCACCACCTGGATGCAGGAAAATGTTCTGGACGCCACGCCCGATGCTTTTTCCAATCGCATTACACGCCTGAAGGAGACCGCAGCATGAGCAGCTTTTCCGCCACAGAAATGATGACCATTGCCGCCTCTCGCGCGTTGAAAAATGATGACGTTGTCTTCGTTGGCATTGGTGCGCCCTCTGCTGCCTGTAATCTGGCACGCCTGACCCATGCGCCAGACATCACTCTGATCTATGAAAGTGGCACAATTGGCACCAAGCCGGATGTGCTGCCCCTGTCGATTGGTGATGGCGAATTGTGTGAAACAGCGGTAACCACAGTTTCGGTGCCAGAAATGTTTCGCTATTGGCTGCAAGGTGGCCGGATTTCTGTCGGCTTTCTGGGCGGTGCGCAGATTGACCGGTTTGGCAACATCAACACGACGGTGATCGGTGACTACCACAACCCGAAAATCCGTCTTCC
>JARGPE010000308.1 GCA_029212835.1 Alphaproteobacteria bacterium | reverse complement strand
GGATCGTCTGGAGCCGCATCTGGTTGTAGTGTCGGGGCATCCGGCGCCGGGTCATCGCGATAAACGATATCCTGTTCTTCCGTTATGGCGCACTGGTCATCTTGTAAGATTTCATGTGCGACGGTCACAAAGCACAGGGCCCCGGATCGCCCGACCTTTTCTGTGATCGATTTGATGGTGGACCGCTTTGTCGCCGCCCGCCCCAGGATCAAGGGCGCGTGAAAGGTGAAACGTCCCCCGGCCCACATGCGCCGTGGCAGGCTGACTGGCGGCAGGAAGCCCCCCTTCTTGGGATGCGCATCGCGGCCCAAGTCACTGGCGCGCTTGGCCTCCAGGAAATACAGCCAATGCCACAACGGGGGCAAGGGGTCGCCCTCTTTCAGGGAAAGATCATGATCCAATGTCGCCTGCATAAACTGCGCTGGTTGCGCGTCCAGACGATCCTGCATCACCTGGCTCTGCCCGATCCAGTCTTGTAAATCCATGTCATTTGCCATCCCGGAACGCCTCTTTCGGGCCGCAGTCTATCTGTTAATTAGGAGCAATCAATCATGGTTAAAAACTAATTTTATGGATCGTCAGCCAGTCCCACAAACCAGCCTAAACCGTCTGGCAACTCAACGCACAGGCATCGACCTTTACCGCGAGGCTATATCGAATATGGTGAGCGTTCAGGCCCAAACCTTTGGTATAAGATGAGGGTGATCGATCATCTGATGCGAGTCCAGACGACCCGATCCGGCAATTTGGGAGCGTAACAGGGGAGGCAAGGATGATGGAGAAAGATAAAACCGACCCGCGGACCGAGTATACATGGCAGGAATTCTTTGCGATCCTGTACCTGGAAGAGGGTGAAATTATACCGGATCGCGAGCCACAACCGCCGCATCAGGAACGCGAAAGTATCTTCCCGGAGACAGACTAAGATATCGCCACACCACCCCGTCCAAGGGCTCGTTTTACTGGCCCTCCCCAACGCTAACAAAAACGATATTAAAATGCGAAGATGCATTCATCTGATAGCACCCGCGGAAAGATAAATTCCTCTGACGGTAGCCCAAGAACGTTTGAGTCCTAGGCTTGTTTTAATGCGACTTGACCCATGTGCCTCGTCCAACAACACTGATTTCATCAGGCGGTTAGACAAGACGCGAAGGAATGCGGATATGACGACAGACCTACAGATCGTTCCTGCGCGACGTGGCCGTGCTGTCCGTCTGGCCAAGGGGCAGGCAATCCAAATCATTAATACCCATGGTCAGCAGGTCGTTGATACCTGGTGTTTCAATGCTGATGACCTGTCGGAGTTCATGTCGATGGAGCATCTGCATGCCAGTCTGCAGAGCATTTTCCCTGGTAAAGGCGATGGTCTTGCGACGAATCGACGTCGGCCGATCCTGATACTGGAGGAGGATACTTCGCCGGGGCGCCATGACACGATTGTCGCTGCCTGCGACGTTCATCGTTATTCCATGTTGGGTTGCCGCGAATATCATGACAATTGCACCGACAACCTGCACGCTGCCCTTGGTCAATTGAACCTGCAAGGGCCCGACTGCCCGGCTCCACTGAACTTATGGATGAACATTCCTGTCAGCCCCGATGGCAAAATAGTCTGGGGAGAGCCGCTCAGCAAACCTGGGGATTACGTTACGCTGCGCGCCGTGATCGATTGCATTGTGGTCATGTCAACCTGCCCACAGGACATGATCCCGATCAACGGTGCTGCGTGCCAACCGACCGAGGTTCATTATCGGCTGTTGGACTGATTAGCCCATAGTCCCAGAATTTCATGCAATTTTTTCCGATGCTCTAAACCTTATCATACGTCCAGATTGGCGACCTTTAGGGCGTTTTCCTGGATAAAGTCTCGGCGGGGTTCGACGATGTCGCCCATCAGGGTGGAGAAGACGGTGTCGGCATCGTCGCCATGGGCCACTTTGACCTGCAACAGGGTGCGGGCCTCCGGGTCCAGGGTGGTTTCCCACAGCTGATCGGGATTCATCTCGCCCAGACCTTTATAGCGTTGGATTGACAAGCCCTTGCGGCCAGTCGCGACGATCTTGTCGATCAGGTTGATCGGCCCATCGATGCGGAAGCTCTCGTCCTTCAACTGCAGGGTGGCCCCGGTGCTGCCATAGACTTCCTGCAGATGGGCGGCCATGCCGTCCAGCTTGCGGGCTTCTCCACTGCGCTGTAGTTCCGGGCTGACATTGATTTTCTCCGTCACGCCGCGATTGATGCGGGTGAAGGTATAGCCGTCTTCTTCGGTCGCAGTGCCGGTCCAGCCCCTGGCATGTTCATCGGCCAAGCGGTTCAGGACCTTCGCCACGAATTCAGCGGCATTCTGTGCGGTTTCTAGGTCTTGTTGCACCGTGGCACTCATCGCGCCACAAATTGCCAATTGTTCGATCACCTGGGCGCTGCCACAAGACCGGGCCAGAGGCTCGATAAAATGTTTCGCGTCGCGGGCTTGGTCGACAATGGTGCGCAGATCTTCGCTGGCCCGTTGCGCGCCATTTGCATCGGTCAAGATCGCATCGGTCAGGCCGTTGCTGGTCAGATAGGCCTCCAGCGCCTTATCATTCTTCATATAGTGCAGCTTGCGCTCACCTTTTTTGACCAGATAGAGCGGCGGCTGGGCAATATAGAGGAAACCCGCATCCACCAGGGTCCGCATCTGACGGTAAAAGAAGGTCAACAACAGGGTCCGGATGTGGCTGCCGTCGACGTCAGCATCGGTCATGATGATGATCTTGTGATAGCGCGCTTTTTCGAAATTGAAATCATCCTTGCCGATGCCGGTGCCAAGCGCGGTGATCAGCGTGCCGATTTCCTGGCTGGACAGCATCTTGTCAAAGCGGGCGCGCTCAACATTCAGGATCTTCCCCTTCAGCGGCAGGATTGCCTGATTCTTACGATTGCGGCCTTGCTTTGCAGAGCCACCAGCGCTGTCACCCTCGACCA
>JARGPE010000069.1 GCA_029212835.1 Alphaproteobacteria bacterium | reverse complement strand
GTTGGGCACTCTTGGCGCTTTTGCCGCGGCGATCTTCTCGGCATTTGGTCGCATCACCTATCGGTATCTTGCCACCCAAGAGTCAGCCTTTGCCATTGTCCTTTATCTGAATGGGATTCTGGCATTGGTCACGCTGCCAATCGCATTGGCTTTTGGCTCGATGGGGTCGGTTATGGATTTCTGGCCTGTCTTGTTAATGGGCCCCATCGCGGCTTTGGGACAATTGTGCA
Source organism: Alphaproteobacteria bacterium (assembly GCA_029212835.1). Lineage (GTDB taxonomy): Bacteria > Pseudomonadota > Alphaproteobacteria > UBA8366 > Aestuariispiraceae > Pacificispira. Next base: position 18,067 of record JARGPE010000069.1, on the reverse strand, counting down.
ACGTGCGGGCTTATGCCCTGCAAGAAGCCAGTTTCCTGGCACCGGTACAATATTCGGGTCTGATTTTTTCAGGACTTATTGGCTATTTCATCTTTGCTGAAATCCCGACGGTGCAGAGTTTCATCGGGATGGGCTTGATCCTGCTGGGGGCCGCGATCGTGCTTTATGTGAAGGCGCATCCTAGGCGCCTAAAACTATAGAGCATGGTCGCCTTGGATGACCGATATCACTTATGCTGCTTTGGGCTAATCCCCTTTTCCTCAGTGACAAGTCTAACCGCACGACGAAAGGGGCTGTTCCAACTGTCTCTGTGACCGTCGCGGGCTTCTGCTCTGGCCAGCCCTTCTTGGGTGAGGGTCAATGTTGTTCCGTTGCCAGCTCCGGAAAACCAACGGTCACCCGCATTTCGAACCAATAGGAATCCCCGGGCATAACTTCTCTGGCTCAGATAAAGACCAGGCGCGTTGGAGGGGATATCGATGGGACGTCCCCTTAACCGACAAAATTCGGCAAGAGGACGCCCCATCAGATAAGTATTATACAGGCATTGTCGTCAGATTCGGCCCATCAGCATCAGCACAACGATGACAATCAACACAACACCCAAAACGCCAATACCGCCGTGACCAAAGCCATAGCCATATCCACCAAAGCGGCCACTAAATCCGCCCAGCAGGAAGATTATCAACAGGATAATTAGGATTGTACCCAAGGACATTCTTTAACCCTCCAATTGCCCGATAAGTCGCAGTCATCGACTTCGGGCCGTTTATCCAAAAAAATGTGTACGATACACGGTTGTCTAGCGATTCTAGGAGACCCTATGTCTCCTCTACGTCTGGCCCTAACCATTGGTCAGACGGAGGTCATTTATGATCCAAACGATAGACCACAGTAACGTGTATAGGTCGCTAAAGCATTGTCATCTGTGCCAATAGACTCGTATTTTCGTAAAATATGGCACATGACTGTTCCCCGTACCCTCATCGCGAGAACAGGATCGACACTAGCGTTCTTAGGGTGTCGTGTCTATTAGAGAGAGTCCAAAAAACGCTCAAAAATCAATTATTTGGCCTCAGAATACTAGGTGAGGAGATTTATCGTGGCTTGCGCCACTTTCGTGCGGCCACTGGTGAAATCCAATAAGTCTTGGCGACGGGCGGATGTATAATCCGTCGCACGCACGGTCACGACACCGCCAATAATTTCCAAGTGGAAGGCAGTCTGGTTCTGGATGAAATCCGCTGCCTGACTTTCCCAGTTCGCTTTAAAGATATTCGTATCTTCCCGGGTTGTCTTTAGGAATTCAGGGATAATGTGGTAGTCAGCTTGACCTGTTTGTTGGTATGCAGGCTGGGTCGATGAAACACTGCGACGGTCTGTATTGCGTCGGACCACAACTTCATTGCTATCATCAACGTCCAGATAGTAATCGTCGCCCTCCAACTTGTTACCAAGCGCAGCATAATGCCAGCTTTCGGTTGCGCTCTTTTTACCTGTAAGAATATTTTTCAGATCGGTGCTTGCTTGTTGCAAGATCGCCCGCTTGGTCGGGTCTTCGATGTAATCAAAATTTGAATTTAATTGATCTGTCGCTTTCAGTTCACCTTTGGCCGTCAAACCAATCAGGACTGGCTGACCCAGTTTGCTGTAAAGATTGTAATCGCGCTCCCATTGTTCTTGGGGAGGTGAATATTGCTGCAATTCCTTAATGCGATCTACGGCACCAGACAATTTGTTACGCAGATTTACTTTTGTGTTCAGGGTGTCGATGGAGGCGCGTACTTCGTCCAGGCGCTCCAGTGCCTTGCGCATGAAGGTGCGTTGGCCGGGCGTCACAAAGGACATATCATCGGTTGATTGCGGTTGAATCTCAACTTGACCAGATTGGTCTACCGAATAGGTGAAGGGTTGACCTGTTAGAGTCAAATATCCTGCGGTTTTTTCCCAAACATCTTTGGGTTCTACCAAACCTTGCGCGATGCCGCGGATACGCAGGGACACCGCAGACATGATCTTTTGGCGGTTTGCGTCCTGCTTTGCCTGATTCAGAATTTGCTGGATTTTTTCGGCAGGATTTCCGCCCGCACCAGCTTTTGAGTTGGCCGAACTTCCTTTAAGAATCGTCGATGCTGCGGACATTGATGTAAATGACCCGGTGATCGAAGATCTCAGACTATCAAAGATGCTCATCCAAATGGCCTCTTTACTTTCTGTGGGCAGGCTATGCCCCTCACAAAATCAGTTTCTACTGATCCAGATGTAAAGCGTATACCATAAAATCTATAGGACGTCATCTGGATTTGTGTGAGGCCAAGCAAAACCTGTGCCGAAGGCTTTATCCTTTTTGTTTTTTTAACAAACGACCATCAATCGCGACCAGTCCTAGGCCGATCATCACCATGCCCGCAATGTGCCGAATTTCTAGAGTTTCTCCCAGAAACAGGATGCCCAGAAAGATAGCTGTGACGGGGACCAAGAAGGTTACCAGCATCAGATTGGTTGCCCCTGCTGTTGCCAGAACACGGAAATACAGGATATAGGCCAATGCCGTGCACAGGGCGGCCAGCCCTAAAACTGATAGGATTGCCCCCATGGACGGTACTGGGAGCGTCCAGGGTTGATTAATCACCAGCGCTATGGGTATCAGCATGCAACTGGCAGCCGTGATCTGGCCGGTTGCTGTTGCCAGAGGTGAAATTCCCATACGCCAAAACCGTCGCCCAAAAACCCCTGCGATGGAATAGGACAGGGCCGCACCCAGGCAACCCAATTGGGCGGCGATATCAACGCCGATCTGATCCAGAACGTCCCCTCCAATCATCAGGGTCACCCCTAGAAATCCGACCACAACGCCGCCCAGCCTGGCAGGGGTAATCCGTTCATCTTGGGTAAAGAAATGGGCGACAATGACGGAAAATAGCGGCGTCGTCGCATTAAGGATGGAGGCGAGGCCTGAGGCAATATGGCTCTGCCCCCAAACGATCAACGAAAAGGGAATGGCATTGTTTAACAGGCCCATCAAAAAGAAGGCCCCCCATATGGCCGGACTGGTTGGCATCTTAATCCCCCGAAGCCTTGTTATGGCAAACAGGATGATCGCCGCTAGCCCGACACGGCAGGCAACGATGGTAAAGAAAGGCAGTTCGCGAACCGCCACTTCGCTACAGAAGAAAGCTCCACCCCATATGATAGAAAGCGTCAGGATCATTAGCCATTCTGATGCTGTCATGGATGTGCGTTGCGGGATTAAGGTCACAGGGCTCTCCTCATTGGTGCGGGGTATTTACCAACGATCCCCAACCTTGCACCACCCGTATCTTGCGATTTGGTTAATGTTGCGTCATGGCTGATAAAAAAACAGCCCCACTAGAGGTGGGGCTGTTTTCCAGTGGAATATTGATTTGGGTTTTATCCCAGTTTGCCAATCGCAACGGCTGTGTCTGACATGCGGTTGGAGAAGCCCCATTCGTTGTCATACCAGCTTAAGATCCGCACCAGAGTTCCATCAACGACCTGGGTCTGCGTCAGATCAAAGATCGAGCTGGCTTTATTGTGATTGAAGTCGGTGGAGACCAGCGGCTCATCATTGGTAGCCAGAATACCCTTCAGTGGGCCACTCTCTGCCGCCGCGATGATAGCGGCATTGATTGCCTCCACATCGGTCTTTTTGGCTGCATCAAATTTCAGATCGATCAGTGAGACATTGGCGGTTGGCACCCGAATGGACGTTCCGTCCAGCTTGCCCTTCAGTTCTGGCAGGACCAGACCGACAGCCTTTGCTGCGCCAGTGGATGTCGGGATCATCGACAGGCTGGCAGCACGGGCACGACGGGGATCGCTGTGCAGCGTATCAACTGTGCGCTGATCACCGGTAAAGGCATGGATGGTGGACATGAAGCCACGCTCGATACCAACAGCGGCATTCAATACAGCGGCAACCGGTACCAGACAGTTGGTGGTGCAGGACGCGTTCGAAATGACTGTATCTGATGCTTTCAAGCTCTTGTTATTGACGCCATAAACGATGGTCGCATCCGCATCGGTGCAGGGGGCGGAAACAAGAACCCGCTTCGCACCGGCGGTCAGATGGGCAGAGGCGGCATCCTTGGAGGTGAAAATACCGGTGCATTCCAGGGCGACATCGATGTTCAGCTCTTTCCAGGGCAGTTCTGCCGGATTGCGGATCGAGGTAACCTTGATCTTGCCCATGCCCAGATCCATCCAGTCGTCGCCAGTTGTGATCGTGCCGGGGAAGGGGCCATGAACACTGTCATATTTCAGCAATTGCGCGTTGGCTTTAACTGAACCCAGATCATTGATCGCTACAAATTCGATATCCGTGCGACCGGCTTCCATTGCTGCGCGCAGCACCAACCGGCCAATTCGACCGAACCCGTTAATCGCAACCCGAACTGCCATACTGAAGCTCCTTCTTCTTGATGTGCGTTTCCTTACAGCCGCTTTAAAGCCGCTGCTACTACCGCGTCTGCGGTTATCCCAAAATGCTGATACAATTCTTCTGCAGGACCGGACGCCCCGAAACCGGACATTCCGACGAAGATACCATCCACCCCCAGATATTTGTCCCAACCCTGACGGATCGCTGCTTCGATCCCGACGCGGATGGCACCATATCCTAAGACACTGTCGCGATAGTCTTTTTCCTGAGCATCGAAAAGTTCGAAACAAGGCATGGAGACAACAGCAGTGCCGACCCCTTTTGCTTCCAACATATCGCGCGCAGCAAGGGCGATTTCAACTTCGGATCCTGTTGCTATCAACGTGACCTGACGCGGACCTGATGAGGTCTCAAACATCACATAGCCACCGCGGGCACACAGATTGGCGTCCTGCGGTAAGGTGCGGATTGTTGGCAGTCCCTGGCGGGTCAAGGCCAAGACGGAAGGCGTCGTTTTAGAATTTAAGGCCAAGGCCCAGCATTCAGCTGTTTCAACCGCATCGCAGGGACGGAAGACATTCAGATTGGGGATCGCGCGCAGGGCGGCCAAATGCTCCACCGGTTGGTGCGTCGGACCATCTTCGCCAAGACCAATAGAGTCATGGGTCATGACATAGACAACCCGCAGACCCATCAGCGCCGACAGGCGGATTGATGGGCGGCAATAGTCCGTGAAGACCATGAAGGTGCCGCCGTAGGGAATAATCCCACCATGGAGCGCCATGCCGTTCATGATGGCGGCCATGGCATGTTCGCGCACGCCGTAATAAATATAGCGGCCGGAGAAATCATCCGCTGAAACGGGCGTTGTTGCCGGGGTCTTGGTATTATTCGACCCGGTCAAGTCAGCGGACCCCCCAACCATTTCTGGAATGCAGGCAGTCAGGACTTCCAAGGCCTTCTGAGAAGAAGCACGGGTCGCCAGTTTTGGGGCGTCTTCGGACAGTTTCTTCTTATACTTGGTTAGCGTGACCTCCCAACCATCCGGCAGATCTCCCGCCATGGCCCGAAGGAATGTCTTGCGCTTGACCGTGTCGGTCTTCGCCAGAGTGTCATCCCAGGCTTTGCGTGCTTTCGCACCACGGGTACCGACCTTGCGCCATTCCTTCAGGATGTCTTCTGGAATGTCATAGGGGGCGTGGTCCCATCCCAGGGCGGTGCGAGCACCAGCGATTTCTTCCTTACCCAGAGGGGAGCCATGACTACCGGATGTGCCAGCCTTCTTAGGCGCGCCATATCCAATTGTCGTCTTGCAGGCAATCAGGGAAGGCTTGTCGGAGCGTTTGGCAGCGCGGATTGCTTTTTCCACGGCGGCGGCATCATGACCATCGACGCTGCGCACATCCCAACCGCTGGCTTTAAAGCGGGCGGCCTGGTCATCTGAGACCGAAAGCGACGTTGGTCCATCAATTGAAATGCCATTATCGTCAAACAGCACGATCAGTTTTGACAGCTTCAAATGGCCTGCCAGAGAAATCGCCTCATGACTGATCCCTTCCATCAGGCAACCGTCGCCCGCAATGGCATAGGTGTAATGATCAATCAGGTCTGCCCCATATTGTGCAGCCGTCAGCTTTTCCGCCATTGCCATGCCTACCGCATTGGCCAGGCCTTGACCCAAGGGACCAGTTGTCGTTTCGATGCCCGATGCATGACCATATTCCGGATGTCCCGCTGTCTTTGCACCCAACTGGCGGAAGTTTTTCAGGTCATCCAGGCTCATATCCTCATAGCCAGTCAGATAGAGCAGCGCGTAGAGCAGCATGGAGCCATGCCCGGCGGACAGGACAAAACGATCCCGGTCTGGCCAGTTCGGGGCCTTAGGGTCAAATTTCAGAAACTTGCTAAACAAGACCGTTGCGACATCGGCCATGCCCATAGGCATGCCGGGATGGCCGGAATTCGCGCGCTCGACGCTGTCCATTGCCAGTGCTCGGATGGCATTTGCCATTGGGGCGATTGTAGGGGCCGATTTGGCTTTCGGGGCGGAGGTCGTCTTTTGCGCAGTTGGCATATCGCGTGCTCGTGTCCTAGCATGAGGGGCGGGAAGCGGCGGCAACATGCCCAGACCGACCCACTGGGTCAACCGATTCGTGCCGGAAATCTGCATCAAACCGCCTTTGCGGCGCAGTTGACGGTCTGCTAAGAGATAGCCTAGGGTCCAACAGCGACCGCGCTGGTTTGAACAAAGGTTATTTTTATGAGTGATACGCTTCTCCCCGCTTCTTTGGATGCTGCCTTGCAGCGCCTTGAAAAGGCACTAGAATTTCGTCCCGATGCACCGGTCGGCACACCCCAGGACAGTGCTGAGATCGACGCGCTGCGCGAAGAGTTGGTCGAGGCGCAGGCAGAAATCGAACAGTTAAAGGGCGCGCTGAACCAAGCAAATGCCAGACGGGCGGCAGCGCTTAAGAAAGTGGACCATGCAGTCGGGCAGGTGGATGATCTGTTGGCTGGTATAGAGCCAAAGGCAGGGTGAACAAGACATGGCACAGGTGACGATCACAATTAATGGCCGCCCCCATGTTGTTGGGTGCGAGGACGGACAAGAACCTCGGCTGATGGAATTGGCGACGCTGTTGGACAATGAAGTCCGAGGTATTGCGAATGCAATGGGCCAGATCGGTGATTCCCGACTGTTGGTTATTTCTGGCCTCTCGCTTGTGGATCGCCTGAATGATGTTCAATCCGAATTGAAGAACGCCAAAACACAAGCGCCAGCTTCTCAAGCGGTGGAAACGAAACCTGATAATTCTGAGGATCTTGCCCAGGCCGAAGACCGTGTGAAGGCAGCAGAAGCGCGCGCGCAAGCGGCTGAAGCACGGGCGGCAGCCTTGGCCCAAGCGATGGAAGCCCAGGCAGCGGAAGCAACAAAGCGTATCGACGCTATTGCGGCGCGCCTACAAGAAGCCTAAATAACAATCGGGCGCGCTCTGTACCGCGCGTGGAGTCGATATTGTGTCCCGGGGGCTATAATCACCTCTTGGGAGCTGCCTCTGTTGGGATCTTGGTCCCAGTATTGCGGCGCCCACCTACACTAGTAGGCTCCAGAGGAACAAAGAGTCGGCCACGGCGGCCGCGGACGCGCCCACTTAATTTTGCTATCCATGGGGTGGCATTTTTTCAAATCATGGAATTGGATTGGCATTCGGATGGCCCGACCGGCACTTGTTGAGACGGAAGAACTGGTCGCGGCAAAGGTTTTGGCCCGGAAGCAGGCTATGGCCGCACGTAAAATTGCCAAGGTCGACGCCGGACCCGATGCGGCTCAAGCGCTGGCAAACAATCTGAAGAGCATGCTGTCCCCAAATACGGGCACAATTGTGTCTGGGTTCTCATCAATTGGCAGTGAAATTGATGTCGGGCCTGCTTTAACAGCACTCAGACTGCTGGGATGCCAGATTTCTCTGCCCTGTGTCATTGCACCCCGCACCCCATTGGTTTTTCGCCTATGGCAAGACGGCGATGAATTGGTTGAAGAATCCTTCGGCACCCGTGCCCCAGCGCCAACGGCGGCTGAAGTCCACCCTGATATTCTGATCGTCCCGCTGTTGAGTTTTGACCGGGCAGGCTATCGTCTGGGCTATGGCGGTGGGTTTTATGATCGCACGCTGGAGAGTCTTCGCAAAACCAAGCCAGTAATCGCGGTCGGGGTTGCCTATTCTGGCCAGCAGGTCGATGCCGTGCTGCGCGGTCCCTATGATCAGCCCTTGGATTGGATTGTTACCGAAATCGGTGGTTTCCAGCCGCAGAGCGAAAGCACGTCCATATGAAATTGATGTTTTTAGGGGATATCGTCGGCAAGGCAGGGCGTGATGTTGTCGTGGCTGAAGTGCCGCGCTTGCGAGAGCAATTGGGCTTGGATTTCGTCGTTGTTAATGGCGAAAATGCCGCCCATGGCTTTGGCATTTCCCCGAAAATCTGTGAGGACCTGTTTGAGGCTGGGGTCGATGTCGTGACCGGCGGCAATCACAGCTGGGACCGTCCTGAGATCCTGTCCTATATTGATGAGGAACCGCGCCTGTTGCGCCCTGCGAATTTCCCTTCCGGCACGCCCGGAAAGGGGGTCGGCCTGTTCGACAGTCGGGATGGCAGCAAGCGTGTTCTGGTCATCAATGTGATGTGTCGTCTGTTCATGGAACTGTTGGACAATCCCTTTGATGCGCTGGAAAAGGCTCTGCCTGATGGGGACCCGGCTGCTGCTGGATTCGACTGCGTGCTGGTGGATATGCATGGCGAGGCGACGTCAGAGAAATATGGTATCGGTCACTTTTGTGATGGTCGCGCCAGTTTGGTTGTCGGAACCCATACCCATGTGCCGACCGGTGATGCGCATATTTTGGAACACGGCACCGGATACCAGACCGATGCGGGCATGTGTGGTGATTATGACAGTGTGATCGGTATGCAGAAGGAAGGGTCCTTGGACCGCTTTCTCAACCGACTGCCCAAGCCCCGTATGCAGCCTGCAGAAGGAGATGCAACTCTTTGCGGTACGGTTGTCGAGATCGATCCCCGGACCGGTTTGGCGCTGCGCGTTCAGCCCATCCGCATTGGCGGAAAACTCAGTCCCGCCTGGCCAGGTTAAGGGTTTTCCTGATAGGTAGCCGTCAGACCAACATCCTGAAATATTTGCGGCATCGGGGCCGCTGATAGCCCTATAAGATCTATAAGGGTTAAGGGTTGCTGTGGCTTCATAGATAGTACCAATGTTCCCCCCTTCGACAGGAAATCGTCCACTGGTTGGGCAATCAATGATTTCATTGGTTCTGCTGTTAACATCGTTTGTAATGTCTCGCTGACAAAAAGGCGCGGGGTTTGTTTCCCATCCACACGTTCTGGCTTTTGCCACTGCGACATATTTTTTGCCGATATAGAAAGACTCTTAAGGGCGATGAGCATGATTTCTTGCTGATTGGGCTCTCTTTGCGCCCAAATAGCATTCACGACGCCCTGTATGTTTTGAACATCAAAATCATATTGGGTCTGAATATCTGAAACAGAGTCGTAGGTTAGGGCTGAAATCGTTAGACGGTCATTGGGCAAGTCCAGTTCATATTGCACCGAGCCACGGCTGATGACGCGATCCGGCAAGTTTAGATATATCTCACTGCCAAACCTTTGCTGGTAATCCTGGCGCGTTTGCTCCGTGATGGGGGTGTCGACACCGTCATAAGTTAGGGTCATCGAAACAGGAATAGTGTCACTGTAAGACAGGTTCGAGAGGGCCAGAGATTCCACGCGGGTGTCCGCTTCGCCTTCAACTGACATCGTCAGATCTTGCATGGCAAAACCCTCAAGGCTCACTGTGGAAAGCCATTCAATTGCAAGGGGCTTAGGCTGCATGGCAATCTTTGGATTTTCCGTCAATTGCACGAGAGCAGCAATATCTATGTGGCTAAAGACCGTACTGCCCAAGATAACATCGACACCGTTCTCAGAAAAGGTCATATCATTGAAGGTGAGAGATGAGAGCACCCCATTAGACAAGTTGTTCAGGGTTGCTGTGGCGATTGGAAATTGCAGGTCTTCCTTTTTGTCGGTTAGCATCACCGTATCCAGCGACAGGGACTCGAGTGATACATCCTTAAAATTGGTTAGATAATCACTGGATTGGAGAGGGAAAGGGAAGCCTTTGGGATTCCAAGATAAACCCGCAATGGATGCGGTTTGGGCTGTTACGGTGACATCCTCGTCGGCTGTCCAGATCGAAACCCCCTCCAATTGACCGTTTGTTACCCTGTGCACTTCAGTTAACAATAGGAAACTGTCCGTAATCAGGTCTGCGCGCGCCACCTTTATCACTTGGTAACGGCGTTTCAGGGTCAACCCTTCGATAACAATGCGGGAGTCGATTGGATCGACTGTCAGTGTGTCATAAGTGATCGTGTCATTGACGCTGCTTTGATTTCTTATCGCGATTGTATCGGCGATCCTTTGTTCAATAAATTGTTTATAGACCGGATAGGCAGCAACCACCCCACCGGCAAGGACAACAAGAAACACAATAAGTGCGATAAGTTTTTTCATGAACAGTACACCCTTATAAATTGTACTTAATTCTATGGTGCGTCTATGCCATGGGAAAGGTTGGGAGAAAAAGGTTTTTTCAGAGGATTTTACTTAAGCTTGTCGCTATATCTCTTCACTGCAAGCTCCAGGCCGTCGGCGATTTGGTCCCCGATTGGGCCGCCGGTCCCCCGAACATTGTTCTGTAAAATGGCGCGCATGGCATTTACATGGGCCATGCAAATTCCCAAAGCCCCTTCATCAACTTCCTTAAGGCCTTCGACAAAGCGACAGAAGGAATTGGCGATACGTGTCATCAAGGGAAAACCAAAACTGCCCCCCTGACCACGCATATCATGGGCCAACTTGAAGGCATCATGCATTTTCTCCCGGCCATTTCCGACGCCTGGAGTTGCGTCTTGGATCAGCTTTTCCAATGTCTCAACGTCTTGAATGGCCCAACCCGGATAGTCATCTGACATTTTGGAAATTGCTGCTTGCGCCTTAGCCAGCATTTCCGGTGATGGCCCACCACTGCCGGATACTTTTTCTTTTATTGGATGCAGTGGTTTTATGATCTCTACCGCAACCTTTTTCTGATCTTCATTGTGATTATCAGATTTTTTTCTGTCATCCATTCAAAGCCTGCTTTCCCAAACACCAAAACTACATATCAGATTGCCTGCTTCGTTTGGTTCTGCAACCCGGTTACTATAAAAACTACCGCATTGCCAAGATCAGAAAGATGATGGAACGGCTATATCAACGTCCTCAGAGGTAGAATGCCGACGGTTGTGTGCGACCATTTCTTCTTGGCGCCGTCGTCTGCTGGGGCCCAGATAACGGGCGGTTTTGATAAATGGTCTTGGGTTCTCAACAACTGATTTGATACGGGAATAAACCCCATTTGCTGTAACGGGCTTGGCCAGGAACTCGGTAACACCTGCATCGCGCGCCTCGATAATGCGATGATGCTCCGTATGACCGGTCAGCATTATGATTGGCACATAGGGATTAATACCAGTGGGATCTGTTCGAATGGCACGCGTGAATTCCAGGCCGTCCATGGGCTCCATCATCCAATCCATGAAGATAATATCGGCCGTCCAATTCCTTAAAACGGATAGGGCGTCCGCACCGTCTTTGCATTCTTGAATGCTACTAACGCCGAAGTTGATCAGGATTTCTCGAATCATCACCCGCATATAGGCATTATCTTCAGCGACCAACACGTTCAGACGATTAAGATCTAAGGCCATTAGACTCCAACCCTTTAAGAACACTTTAAGGTGTTATTATACACAATTCGCATGTTTGACATAGTGTTAAATCCATATCTTGAGTTGGGTTATAAAGCTACCGTGATATGATTTCCGTGCTTTTCATCCTGTATGGTCGATCCAGCGGCTGGGATTGCAAATTCCGACGGAAACGCCTAATCACAGGCGCGCTGACTGGCATCGAGTTCTTGAACTGATGCTGGAAAGACGCGTCCTTGGATAAACCGGGCAGGCCTCAATATCGGGGTGGCCCATAATCACGATGTGGTGGAAGCATGGCTGGCCATTCAAAATTTAAGAATATTATGTATCGTAAAGGCGCGCAGGATCGCAAACGCGCGCAGTTATTTGCCAAATTGGGTAAGGAAATCATGGTTGCTGCCAAGATGGGCGGCAATGGCGACCCAGACACCAATTCGCGTCTGCGACTGGCTATTCAAACGGCCAAGGCGCAATCCATGCCCAAGGATAATATTGAGCGCGCGATCACCAAGGGGCTTGGCGGCGGTGAAGGCACCGACTACGAAGAAATCCGCTATGAAGGCTATGGCCCAGGCGGGGTTGCCGTTATTGTCGATGTCTTGACCGATAATCGCAATCGATCTGCGGCAGATATTCGCTCTATCTTTAACAAAAGCGGCGGCAATATGGGCGAAACCGGTGCGGTTTCTTTCATGTTCGATCGTGTCGGCCAGGTAACGTTGAGTGCCGATGCTGGATCTGCAGACACGGTCTTCGAGGCCGCATTGGAAGCGGGCGCCCAAGATGTTAGCAGTTCTGATGCGGGCCACGAGATCATCTGTGAGGTTGGAGATTTGAACGAAGTCTCCAAGGCATTGGAAGCGCGCTTTGGGGAGCCTGAGGAATCAAAACTGGTTTGGAAACCTCAGACTCTGATTATTGTTGAGGGCGACACGGCAGAATCACTGTTTAAACTGCTCGACAACTTGGATGACAATGACGACGTTCAGAATGTCTATGCCAATTACGACGTCTCTGAAGAGACGATGGAGTCCCTGTCCGACCGATAAGGGCCCTCTTGCAGATAGGCTGAGTGTCCTGAAAGCAGTTTGGTAGGAGCGATCAACGCAATGCGCATTCTAGGCCTCGATCCGGGGCTTCGGCATACAGGCTGGGGCATTGTGGACAGCAAGGCTGGGCATTTGCAGTTTGTGGCCAGTGGCACAATCCATCCCCCTTCAGATGTGCCGATGGCCCAGCGCCTGAAAGCGCTGCATGACGGCATTGCTCAGGTCATTCGCGATTGGACGCCGGATGAGGCTGGGGTTGAAGAAACCTTTCTGAACAAGAATCCAGGGACAACACTGAAACTGGGGCATGCCCGAGGCGTTGTGTTGTTGGTGCCTGCGCTGTTTGGATTGTCGGTTGCGGAGTATGCCGCGAAAACTGTGAAGCAAGCGGTGGTCGGAACAGGTGCTGCCAGCAAAGATCAGATTGGCATCATGGTTCGTATGCTGTTGCCGGGCTGTAATCCATCCAGTGAGGATGCGGCTGATGCGCTGGCCGTGGCAATCTGTCATGGACATCATGCTGATACCGGTCGGCAATGGGCCGCTGGGCGCGTTGGGTAAGGGGAAAGCTGGTGTTCGCACGTTTGACAGGAAAACTGGATGAGGTCGGCGAGGATACGGTTATCCTAGATGTTGGTGGCGTTGGCTATCTGATCTATTGTTCTGGTCGCACATTGTCGGCTCTGCCCGCGCAGGGAGAGGCGTTACGCTTTGAGATCGAAACCCATGTGCGGGAAGATCACATTCATCTTTATGGATTTCTTGAAAAAACAGAACGGGATTGGTTTCGCCTGCTGACCACTGTGCAAGGGGTTGGGGCACGGGTTGCGCTGGCTATATTAAGTGTCCTGACACCGGAGGCGCTGACTCAGGCTGTGGCAGCTCAAGACAAAGCGGCGGTCGTGCGCGCCAATGGTGTTGGCCCTAAATTGGCACAGCGGATTGTTTCTGAATTGAAAGATAAGGTCGGCGGCATGGCCCTGACGCCCAACATGGCGGCGTCTGGTGGGAAATCCGGGGAGGCGCCGAAAGCCGATGCGGGAATTGCAGAAGATGCCGTTTCTGCCCTGGTCAATCTGGGCTATGGCCGCAGCGATGCGTTTACTGCCGTGGCCAAGGCGACCCGCAGTGGCGAAGCCAGCGATGTCGGTGGATTGATCCGGATTGCGCTAAGGGAGCTCAGTAAATGAGTAACCCCACGGATTATTCACCCGACCGGATGGTCAGCCCGGAAGCTGGTGTCGAGGATCAGCGCGACAGCACAGTGCGTCCCTTAACCTTGTCGGAGTTTGTCGGACAGGGCGCGGTAAAGCAGAATCTGAGTATCTTTGTTGAGGCCGCCCGGGGCAGGGGGGAGGCGATGGATCACGTCCTCTTCTATGGCCCGCCGGGTCTGGGTAAGACGACATTGGCACAGATCGTCAGCCGTGAATTGGGTGTTGGCTTCCGTGCCACATCCGGTCCCGTAATCGCAAAGGCAGGGGATTTGGCGGCGTTGTTGACCAATTTGCAGCCCCGGGACGTGCTGTTTATCGACGAAATTCATCGCCTGTCTCCAGCGGTCGAAGAAATTCTCTATCCCGCGATGGAGGATTTTCAGTTGGATCTGATCATCGGGGATGGCCCCTCAGCCCGCTCTGTGCGGATTGATCTGCAGCCGTTTACCCTTGTTGCCGCGACGACGCGGGCCGGGTTAATCACAACGCCGCTGCGGGAGCGTTTTGGCATTCCGCTGCATATGAATTTCTATACCGAGGATGAGTTGACGGAAATCGTGCGCCGTGCCGCGCGGGTTCTGTCGATGGATGTCACAGATGATGGCGCACGGGAAGTGGCGCGCCGCAGCCGGGGCACGCCGCGGGTGGCCAATCGGCTGCTGCGCCGGGTGCGGGATTTTGCCTCCGTCGATGGCAATTCCGCCATTACAGCAAAATCCGCGGATGCAGCGCTGTTGCGTCTGGAGGTGGATTCGCGGGGGCTGGATGCTATGGATCGGCGCTATCTGACCTGCATCGCGGAAAATTATGGCGGAGGGCCTGTTGGCGCAGAGACTTTAGCCGCTGCTTTGGGGAATGAGCGTGACGTGTTGGAAGAGGTGGTGGAGCCTTTCCTGATCCAACAGGGATTGGTTCAGCGTACTCCCCGTGGTCGTATGCTGGCACGCCAAGGCTGGTCCTATATCGGCCTGGAGATGCCCGCCACGACGGCGGCACAGTTGGATTTATTGCAACGAACTGGGGCGGCGCAGACCTCTGGGGGCGATGATGAGCCCGCGTGAGGCCTCTCATAAAACGGATATCCGCGTCTATTATGAAGACACCGATGCCGGTGGGATTGTTTACTATGCCAATTATCTAAAATTCGCAGAGCGGGGGCGCACGGAGTTTTTGCGCGATCTTGGTTTTGGTCATCGTGACCTGCAGGCCAGCGACGGGGTTGGCTTTGTTGTTCGGCGCTGCATTGTCGATTATCTGAAACCGGCACAGTTGGATGATGCATTGATTGTCGAATCTGATTTGCTTGGTGTTTCTGGCGCGCGCTTCGAAATGGCACAACGCGTCCTTAGAAATGCCACGATCTTATGTGAATTGACTGTCACCTTGGGATGTGTGGACGAGTTGGGCAAGCCTGTGCGCCTGCCTCAGAGCGTGCGCAAAGCTCTGGAAGATTGGGGCTTGGTGTCGGTTCGATCATCCTAGGTGGTTTTGGTTGGAATGCGTTTGGTGAATAAAATCAAAGATTTGAGGAAAGAGATCCGGTGATCGGATCTGGTTTGGAAGAAGAAAAGGGCAGACTATGGAACAGCAAGCGGGGGACGGCCTTACGTCCGGCCTCATGGATACAGTGATTTCCGGTCAGATGATGGCGCATGGTGGCGAGCTCTCAATTTTCGCACTGTTCATGCAAGCTGACATCATTGTGAAGATCGTGATGTTGCTGCTGATATTTGCATCGATCTGGACCTGGGCGATTATTTTTGAAAAGACCATGCGTCTGCGCAAAATGCGCCGGTTAGCCTCGCGGTTTGAGGATGCCTTCTGGTCCGGCGGATCACTGGAGGAACTCTACGGGCGGATTGGCCAATATCCGGCAGATCCTATGTCTTCGGTCTTTTCCTCTGCGATGCGGGAATGGGAACGTTCTGCAGGGCGATCCACGTCTGGTGGGTCACTTGGATTACAGCAGCGGATTGAGCGCGTCATGCAGCTGTCCATGAATCGCGAAATCGACAAGCTGGAACGCTACTTGCCGTTCCTTGCTTCTGTCGGGTCTGCGGCACCATTTGTTGGGCTGTTCGGAACGGTTTGGGGAATCATGAATTCCTTCGCCTCAATTGCGGCGACGAACCAGACCAGCTTGGCCGTGGTGGCACCAGGGATTGCTGAGGCCTTGTTTGCGACGGCATTGGGTCTGGTGGCCGCGATTCCCGCGACACTGGCCTATAACAAGATTTCCGCAGATTTGGGACGCTATGCCGGACGGCTGGAAAGCTTTGCCGGCGAGTTTGGCGCCATCATCTCGCGGCAACTGGATGACAGGGCATAGCCATGGGAATGCAACTTGGATCCAACGGCATCCGACCGGGCTTGCGCAATAAGCGCTATCGACCGGTTTCGGATATAAACGTCACCCCGTTCGTTGACGTTATGCTGGTGCTGTTGATTGTCTTTATGGTCACAGCCCCCTTGCTGTCGGTTGGGGTGCCTGTTGACCTGCCTAAGACAGAGGCGGCCAGCCTGAATGACAGTGACGAGCCTTTGGTGGTGACGGTTAATCGCGATGGGGATGTCTTTTTGGACGAGGAGCCAACAGATCTGGCCCGATTGGTTGCAACCTTGGTCGCCAGTCATGGCGCAAATCCTGATATTCGGATTTTCGTGCGCGGGGATGAGCAGATTGCTTATGGTCGTGTGATGGAAGTGATGGGCAAGATCAGTGCCGCTGGCTTTAAGAAGGTTGCGCTGTTGGCGCGGCTGCCCACGCAATCGGGTAATGCGACACCGGCGGCAACCCCCAAATGACCCAACAGCGTAAACGCGGTTAGAGGACCTTAGAAGAGACCTATGCGCGGCCCCTTTATCTTTTCTATTCTGTTTCACCTCGCGGTGCTTGTCGCGGCCTTGATCGAATGGCCAGACAGCAGCCGTGAATTGGTTGAATTGGGTGGTGAGCAAAGCTTTGAAGTCGTCTCGGAGGACCAATTGGCCCAGATACAGATGCCTGCCGAAACACCAAAGCCGGAAGAGAAAAAGGAAGAGCCTAAACCTGAGGAGCCAAAGCCAGACCCGGCCCCACCGCCGCCTCCGCCTCCGCCGCCACCGCCGCCGCCCCCTCCGCCGCCGCCGCCACCCCCACCGGAGCCAGCGCCTGAACCTCTGCCGGAACCCACGCCCGAGCCACCACCAGAGCCTAAGCCGGAACCTGTGCCTGAGCCGAAACCGGAACCTGTGCCTGAGCCGAAACCAGAACCGCCGCCGCCGGAGCCAAAACCTGAGCCGCCGAAGGCTGCTGAAGCGCCGCCGGTGTTTCAGCCGCCAGCAAAGCCAAAGGAGCCGAAGAAGCCTGAGGAGCCAAAGAAGGACTTTGCCTCTTCTGTGTTGAATACCTTGGCTGATGTGAAGGACGCGCCACCGCCGCCGCCTAAGCCAGAGGAAAAGAAAGAGGTCACTACACTGAATGACGCCGTGGCTGCAGCCTTAGGACAGCGCCCTCAACCCAGTGCCCAGGCATCCAGTCGGCTGACGTCTCAGGGGATGACAGATTCTGAACTGGCTGCTGTTCGCGATCAGATCGTTCGGTGTTGGAATCCACCGGTCGGCGCAGCAAATGTTAAAGATATGCTGGCTGTCGTTGAAATCGCGATGAACCAGGACAAGTCTGTTAACAGCGCGAAGGTGACAGAATTGTCCTCTTCTGCGACTCAACAGTTCGGGGAAAGTGTCATACGCGCTGTGCGCATGTGTTCACCGCTTAAAGTTCCCGACGGTAAATATGCTGAGTGGAATAAAATCATCCTGACCTTTTCGCCAAGAGATATGGTCTTTTAGGAAGGCTTAGGATTGAACCGGTCGTTGTGACCAAATCGACTGCATGCAAGCGAGGCTAATGATGAAACGCGTTATCGCATTTTCGACGATCCTGATGCTCTGTGTCGCGGCACTGGGCTTGGCACCCTCGCTGGCACGGGCGGAGGTCCGCATTGACATCACGCGCGGCAATATTGAGCCGCTGCCAATCGCCATTCCTGAATTTTTTGGCCTCAGTGCCCCGGAAGCCGAGTTGGG
>JARGPE010000307.1:1231-2984 GCA_029212835.1 Alphaproteobacteria bacterium | reverse complement strand
GTCTCTTTACCTGGTGGGGGATCGTGCGGTTTCCGCTGGGCATGCAGAAGCGATATAATTCCCTTAGCTGAACCGAGGAAGACAACCAGCGACGGGTTCCCCAACCAGATAAAGCCAAATACGGCAGGCAAGCCAACTGCGGCGATATGGTTGATGGTGAAGCTAACACCTGCGGTCGAGGCAATATCTTTGGGTGCAGCAATTTTCTGGAAGTAGGTTTTGATAGATATCGCGAAGGCAAAGAACAGGTGGTCGACGACATAAAGGCAGGCCGCAACGATATGATCATCAACAAAGGCATATCCAGTAAAGACACAGATTAACCCGATATATTCCAGTATCAATGTGCGGCGTTCCCCCCATCGCCGGATCACCCGTCCGATGGCTGGAGCGATGAAGATATTGGCGATCAGATTGACCATATACAGCAATGTGATGGCCGTGACGTCATAGCCAAACTTCTCCACCATAAGGAAGGCTGCGAATACCATGAAAATCTGGCGTCTGGCACCGCCCATGAAGGTCAGCGCGTAATACAGCCAATAGCGTCGGCGCAGGAACAGGGTTTTCGTCTGTAGTTCAGGCCCCTCATAGAAGGGATAAAAGGCCTTGCAGAAGACAGCGATTGCCAAGGTAAAAGCCCCAGCCCCGAGATACAGCGGTTCATAACCCAGATTGAAACCGGGGAAGGGGTTTGCGATGCTAAAGAAGTTCTGAACCATCAGCATCAGCTTTTCGTCAAAACAGAGCATGATCACAACAAAAATAACCAGCGTGCCGATAGAGGCAGACTTTAACTGTGTTGCCAGATGCACCGCTGCATTTTTCTTATCAATCAATTGCAGGGTTAAGGACTGGTTCATCGTCTCGTAATAATGAAAGCCCAATGACATCAGCAACGTCGTGGCATAAAGTCCATATTCGCTGGGGAAATAGCCCGTGATCGCGGTTCCAATGCCCAGCATTGCCAGCGACAAGAAGGCAAGATTCTGTTCCCGAATGAAGGGCAGCAGCAACACCGCTGCAAAGGACATAAAGCCCGGAATTTCGCGAATGGACTGCAGGAAGCCAATTTCCCGGCCTGTAAATGATGCCCGTTCCACCACAAAGTTGTTCAGCAGAGCAAACCAGGCATTCATGCTGACTGCCATGGCAAAGGCCATCAGGATTAGCATGCCGCGAGGACCTTGCAGGAATTTTGGAATGTAGCGGGACATATTCGGCTCCAAAGGAAAATCTGGAGATAGGTATACGCCAGCTCGGGTCGTCTGGCTTGCGATATTATGACATTCGATGTTTAGAAACTGCCAGGCGCTTTAATTGAAGATACCGATCAGTTCAATACTCTCACCGCCCATGCCCTCTTTGAAGGTTTTGACGGCACTGGCGGAGGCATCATTGATACCGCCCAGATCCAGATCCCATATGTCCCGATCGCGCAACACCTGCAGGGCATCCCACAACAACAGCGTGTGCGCATTGTCATCGCGACCAGCAGATGTCGTCCAGCCGGTTTGATAGGTTGCACTGTGGCCATGACAAAGGATCATGATCGCAGCGATCGTTGTCGTTCCTTGCACCGCGCGCCCGATCAACAGATTTTTCTGCAACCCGAAATACTGCGCCAAACTTTGCAGCAGCCTGGGGGAGGGACCTTGATAGCCCCGGCTACCTTTGTCTGCGACATAGCCAGACAGAAGTATTGGCAGTGAACTGCCGTCAAAATCCCACTCTATCTTCAATTTTGACCGTT
>JARGPE010000307.1:0-1221 GCA_029212835.1 Alphaproteobacteria bacterium | reverse complement strand
CGGCCTTGGAGAGTTTTCCCCGCCAATTGCGTTTCAGATTGGCCCGAAGATCATCCAGTTCCGGGCGAAGGTCCAGCCATATTGTTTGATATCCAGGGCCAGGCAGACGTTTGAAGCCTAGTTTTTCTAGATCAGCAGCGCTTCCTTGTGTGATCGTGATTTCAGGAAATATCCGCCTTTTGCGCCCAAGCCTGCGTTTGTAAGACTTGTCTAATGCCTGCCAGAACGCCATTTGATGCGCCGGTGATCCATAGCCATCTAACCATAAGGGCCCCCGGTCCAGGATGACCGCATGGATCATTTTGAAAACTCCAGCCACTTCTCCGTCAATTTCGATAAAGGCTTGGCGCGGCTTTTGGCCCATAAACTGACCATAGGCCAGGCCGTATTCGATGCTCTGCAATAGATTGGCACGGTGGGTTCGCGCAAAAACGGACTGCCATTTCGCCATATCTCCCACAGTCTTACAGTAGGTTATTGATATCATTGACGCGCGGGAGCCTTTTCTTCTCTTCGGTAAATGTCGGTTGGACTGTACCAGCATGTCGACAAAAATACACATGGCCTTGGTGGCGATTTATCGATAAGTTTTGAAATTATGGCGATTAATGGACAAATCAAGCGTGCAGCAATTCCTACTGGTTTAATTCGACCGGTGGAAACTCGCGCCTTTGATATGGAGCGGGAAGAGCAGTTCAGTACCCACGCCCATACCTGGGCGCAATTCACCTATTCTGCCGAAGGGGTTTTGACTGTTGTAACGGAACAAGGGCGCTTTTTAGCTCCGCCAGCTATGGCGGTTTGGTTGCCGCCTGGTGTGATGCACACGATTGAAACCGTCAGTTTTGCGAAATTTCGCAGCCTTTATATTGCGGCTGACCGTATTCAGGGCATGCCAGAAACCTGCACGGTTCTGTCGGTGGATCCCTTGCTGAGGAATCTAATTCTGGCCGCAGCGGCGCTGCCACGAGAATGGGACGAGGCAGGCGCAGATGGACGATTGATGTCTTGCTTGCTAGATCGTATCCGTGCCGCGCTGCCGGCGCAGTTGCATCTGCCACTGCCAAATGACCCTCGTCTCAAGGCGGCGACGGATGCGTTGCTGGCTGATCCGTCAGATCGTCGATCCCTGGAGGAAATAGCCTATAGTGTTGGCGCGGCGGGACGTACCCTGGCCCGATTGTTTCAACAGGAAACTGGGATGACTTTTGGGGCATGGCG
>JARGPE010000068.1:652-18389 GCA_029212835.1 Alphaproteobacteria bacterium | reverse complement strand
GGGCTGGCCTTTGTGCCTGCACTGGCAGGCTTGGCCTGCCCCTATTGGGATCGCAATGCTAAGGGGAGTTGGCTTGGCTTAACCTTGGACACGACGCAGGCCAATATGATGCAGGCTATTCTGGAAGGGGTCGCTTATCGCGTCGCACAAGTGCTTGCAGCCATGGGATCTCAGATATCGCTGAATTCCAGCTTGCGGGTTGATGGCGGCATGTCTGCCAACCCATGGTTCTGCCAGTTGTTGGCAGATGTGACTGGAAAAGAGGTGTTGGTTGGCACCGAAACTGAATTGACCGCCATCGGCGTCGCCCGATTGGCAGCCCGGGGCATTGGCGACGATATCGTGCCCGCCTTTGATCTGCATACAACCGCCCCCAGGAAAAATGCCTCTGTGCACCCAGACCGCTTTGCTATCGCCTGCAAGATCGCCCAACAATGGGGATAGCACGGCGCTTTTAAAAGAAGGACGGTGGCGTTGATGGGGGATGTGATTTTGGAGCGAGACACGGCTTGTCTGCGCCCTGCTTGGCGGTCCTCCACTTCGGGACTGCGGAGCAATCGCGAGAAGCGGGCTGAAACTCAAATTCTAAAGTAAAACGTGTCACGTCGCCGGACTAGGTAACGCGTGCTGAGCGATCCCATTTAATATGGTTCCTGTACCAGCACGGAAATCGACTAGGTCCGCATTCTGCAACATATTGATCATAAACGATCAATCATGAAACTGGCGGAGAGAGGGGGATTCGAACCCCCGAGGGGCTCTCACCCCAACACGATTTCCAGTCGTGCGCCTTAAACCGCTCGGCCATCTCTCCGCAGGGCACTTGGCTGGGCCAAATGCATCAATCCTTTCGCAAGGCGGCGGACCATAACCGAGTGCGCGCGGCTGGGCAAGCACTGGAATTGCAAAAAAAAGCCATTGTTTAATTTGCTGCCAAGCCTATGGTTTGTCGCGCAAATCATGTTATTGTCATGTTGCGATTTGGTGCGTCTTTGTATCCATGCGTTAGCAAAAGGGGATCGGCATGGCCGTCCTGCATTTTTTCGGTCGTGTATTTATGATACTGGCCCTGATTTTTTTGGCATTGGGCGTCTATGTCTGGTTGGACGGTCGTGCCACGGAACCTGCTGGTCGTGTATGGTTCGAGACCCATTCTCCCAGCCTTGGATATGCGGAAGTGATCGTCTCCCGGCATTTGGGCGCGCCAGACTTCTGGCAGAAACAAGCACTGCCCTATCTTAAGAGAGATGCCTGGGAAGCCCTGTTGTGGCCCGTGATCCTGTTTTTGATTCTCGGTGGCTTGCTGCTTCTGGTTGGCCGCCGCCGTCGTCGACGGGGCGGGTTCCAGCAATAGCGTTCGATATTGGCGTTGGCTTAGTCGTCGCCCATCTTCAGCGCTTCCAGGAAGGCGGATTGCGGGATTTCGACCTTACCAAATTGGCGCATCCGCTTCTTGCCTTCCTTCTGCTTGTCCAGCAGTTTGCGTTTCCGTGACACGTCCCCGCCATAGCATTTCGCCGTGACATCCTTGCGCATGGCGCTGAGCGTTTCACGGGCAATCACCTTGCCACCGATCGCGGCCTGCAAGGCCACTTTGAATAACTGTCGTGGGATCAGATCCTTCAAGCGGGAGCAAATATGTCGTCCGCGATAATCCGCCTGACTGCGGTGCACGATCATCGCCAGAGCATCAACCGGGTCCGCATTGATCAGGATCGAGACCTTTACCAGATCGCCCTCGCGATACTCCGTCATTTCATAGTCAAAGGACGCATAGCCCTTGGTGACGGATTTCAAACGGTCATAAAAGTCGAACACGACCTCGTTCAGCGGTAATTCATAGACAGCCATCGCCCGATTGCCGACATAGGTAAGGTCCCGCTGTTCGCCGCGCTTCTCCGTGCAGAGAGTCAACACAGGCCCCAGATAATCATCGGGGACCATGATCGTTGCCTTGATCCAAGGTTCAGAGATTGAGGCGATATGGGTCGGGTCCGGATAATCTGCCGGATTGTGCAGTTCGATCTCTTTACCGCTGTTCAGCGTGATTTTGTAGACGACCGAGGGTGCGGTGGAGATCAGGTCCAGGTCATATTCCCGGGACAGACGCTCCTGCACGATTTCCAGATGCAATAAGCCCAGAAAGCCGCAACGGAAACCAAATCCCAGCGCTGCGGAAGTTTCCATTTCCGCATGGAAGCTGGAATCATTCAGCGCCAATTTGCCCATCGCGTCGCGCAAGGCTTCAAAGTCTGAAGCATCTACCGGGAACAGGCCTCAGAAGACCACAGGGTCAGTCGGTTGGAAGCCTGGCAGAGGTTTGTCGGTCGGTCGTTTCTCTTCGGTGATTGTATCCCCGATTTTACAATCGGCCACTGCCTTAATGCCCGATGTGATAAAGCCCATCTCGCCTGGGCCCAGACTGTCGACGACCAAGCCTTTTGGCGTGAAAATCCCCACCCGATCCACTTCATGGGAGGCGCCGGTGGACAGCATACGGATTTTCTGACCCTTCTTAATGGTGCCATCGACAACACGGATAAGGGTTACCACGCCCAGATAGGCATCATACCAGCTATCAACCAGCAGCGCGCGCAGGGGGGCCTTGGCATCCGACGGCGGTGGGGCGGGCAGGCGCTTTACAATCGCCTCCAGCAAATCATTAACCCCTAGGCCACTTTTCGCAGAAATCTCCAGCGCTTCGCTGCAATCCAGACCAATAACGTCTTCTATTTGCTGTTTGATGCGGTCCGGTTCGGCGGCGGGCAGGTCAATCTTGTTCAGCACGGGCAGGATTTCGTGATCGTTGTCCAGAGCCAGATAGACATTCGCCAAGGTTTGCGCCTCGACCCCCTGGCTGGCATCGACAATCAGCAGCGACCCTTCACAGGCGGCCAGCGACCGGCTGACCTCATAGGAAAAGTCCACATGGCCGGGCGTGTCCATCAGGTTCAGTGTATATTCAATACCATCCTTGGCCGTATAGAGCAGGCGAACGGCCTGGGCCTTGATCGTGATGCCGCGTTCCCGCTCGATATCCATGGAATCGAGAACCTGCTCCTTCATCTCCCGATCGGTCAGGCCGCCGCAGAGCTGGATCAGCCGATCCGCCAGGGTGGATTTGCCATGATCGATATGCGCGATGATGGAGAAGTTACGAATACGGCTCTGGTCAGTCATAGTGGTTTGGTTCGCCCGATTTTGATGAGGGCCAGTCCGGCCCCTGAAAGAAGCGCAAAATAGGGCTCAAAACCGTCGCTTGCAATCCTTGTCGGTGGGTCGGTTTCTGATACGCTCCCGGCGTCACACTTTTTCAAATATAGGGCGCGCGACGAATATGAAACTGAAAGATATCAAAACCTTTGTCACTGTGCCGCCGACAGGCATTGGCGGGTCCTTCTGGGTCATCGTGAAACTGACCACGGATAATGGGATTGAAGGCATTGGGGAATGCTATGGTATCCCGGTTTCCGGCGACATTGCCTGTCGCATGGTTGAAGACACGTTTGCACGGTTTATCGCGGGGGAAGATCCCCATAATGTGGAAACGATGTTCCGCCGCGTCTATTCCGGGGGCTTCACTCAGCGCCCGGACATTACCATGATGGCGGTGTTCAGTGGCATTGAAATGGCGGTCTGGGATATTCTGGGTAAGGCACAGGACCAGCCCGTCTATAATCTGCTGGGGGGTAAATTCCATCCGCGCCTGCGCACCTATAGCTATCTGTATCCCAAGCAATATGCTCCACCGGGCTGGGTCTGGCAGGGGACTGGATTAGGGGATCCCTATCACGAACCCGATGCGGCAGCCGAGGCGGCACTGAACTATGTCGCCATGGGCTATACCGCTATTAAGCAGGACCCGGCGGGGCCTTATAGTTTTCAGGGCGGTCGGGAACTGTCGTTGCATGAATTGAGTCGCAGCGAGGCGAATGTGAAACGCCTGCGTGAAACCGTGGGGGATCGCGCTGATATCCTGTTTGGCACTCATGGTCAGATGACAACATCGTCTGCCATTCGTCTGGCTAAACGGTTGGAACCCTATGATCCGTTGTGGTTTGAGGAACCATGCCCACCGGATCAGATGGATGCGCTGGCCCGGGTGGTGCAGGCGACATCCATTCCTATTGCAACGGGGGAGCGTCTGACAACCAAGATTGAATTCCATCAGGCATTGAAGGCGGGCGTTTCGATCCTGCAGCCGGATATTGGGCGCAGCGGTGGAATCTGGGAGACAAAGAAGATCGCCATTCTGGCGGAAGTCTTCAACGCCCAGATCGCGCCGCATATCTATTGCGGGCCTATTGCCCATGCGGCTGCCGCTCATGTTGCTTTCAGCAGTCCGAACTTCCTGGTGCTGGAGACAATTGATACAGCCTTTCACCGGGATATTCTGACCAAACGCCTGGACTGGGAAGATGGATACTTGAATGCACCGACAGAACCGGGATTGGGTATTGAACTGAACGAAGAGCTGGTTCTGGCACATCCCTATACGACGGGCGGGCGCCTGCATTTGGAAATGTGTCAGACGCCGCTCAGCTCCGCCAATGCCAAGCCGATCCAAGAGATTGAGTAAGGGACCTTGTTATCGCACGTCGATTGTCGATACTGATACCGTCTTAATGAACGATAATCTGATATTTGAGAGGAGAGAGACGATGAGCGAACGGCGCTGGAATATTTATCTTTCTGGAGAAATCCACAGCGATTGGCGCGAACGCATCAGCCGGGGCATTGCAGAGGCAGGCCTTCCGGTTGATATCTCCACCCCAATTACCGTGCATGAGGATTCAGATGATTGCGGTGTTGCGATTTTCGGTCCGGAATCTGACAAGGTTTGGCATGATCGTAAGGGTGCACAATTGAATGCCATGCGCACCCAGACTTTGATCGCAGCAGCGGATATTGTCGTTGTTCGATTTGGAGAGAAATACAAACAGTGGAATGCAGCCTTTGATGCCGGCTATGCCGTTGCCAAAGGCAAGCCCATCATCACCCTGCACCCGCCTGAACATGACCACGCCCTGAAGGAAGTCGACGGCGCGGCCAATGCGGTGGCACGGGAACCTGAACAGGTTGTTCAGGCGCTGTCTTATATTATTCGTGGCACAATGCCGACCGCCGCTCAGAAGGCTCAAGCGGCGGAATAACCTCTCGCAGGAGTAACCAAATTGCGCACAACACCTTTGCACCGGGATTTTGGGGTTGAGGTTCATAATGTGTCCCTGAAGGACATCACTGCATCGCAGGGCTATGAGGACTTGCGGCGGTTGTTTGAGGAGCATTCCTTACTGTTGTTTCGCGATCAGGATCTGTCTGATGAGGCACAGTTAGAATTTGGTGCGTTGTTTGGGCCACTGGAGGATCGTCATGATCGTCCGAAACCGGAGATCTCGCCCGTTGCCAATCTTGACGCGACAGGGGCGGTGATATCCTCCGAGGCAGATCGGCATGTGCAGAATTTGCGGGCGAACTTCCTGTGGCATACTGACAGCACATTTCTGCCTGTACCGGCACTGGTCAATGTGTTGCAGGCGCGGACACTGCCCAATGAAGGGGGAGAGACGGAATTAGTTTCCACCCGCGCAGGATTTGCCCGGTTGGACCCTGCCCTGCAAGATCGGCTGCGCAAGACGGTATTTCGTCATCGCTATGCCCATTCCCGGGCGAAGATTGATCCGGAACTGGCCAAGCAGGCCTTGTTCACAAAATGGACGGACCAGCAATGGAAGGCGGTTTGGCGCAATCCGGTTAATGGCGCAGAATCGCTATATATCGCATCCCATGTCTGTGGTGTGTCTGATATGGACGATGCGGCAGGGCAGGCCTTTGCCGATGAACTGGTGGAGGCAATGACGGTTCCCGATGCGATCTATACCCATATCTGGCGGCCCAATGATGTCCTGATCTGGGACGAGCGCGCCACCCTGCATCGCGGGCGGCCCTGGCCCTATCAGCAGGCTCGGAAACTGGTCAGTTGTTGCGTGTCGTTGCAAGCCCGCGACGGGTTGGAGGAAATGCGTGCCAACGCATGAATGGCGGGACTTGTTGCACGACCGGTCCTGGATGGTGCAATAAGGGCTCCTAAATCTGAATCCGTCGTGAAAGGAAGTTTTATGAGTGATATTACCCGTTTGGATCCCGGTGCCCGTATGAGCGGTGCGGTCATTCACAATGGCACCATCTATCTGGCCGGTCAGGTTGGAACCGCCGGCGAAAGCGTCACTGTTCAGGCCCAGACTGCCCTGGCAAAGGTCGACGAATTGCTGGCCAAAGCCGGGTCGAACAAGTCCCGTATCCTGCAGGCTGTCATCTGGCTGGCGGATATGAATGATTTCGCAGAAATGAATGCGGTCTGGGACGCTTGGGTCGACAAAGACAACACACCGGCCCGTGCGACGGGTGAAGCGAAACTGGCAACGCCGGACTATCTCTTCGAAGTCATCATCGTTGCCGCTCAAGCCTAAGAGATAGAGTGGAACGAAGCTGATGTCATCCATAGTGCTGCAATCACGGCTATTCGGGGATATGTTTGGCACTGCAGAAATGCGGGGCCTCTATTCGGATGAAGCCTTGGTTCAGCGCTATCTGGATGTGGAGGTTGCTCTGGCCCGTGCGCAAGCCGGGCTGGGCATCATCCCGGCAGAGGTCCCAGACGCCTTGGCCCGTGTGGCTCAGGTGTCGCGTGTGGACTGGGATCATCTGGCGACGCGGACTCGCATCGTTGGCTATCCCATTCTGCCCCTGGTCGAACAATTGTCGAAATGGGCTGAGGGCGGTTTGGGTCAATGGTCACATTGGGGCGCTACGACTCAGGACATTATGGATACCGCCGATGTGCTGCGATTGCGTGATGCACTGGACCTGATCTCAACAGATTTAGATGCAATCGCTGTAGCATTAGCAAAACTGGCGGAAGATTATGCGACGACGCCGATGGCCGGTCGCACCCATTTACAGCATGCCCTGCCGATTTCCTTCGGTTACAAGGCCGCAACCTGGCTGGCGGCAATTGATCGCCATCGTCAACGTCTGGCGCAGCTGCGGCCCCGGGTTGAGGTTGTTTCTTTTTCTGGCGCGACAGGAACCCTGGCCTCATTGGGAGCGAATGGCTTGGCGGTTCAGGAGGCTCTGGCCAAAGAACTGAACCTCGCTGTGCCAGACATTACCTGGCATACGGCACGGGATGGTTTTGCCGAAGTCACCGGCTTCCTGGCTCTGACTTGCGCAACCTTGGGCAAAATCGGCTACGACATTATGCTGATGATGCAGTCAGAAACAGGGGAGGTCCTGGAACCTTTCGTGCAGGGTCGGGGGGCATCCTCGACTATGCCGCAAAAACGCAATCCGATTTCTTCAGAAATGATGCTGGCCAGCGCAAAAATCGTGCGGGAACAGCATTCTGCCATGCTGGATGCGATGGTGCAGGATCATGAGCGCGCAACCGGACAATGGCAGGTCGAATGGCAGGCTTTGCCGACTGCGATTATCGTTGCGTCCGGTGGTCTGCGTGCGGCCCGCGACGTCTTGCAGGGGCTGGAAGTCCGCCCTGATGCAATGCGCAAGGTGCTGGATGTGACCGGCGGGTTGATTGTGGCAGAGGCCGTGATGATGGGGCTTGCCCCTGATCTGGGTCGCCAGGTCGCTCACGATCTGGTCTATGACTGCTGCCGCGATGCGCTGGCCGGTAAGGGAAAATTCTTGGATCTACTCTGTGCTGTGCCAGAGATTGCCAAGATCAAAAGCCGTGAAGACCTCGCGGCCTTGGTGGAACCAGGGAATTATCTAGGTTCAGCACCCGAAATGGTGCGCCGCTTGCTTGAAAACCGTCGATAACCTCCCCCCGTTAAGGGGGAGGTGTAAATCGAGAACTCTTAACTTCCCTGCACAGGGGCATTAGGGAAGAACAACTGTGTGCCGTTCAGTTTGTAATCGGCAATCACAGCCTGACCTTCTTTAGAAATCACCCAATCAACGAAAGCTTGCGCATCGTCGATTTTGACATGGGGGAATTTCTCCGGGCTGACCGCGATGATACCGTATTGATTGAACAGGTTCTTGTCCCCTTCAAACAGAACGTCAAAGCCGTCCTTGTTCTTATAGGCAAGCCAGGTTGCGCGGTCGGTCAGGGCATAGGCACCCATGCCATGGGCCGTGTTCAGGGTCGCCCCCATACCGGATCCAGTTTCCCGATACCATTCACCACCGGCCTCAATATTGGCCAGTTTCCAGAGGGATTTTTCCCGTTTGTCGGTGCCGCTGTCGTCGCCGCGTGAGGCGAAAGGCGTCTTACTGTCGGCGATTTTCTTCAGGGCGGTGATTACATCAGCGCTGCCTTTGATTCCGGCTGGATCTTCAGAAGGACCAACGATAACGAAGTCATTATACATCACATCGAAACGTTTGATACCGAAGCCATCGGCGACAAAGGCTTCTTCAGATGGTTTATGGTGTACAAACAGCACATCGGCATCACCATTGCGGGCTAACTTGATAGCCTGACCGGTCCCAACTGCGACGACACGAACTTCAATGCCTGTTTCCTTTGTGAATACTGGCAGCATGAATTCGAACAACCCGGAATTCTGGGTCGATGTAGTCGAAGCAACGGTGATGAATCGTTCATCCGCCTGACTGGGCAGGCTGTGCGACAGTGAAATCGCCAAGAGGGCAACAAGCCCAAGGCTGAAGGCTTTAATCTTGGTTACCATGTGAGGTCTCCTTGTAAGAAAGCGATGAGTTCCCTGCTCTGTGGATCATCGAACAGGGAAGGAAGCGGGCCGGCTTCAAGGGGCTTGCCCGCATGGAGGAACAGGGCACGGTCCGCTAATCTGCGAACCTGACCCAATTCATGGCTGGAAATGAAGACGGCGATGCCGTCTGCGGCGGCTTTAGAAATCATATGTTCAACGCCGACGGTGGCGGTTGGATCAAGACCGGCTGTTGGCTCGTCTAACAGCAAGACACGGGGCGCTTGTGCTAGTGCCTGCGCTAAAGCCAATCGCCGCTTTTGGCCACCCGAGAGGTGCCGGGCAGGGCGTGTTGCGCAATCTTCTAACCGTGCCTGCGCAAGGCTTTCGGCAATCTGGTGAGGGCGTTGATCGCTAGGAATACCGCGGCGCTTAAGGATGAAATCGATATTTGCCGCTGCCGTTCGCCGCAGAAGGACGGGGGATTGCAAGAGAATGGCTCGAGAGGGGGCTTGTCCGCCGGGCCAGCTAATTGTCCCCGCATTGGGCTCAATCAAGCCATGCAGCAAGCGCAGCAAGGTGGTCTTGCCCGCTCCATTCGGGCCGATCAGGGCTGTGACGCCCCCCTGTATCGGAACTGACCATAGGGGGATGTTCAGGATTTCGCGTTCCGCCCGGTTAAGGATAACATTCTGTATCTGCAGCATGGATGCCATTGGGTCATCCGATTGCCGAGGGGACGGATTTGGCGTTGCATCCATGGAGGGGGTATCACGAGGCATCATGCCTCCCCCCGTGCAGGGGCCTCGCCAGCGGCCTTGCGTCCGATTTCGCGGGCTGCAGAGGCGATAAGGTTAACCACCAATGCCAATAGAATCAGGATTACGCCCAAGGCTAGCGCTAGTGCCAAATCCCCCTTGCTGGTTTCCAGCGCTATTGCGGTTGTCATCACCCGGGTCACATTGGCGATGTTGCCCCCGACAATCATCACGGCGCCGACTTCCGCGACGGCACGCCCGAATCCTGCAAGCACGGCTGTTGCCAGGCTGAACCTTGCTTCCCACAGAAGGGTCTGCGCCCGTTCCCATCCGGTCAGGCCCATCGCTCGCAATTGCTCGGCATATTCCGAATTGAAATCTTCAAGGCTGCGCAGCGCAATCGCCGCCACAATCGGGGTGATCAGGATGGTTTGGGCAATCACCATGGCCGTGGGGGTGAATAATAGACCTAACATCCCCAATGGCCCAGCCCGCGACAGGGATAGATAGACAAATAGTCCCACCACGACTGGCGGCAGTCCCAACATGGCGTTCAGAAAGGTGGCAACGATATCCCAACCCGGAAAACGTGCGATTGCCAAGAGCGCTGCCAAAGGCAGCCCCAGACATGTTGCAATGCCGGTGGCCAGCAGACTGACCTTTAGCGACAGCGCAACAATGCTGTAGAGCTGATAGTCACCACTGAACACTAAATCAGCGGCCAAAAAAATTGCGGATTCTTGCGCGCCCATCCATTAATCCCGCATTATTGTGCATTTCTATGTCTAGATTCCAAAATCGAAAAGATTCAAGAATAATCACAGTATTGTATCTTTGTAGCCTCGGCGCAAGAATGGCCTTACTAATTATGCCCCTCGGCTCTGTTCGTCTCAAAAGATCAGAGTGGTAACAAAGAAGGGGGATTTGGGAAGAAAGGCTTTCAAGCGGGATGCCAGAGGCCCCTTCTGACGATCGTTATGACTCGCCGGACGATTTTTTCGCCGCGCGGGAAATCGAGATGCCCATCGGCATTGTCGTGGAAAAACGCCCGGCGGTCAGTCGGTGGATTTCCCATGTCTGGATGCCGGTTGCCGTTTTACCGGGTGCGGGCCCGCTGTCTGAATGGAAACTGTTGATTGATGATGGATCTGTCCAGACTTACCATATCGCTACGCTACCCCTGACCCTGCATCGCAAGGAAACAGAGGCCTATTTGGTTAATCTGGCCGGTGAAGCACCCGCAATCTATGTCGTTTTGCGCAATGCGGAGATTGAAGACGATCCAGACGCGCCGGAGATCAAGGCCGTTGCGGTCACGGCCTCTCCCTATTCAGCACAGGATTTCTCTGATTGTGCGGAAGACATGGTAGAAGCCGTGCCGATGCCAGATGGACTGATTGCCTGGGTCCAGGAATTCATTGATCACCATCATACAGAAACACCGTTCAAAAAGCGTAAGCGCACGCCCCATGTGGCGGAAGAAGCTAGCTTTGGAAAAGAACTACACCCGATTGAACAACGGTTTTACGATAAAACCAAACTGAACTGACGCCGCTGTTAAGGAGATTGCAACGCCGTGCCCAATGATCGCTTCCTCAACCGATGGTCCCGTATGAAGGCCAAGTCGCGTCCCGCGCGGGGGGCGGCTGCGGTGGCGTCATATACGGTTGAAGAGGATGTGGTTGAGGATATCGCTCTGGATGCGAATGACAGCGTTCAGGATACGGCTTCCTTGGTTCAGGATACGGATGCTGTTGAAGTTGAGTCGGAATTAAGTGACCAGGAATTGGCCGAAAAAGCTAAAGAACTAGGCCTTCCTGCGCTGGATAGTCTCGGGCCAGGCTCTGATTTCAAGGCATTTATGGCCAGCACTGTGCCAGCACAATTGCGCAATCTGGCTCTTCGTAAACTATGGCGCAGTAATCCGGTTCTGGCGAATCTGGATGGTCTAATCGACTATGGTGATGATTTTACCGATGCAGGTACGGTGGTCGCCAATATGCAGACAGCCTATCAGGTCGGGCGTGGATATAAACGCGACCCGGAGCCGGAATTGCTGGCAGAAGAGGACCAGGAAGATCTAAATGAAGACCACATTGCCGCAGCGGAATCGGATCAAGAACTAACCCCTGAAGAAGACGCAGAGATAGCCGAAGATACGAACGAGAGTGACTTGGGGTTGGATGAAAATCTTGCCGAAGCTCCTGAGCCTGTCGGCGATGATGGACAATCGGCAATAGACACAACAGGCAAGGTGAGGCATGCTTAAACCGATAAGGCCAAATTGCCAATACAACCTTGGGCGCAACGACTCGAGGCTCGGCAAGGCAAGAACAAGCAAAAATTCGACTGCAGGTCTGGCCGCGAACGATGTCACTGGCTCTTCAATAGTGTGGCAATTGTCTCACGTTAGGACCGATGCAACGACATCGGCAGTGCATATCGGAAAGGGGGACCGGTGAACAGCGTTCAAGAGACTCGTATGCCATCAACATTGGACCAGGCTGCATCTGCGGAAGAACTGGCGCGCCAAGCGCTTTATGCGCTTTTGACCCGAGTACTGGCCAAACCCATGACCCAGGCAGAGGCACAAAGCCTTACGCCCTTTCTTGGTTCGGACAGCAACTTTGGGCAAGCCGCGACAGCTCTGCGTGATGCTCTCACCGCTGCTGATGCAGCTAGTCTTGGGGAAGAATACCATAATCTTTTCATCGGTGTCGGGCGTGGTGAATTACTGCCCTTTGCATCCTATTACCTGACAGGGTTTTTGAATGAAAAGCCGCTTGCTCAATTGCGCCGGGATATGGCGCAGCTGGGTTTTGAGCGCCCGGCCGGTGTTAAGGAACCGGAAGATCATATCGCAGCGATTTGCGATATCATGAGCCATCTGATCGAAGGAACCGCGCTTGGTGAGTTCGATATCTACGATCAGGACAAGTTCTTTGCCGCCCATCTACGACCTTGGGCGGGAAAGTTTTTTGCTGATTTGGAATCGGCAAAAACCGCCGACGTGTACCGCCATGTGGGACGTGTCGGGAAACTCTTTATGGAGATTGAGGAGCAAGGGTTCGGGATGATTGCCCGCGCCTGAAGGCCCTGGATATCCATAAAGGGGTTTGTGAAACCCTTAAGACAAGGGAGTGACTGAGATGAGTGACCAAGAGCAACAGAACCGGGACGGGGCTGTTAGCCGTCGTCAGTTCTTCGGTGCCGCCACTAAGGGCGCTGCCGTTGGGGCCGGTGCGATGGTTGCGGCTGTCGGTGTTTCATCTGCGCAGGCAGCTGAACCAGTGGCGACCAAAGGCGATTATCGCGAAACAGCCCATGTGAAGACCTATTACGAACTCTCCCGCTTCTAGGCGGTTGGGTTTGGTATTGAGAGTGCATCGAAAGCAAGGGTCAGGTGCCACGGACTAAGAGAGTCAGGTGGCGGATCAGACCCAGGAAAAGGAAAGGGAGAGACATGCTCCGGAAAAAGACCAACGGGGTTGCAAATGGCCCCCGTTCGGCAGCGGCCTTCGGGACCGTATCCGGTGACGCTGTTGATCGCCGTACCTTCTTAAAGCGCTCCGGCCTGACGGCCGGTGGGATTGCAGTCGCGGCTGCAGCCCCTGCGGGTCTGATGACCCGGCGTGCGGAAGCGGCAGCAACAGGCGAAACCAGCGGCAATGTAAAGATGGTGAAATCCGTCTGCACGCATTGTTCCGTTGGTTGCACCGTGATGGCTGAAGTGGATAATGGCGTTTGGATCGGGCAAGAGCCCGGCTTTGACAGCCCGTTTAATCTGGGTGCGCATTGTGCGAAGGGGGCTTCGGTCCGCGAACACGCCCATGGCGAACGGCGCCTGAAATATCCAACCAAGCTTGTCGACGGCAAATGGACCAAGATTTCTTGGGACCAGGCGATTGAGGAAATCGGCGATAAAATGCTGGAAATCCGTGAGTCGTCAGGACCGGATTCGGTTTATTGGCTGGGCTCGGCGAAACACAGCAACGAGCAGGCTTATCTCTTCCGTAAGTTCTACGCTTTCTGGGGCTCCAACAACGGGGATCACCAGGCTCGTATCTGTCACTCCACGACAGTGGCGGGTGTCGCGAATACATGGGGCTACGGTGCCATGACCAATTCGTATAACGACATCCATAACTCACGCGCGATCTTCGTCATCGGGGGCAACCCTGCGGAAGCGCATCCTGTTTCTCTGCTTCACCTGTTGAAGGCGAAGGAGATGAACAATGCGCCCTTGATCGTCTGTGATCCACGCTTTACCCGCACGGCGGCCCATGCCGATGAATTCGTGCGGTTCCGGCCGGGCACCGATGTCGCCCTGGTCTGGGGTCTGCTATGGCACATCTTCGAGAACAAGTGGGAAGATACAGAGTTCATTCGTCAGCGCGTCTGGGGCATGGATCAAATTCGTAAAGAAGTTGCCGCTTGGACTCCTGAAGAAACTGAACGCGTAACCGGTGTACCGGGTTCCCAGCTTGCGCGCGTGGCGCGGACGCTGGCGAACAACCGTCCGGGCACGGTGATCTGGTGTATGGGTGGGACGCAACATACCAACGGGAACAACAACACCCGGGCGTATTGCATCCTGCAATTGGCACTGGGCAATATGGGCAAAGCTGGTGGCGGAACGAATATTTTCCGCGGCCATGACAACGTCCAGGGCGCAACCGATCTGGGTGTGCTGAGCCACACGCTGCCGGGTTATTATGGTTTGACAACCGGGGCCTGGAAGCATTGGTCCCGGGTCTGGGGCGTTGACTATGACTACCTGTTGGGGCGTTTCGCCTCTAAGGATCTGATGGAATCTTCCGGGATTCCTGTGTCGCGCTGGATTGATGGTGTTCTTGAAAACAAGGACAATATTGATCAGCCGAACAACCTTCGGGCCATGGTATTCTGGGGGCACGCACCGAACTCTCAAACCCGCCTGCCGGAAATGAAGACAGCAATGGAAAAACTGGACCTGTTGGTCGTGGTTGATCCGTATCCGACAGTTTCCGCAGTGCTGCACGATCGTAAAGACGGGGTCTACCTGTTGCCAGCATCGACGCAGTTTGAGACCTATGGATCTGTCACGGCCTCGAACCGGTCGATCCAGTGGCGCGATAAGATCGTCGAACCACTGTTCGAATCCCTGCCAGACCACACCATCATGTACAAATTCGCGAAGAAATTCGGTTTCGCGGATGAAATGTTCAAGAAGGTGAAAGTCGAAGCAGACGAGCCGCTGATCGAAGACGTGACGCGGGAATTCAATTCGGGCATGTGGACCATCGGCTATACCGGTCAATCACCGGAGCGGCTGAAGAAACACATGGAAAACCAGCACACCTTTGACCGTACTACGTTGCAGGCGGTCGGAGGCCCCTGTGATGGCGATTATTACGGACTGCCCTGGCCGTCATGGGGCACGCCGGAAATGAAACATCCGGGAACGCCAATCCTGTATGATCCATCAAAGCCAGTGGCTGAAGGCGGGTTAACCTTCCGGGCACGGTTTGGGGTTGAGCGGGATGGTGAAAATCTGCTGGCTGAAGGGTCTTATTCAGTCGGTTCGGAAATCACCGACGGTTATCCGGAATTCACCATGCAGAGCCTGATCGATCTAGGCTGGGATGGCGATTTGACGGCCGATGAAAAGGCCGCCATTGATGCTGTTGGCGGTCCAAAGGCCAACTGGAAAATCGACCTGTCGGGCGGTATCCAGCGGGTTGCGATCAAGCATGGCTGCGCGCCCTTCGGGAATGCAAAAGCCCGCTGCGTGGTTTGGAACTTCCCGGATCCCGTGCCAACCCACCGCGAGCCGCTGTATACGCCGCGACGGGATCTGGTGGCGGATTATCCGACCTATGAGGATCGCAAGTCCTATCGTCTACCCACCCTCTATGCCTCTATCCAGAAAAACGACTTCTCGAAAGAGTTCCCAACCATTCTCACATCCGGCCGTCTGGTCGAATATGAGGGTGGCGGGGACGAGACCCGGTCGAACCCCTGGCTGGCGGAACTGCAGCAGAACATGTTCATCGAAATCAACACGCGAGACGCCAATAATGGCGGCATCGCAGATGGTGACATGGTCTGGGTGTATGGGCCGGAAGGCGGCAAGGTCAAAGTGATGGCGATGGTCACGGAGCGTGTCGGTGCGGGCGTCGTCTTCATGCCCTTCCACTTCGGTGGGGTCTATCAAGGAGAAGATCAGCGGAGTAAATACCCAGAGGGCGCTGATCCTTATATCCTTGGGGAATCGACCAACACGGCCCAGACCTATGGCTATGACTCGGTGACTCAGATGCAGGAGACGAAAGTCACCCTGTGTCGTGTCGAACGCGCATAAGAGGAGATCAATACAATGGCTAGAATGAAATTCCTCTGTGATGCCGAACGTTGCATCGAATGCAACGCCTGCGTCACCGCGTGTAAGAACGAGAATGAAGTGCCATGGGGCATCAACCGCCGACGCGTCGTCACAATCAATGACGGCAAGCCGGGCGAACGGTCGATCTCTGTTGCCTGCATGCATTGTTCAGACGCACCCTGCATGGCTGTTTGCCCCGTGGATTGCTTCTACCAGACCGACGAAGGTGTGGTGCTGCATTCCAAGGATCTGTGCATCGGCTGTGGTTATTGCTTCTACGCCTGCCCATTTGGCGCACCGCAATATCCGCAGGCTGGTAATTTTGGCAGCCGGGGCAAGATGGACAAGTGTACCTTCTGTTCCGGTGGACCGGAGGAAAACAACTCCGCTGCCGAATTCCAGAAATACGGTCGCAACCGGTTGGCCGAAGGCAAGCTTCCGCTCTGTGCGGAAATGTGTTCGACCAAGGCACTGCTCGCAGGGGATGGCAATACCATCTCTGATATCTATCGCGAGCGTGTCGTATCCCGTGGCTTCGGCTCCGGGGCCTGGGGTTGGGGTACGGCCTACGACCAAAAGGGAACCTAAAATTACCCCCCTCCGTGCGGAAAGTTAAGCCGTGCGGAGGGGATGATTTTGGCATGAGTAGAGGGGTAAGGCATTGGCGATAGCATCGTCTGCCTTGGCCTTTCCCTAAAGGGCACAAACCAAACCCCTTTGCTTTGGAAGATCGGTGCAAGTGATGATGAACAGAACAACAAACCTCCCCCACAGATCCCGAATGGGTCGTGTCCTTATGGTTGCTTGCGTGACCGTGTTAATCGGGCTGACGGGGTGTCGCGAATCCGAACAGGATCGCATTATTGATTTTGATCCGGGCGTCTATAAGGGCAAAAAAGATACGCCTTTGAGCCAAGAGACATTGGATAAGTTGCGCAGTCGCGCATCAATACAAGAGACACCGTAAGGGTTCGAACGATCGCGCGGGATTAATATCTTCAGCGCTGGATCGAAGGAGCCTTCGGGAACATCAGGAGATTAGGGATGAACCGGCTAACATACCCTTTGCGTGCCATCGCGGCGTTGGTCGCCGTTATGATTACCCAGTTACTGGGCGCTGCAGCCTGGGCACAACAATCAGGTCAGGTGCCCGGACAGGCTCTGGGAAATGCCAGTGACGCTGATTTATGGCGCGCAATCCGGCGGGGCGCTGGCAATCTGATTCAGGCAGAAGGCAGCACTTGGCGGGCGCTCCACAACGGCCCCTTGTCGACCTATGGCATTTGGGTCATGGCGGGGATGGTGTTTCTGTTGGCGTTGTTTTTTCTGCTGCGCGGGCGAATTAAAATTGAACATGGCTGGGCCGGTCGAACAATTGAGCGTTTCAGTTTCATCGAACGGTTTGGCCATTGGTTGACGGCGGGATCCTTTATAGTCCTGGCCATAACCGGACTTAATATTCTCTATGGCAAGTATTTCCTGTTGCCGGTAATTGGGAAAAGCGCCTTTGCAACGATCACGGCGGCTGGAAAATTCGCCCATAACTGGATTGCCTTTGCCTTCATGGCAGGTCTGGTGATGATCTTCTTTATGTGGGTGATGCACAACATACCCAACCGGCTGGACATCAAATGGTTCTTGCAGGCAGGCGGTTTGTTTTCCAAAAATCTTCATCCGCCTGCAAAGAAGTTCAATGCCGGTCAGAAGGTTATTTTCTGGGTAACGATTTTGGGTGGTCTTTCACTCAGCCTGTCTGGTTGGACATTGCTGGACCCGTTCACGACCTCGATGTTCGCTGACACATTTGCGTTGTTGAATAAAGTTGGCTTTGCCCTGCCAACCGATCTGACACCAATGCAGGAACAGCAATATGCCCAGCTGTGGCATGCGGCTGTTTCAATGGTGATGATCGCGATCATTCT
>JARGPE010000068.1:0-642 GCA_029212835.1 Alphaproteobacteria bacterium | reverse complement strand
GGCGCCTTCGATGCCATGGGGTCGGGTCAGGTCGACCTGAACTGGGCCAAAGAGCACCACAGCCTTTGGGTTGATGAAGTAGAGGAAAAGGCCGCGCAGTCTGGGCGCACGGCACCGGCGGAGTAATCAGAATAAGGTGAGTATGTCGGTTTCCATGCAAATGAGACTGCTATATTTGGCGGCGGTGATGGGGGGGCTTCTCCACACCGCCGTTTTTTGTTTGTCCCCGGCCAAGGCAGATTTTATCGGCCATGGTGCCCCTGTTCGGGATGTTGAGATTTCCCCCGATGGTCGCTATGCGGCGACGGCAGGTTTTGATGACATCGCCATTTTATGGTCGCTGGAGGAACGCTCTCAATTAGCTCGGTTTTATGGGCACGAAGCTGGGGTCAATGCGGTTACCTTTCTGCCCGCTTTGCCGGGAGAGATCAGGCCCCGTGTGGTCAGCGTCAGCGATGACGGAACGGCGCGTATCTGGGATGGGGTATCAGGCGCTATCCTGCATGTGCTTAAAGGCCACGAGAAGAAGGTGGTCGCTGTGGCGTCTTCGCCAGATGGTACGCGTGTTGCCACTGCCTCTTGGGATCGCACGGTCCGGCTGTGGGATGCTGGGTCGGGGCAGATATTGCGGGTCTTCACAGG